>NZ_JBALOS010000015.1:0-12064 GCF_036962765.1 Neobacillus drentensis
TGATCGTGTCCGAAGCCATCTATAAAGCATATACGAATAATTTAAAGTCTAGTGTTTAAAAGCGAAGCTGTTTTGGGGAAAACGAGGGGCGAACAAATAGATTACCTTTATTAATATCTAAACAAAAAGTCTCAAAGGTCATCGTATCTGACCTTTGAGACTTTCTTTTCATCGTTTTTCCATTACTGCTTAATAAGAAACGGTTAATGCATAAGAAGCGGTATCAACTGTTGTGGTTGGAGTAATGGATAACCCCGCTGATAATACGGATACACTCACGTTTCCTACGACTAACTTATGACCATACTCAAATTTAATATTCATAGTCCGCTTTTTGAGGTTGGTACATAAACATATTGTGCCATATAGCCTTTGTGTTTGGTTAAATCCGTAGAAGACAATAAATCAAAATCACCTGCTACACCTGCATTTGGATACCAATCACTTGGTGAGTAATCAACTGCATAATCTTTCCAAACCCCGTTGCCTTGAGGATCTTGACTATATCGATGTTGATGTTGTGTTATCGCCCCACTACTTGTTGGCAGGTAAAATCCGGAGCCAGCCGGAAAACCAAATGTCATCTTATCAACGAGTGTATTGACTGGTGACTTTAACCAGGTAAAATTACCATAAATATAAAATTTATCGTTATTTGCTTTGTCAGATGTTACTTTATACACAGTACCGGCCAATTTCATCGTAGTAGGAGCAATTAATCCCATAGTTGTATAATCACCAGTATTATTAATTGCATCATTAAATACAGCCAATTGCGAATTGGAATCCTGTATAACCGCTTTGTCTTTTACTAGTTGTTTTGCTACTTCGACCGGTAATTGATCGATTTCTTCGTAAGTATGTCCTACTTTCTCTTTTAAATACTGTCTTTCTTCTTTTGTTAATTTTTCAGTTTTTGAGTTGATATTACTCTCTTTCGCAAAACTTATATGGTTGAAAGAGAATAATGAGATGAGCAGGACAAGACTTACGAATGAAATTTTAATTTTTTTCATAACGATCTCCTTAGTTTTTTTGTTCTTTCTAGAAAGATATGTATCGGCCTAAATTCATACAAATCTACTATTTCCAATAAATCTACCATTTTTCCAAATATTTTAATTTTTACCAATATTAGGGTAAAAAAGCAAAAAAAATGCGTCAAGCACCTCCTTATTACCCGGAAGGTGCCTGACACTCATTTTTTAATAGAAAAATTCTGTTTCATTATGGTTGACTGAATCCACATTATTGCCAGGAGTTGACGGTTTGAAGCTTGTAATCTTTTCATATTCCCCTGGTTTGAGAACACTTTGGTCCCCTCTCATTAAGTAGGTGTACGCAATGATAGAGATAAACAATCCAAATGTCCAAGCATTATCCCATAAAAAGCGGAGTCCAGGTATGATCAGTCCTAGTACTGGAACGGCTACCCCAATGATTAAAGCATAAACGCCGTTTTTATTAAAACCAGATGTATAACTATAACGGCCGTTTACATCATATAGCTCATTAAGTGCCATTTGTCTCTTGCGCACAAGCCAGTAATCGGCAATTGCAATCCCATCAATCGGACCAAGTAATGCTCCATACGTTCCCAGCCAGCCAAAAATATAGTTTCCAAAGTTCTCCATAATGTACCAAGGTTGCATTAAAATTGCAAAGACACCAGTTATTAGAGCACCTAAACCAAAAGTAATACGTTTTGGATTTAGATTTTCAATCGCACGGGCTGGTGCGACGATGTTTGCACCGACATTAATCGTTAAAGATGCAATCACAATAATTAACGTTCCCAAAAATATTACATATGGCGGGAATTTCGCAAGCAGTTGAACTGGATCCCAAAGAGCTGTCCCAAAAATGACCACCGTAGCCGAAGTGACGGCGATTCCAATAAAGGAAAAAATACTCATTGTAAGCGGGAGAGAGAAACTTTGAGCCAACATTTGTGATTTTTGACTTTTCGCATACCGGCAGAAGTCAGGTATATTCAATGCAAGTGTTGCCCAGAATGCAATGACTCCTGTTAATGCCGGGAAAAACACTTTTAAAAATGCCCCTGTTGTCGTGAATTTAGATGGCGTGTCCAAAATGGGACCCCAGCCACCTGCATTCGTATATGCCCAAATAAGAAGAATGATCGAAGCGATGCCAACAATTGGTGTTGCAATTAAGCCTAGTACTTTCATTGCTTGAGGTCCCTTATAGGCTACAACTACATTTAAGCCCCAAAACAAAGCAAATACAATCGCCGTATGCCCTGGCAAGTTTCTCCAGGCAGAAAATGAAGCCGATAAAAGTGTATCAATTGCACCCGTACCAATCCATGTGTTGATACCGAACCAGCCAGCAGCTACAATAGCTCTAGCTAGGGCTGGAATATGCGCCCCTTTTGAGCCAAACCATAAGCGGGCAAACACTGGATAGGGAATTCCGAATTTCGTACCTGCATGGGAGTTTAATAGAATAGGGATAAGGACAATAACATTCCCAAGAAAAATCGTTCCAATCGCCTGCCACCAATTCATTCCTAACGAAATCAAACCACTCGCCATTGTATAGGCTGGTATACACAAGCACATCCCAATCCATAACGTGGCAAAATTTAGACCTTTCCATGAATGTTCCTTCATTGTTGTTGGCCGTAAATCATCATTCCACATTCCACTGTTACTCAAACCATTGGCAGCTTCAGGTGTCAGGGTAACAATACCATTTTGTTCAATTTGCGTTTTCAACAAATTTCCCCCTTATTGGTTATTTAACGAGCTCTTCTAGTGAAACAATTATGCCGTATGAGCAAGGGTTACATAGAAATCTTTAGGATTTACCTAGTATTGGAATGAAACACATTTAAACACAAGATATACTTGAACGAATATTGAAAAAATTCAAAATAAATTTCATCTATTTTCCATCGCGCCCCTCCCTACTAATCTTCAACCTCCCCGGGCAAGATTCCTTCCCATTACCCTTTATGCGAGTCAATGCAAAAGGAAAAGAAAACCTACCTCCCTATCCTCTATTATATATTTCCCCAACATCCTGTCATTGGACAAAAGGTTGAATGATTTATATCAATTCTTTTATGTTATGTAAAGTGAACCCTCGGTTTAATCATCTCCATCGCCTAGGTCCCAACCAATACCTTATAGTGGAGTATTATAAGGACGACAAAATTTGTCATTAATACCGTAAGGTTTCCTCACATGTTTTCTTTCCAATTAACTTCTAAAAATATCTACCTAGGGTGCTTTCACTAAAAATGTACAGCACTTAAAATTAACAAATTTCTCCTCCAACTTGTACAATATCTGTTTCATTTGCTAAAGCAGCTTCAATGGAAAGTTCCAATCCCATAACTATCATTTCTAGACTCATGCTTGGATGTCCCGGATTCCGGACAATCTGTTCCGGGAGAAAAGGAATATGGATAAAGCCGCCTCGAATATTCTTGCTGCTTGTATCAATGTAATTCATCAATCCGTAAAAAGTATGGTTACAGACGAAGGTGCCCGCTGTATTCGAAACGGAAGCAGGGATTCCGTTTTCAGTCATTTTTTGGACCATTGCCTTGACCGGCAGATTGGAGAAATAGGCAGTTGGTCCATCTGGGACAATCTCTGCATCAATTGGCTGATTATTCTCGTTATCTGGAATCCTGGCATCGTCCACATTGATTGCAACACGTTCAGGTGTGATTGTGGATCGCCCCCCTGCCTGGCCAACACAAATGACCATGTCTGGATATAGTTCATCGATCGATTCTTTTAATCTACTAATCGCCCTTCCAAAAACCGTCGGGATTTCCCTTGTGACCACTTCATAGCCTGCAATTTCTTTTCCGTGTAATATCTTCACTGCCTCGAGTGCAGGATTGACGGGCTCTCCTCCAAACGGGTCAAACCCGGTAATAAGTATCTTTTTCATAGCCATTTTCCTTTCTATTATTATTTGAAATTAGTGCTTGCTCAAAAACTACCTAATGGTTAGGTTTTACCATATAAGTCCTGTTTTCGCAAAAATAGTCCTTTTATTAGAAAAATTTCAATGGAAACAAAATTATTCGCACATGCTTTCCGCCACCCCTGGACATACATTCCTAATTTTGGTTATAAAAAGTAACAAAAAGCTGGTTCTCCATTAGGAGGCCAGCTTTTTTGTATTGATCCCGCTAATGCCTGAAATAGTGATAAAACGCTTTTTTATCTTATTTGAGTCTGCTATTATTATTATGAAGTTATTAAAAATAACCAGGAAACAATTAGGGGTTGTTTATTATGGAAACAGTCAATAAATTATGCAGTAAAATTGAAGAATGCTATCATATAATAGGAAAGAAATGGATGGGTCTCATTATTCACACATTAATGGAGGAACCAAAAAGATTCAGTGAAATCCATGCTTTTATTCCTGATTTAAGTAAAAGAGTATTAAATGAACGAATGAAAGAACTTGAGGACAACGGAATTGTGGTGAGGAATGTCATACCAGACCGTCCTGTCCGAACCGAGTATTCATTAACAAAAAAAGGAACGGACCTTGGACGTTCTCTTAAATCATTAGAAGCATGGGCGTATAAATGGTTGTAAATCTAACCCCCCCTTCATTAATAAGTGAAGGGGGGGTTATTTTGTAGTGGTTATTTCATTTTTCTATGAACATCCACACAATATGGTCATTGTGCAGCATGGGCAACAGCTTTCTTAGACAGTTTTCCAGTCAGCCGCAAATTTTTCAATCCCTTGGTCTGTTAAAGGATGTTTTGATAGTTGCTCAATTACCTTGAATGGAATCGTTGCAATATGAGCTCCTGCCAGCGCAACACGAGTAACATGGTCAGGATGACGAACGGATGCAGCAATGATTTGTGAATCCAAGTTTTGTACGCGGAACAATTCAGCAATTTTCGCGACAAGTTGGACACCATCTTCATTAATATCATCTAAACGACCTAAGAATGGCGAAACATAAGTAGCTCCTGCACGTGCTGCTAATAGTGCCTGGTTGACACTAAAGACAAGAGTTACGTTTGTTTTAACACCTTTTTTGGTTAGATAGCGGCAAGCCTCTAATCCGTCTAATGTCATTGGGAGTTTAATGGTAATGTTCTTATCTCCACCGTTAATTTTAATGAGTTCGTTTGCTTCTGCAATCATTTGTTCAGCAGTCAGAGCATTAGGTGTTACTTCCGCAGAAACAGACTCAACCTCTGGTACTGCATTTAAAATCTCTGCAATACGGTCTTCGAATTTCACGCCTTCTTTAGCTACTAAAGATGGGTTGGTTGTTACTCCTGATAATACGCCAATTTTATAGGCTTTTTTGATTTCCTCAAGGTTAGCAGTATCGATAAAAAATTTCATAATGTTTTCCCTCCAATTTTGGTAACATGTCCCTAAAGAAAATAGGTTATTTTAATTAATATAAGTTACTTTCCGTAACCATTTTATAACTATCTGACAAAAATCGTCAAGTACTATAACTTGAATTAATGATATTTACTTTAACTTTAACTATTATTTACAAAATAATAAAATTCACGCCATTTTTATGGAATGGTGTGAACTCATTTGTCTTATACTTCTGCCCCATCTCGATATTGCGAAGGTGTCCTTCCTGTTTCCTTTTTAAATACTCTTGTAAAGTAAGATGGATCATCGTATCCAATCGTCCATGCGATTTCTTCAATAGATAAATTCTCTGTTTTTAAAAGGTGCTTTGCTTCCTTTATTCGTAACATTTGTTGAAAAGCCGTTAAGGTGATCTTTGTTTCTTCTTTAAATTTTCGGGAAAGATGGCTGGGATGGATGGACAATTGTGCTGCCAAATCTTCTTTATTAATCTGTTTATTATAAAAACTTAGCAGATGTTCAATCACCCTTTGGGTCATGGTTGAAAATTTACTTAAAGAGTTGGAAATGACTAAATCGCAATATTCCTCGATCATTCGATCCTCTAACTGATGGAGTGTTTCCACTTGATTCGCATTTTCGATTTCATACGCAAATTTTTCTGAGATTCGATGGATCATGATTGCAGGTACATAACTATTTCTTGCTGACGTCCGAAGAAGAGTATTTAAGATAATCGCTATATTTTTCATACGGCGCAACGGCTGATTTGGAAAACGTTCCGAAAAAGAAAACAGCATGTTTCTAGAATTAATCAGTTGTAATGCTGTTTTTTTATCCCCCTTTTCAACGGCATTCATAAAATTTCTTTCAGTCATATATCTCAATTTGACTAGTTCCGCTTCTTTGTCCACATTTATGTGATTTACCTTACTGTGAACATGCTGGTTGTTTTTATCTGAAATAATCAATAAAGGAGTAATGTCCTTCTCCATCATGTTTGTAAATTGTTGAAGAATACTTGCATAACCACTTGCCTGTTCTGCAGTTTGGACATAGATTTTGTCGACAGTGACCTTTAAATCTTCACTTTGTGAACTTGTAAGGAGATAATTTTTAGATAAACTGTAAAAATCTGGTGTTTTATCGAAAAATGGTCCGATGATAATCGAGTACCTTTCCATCTTTTGGGTGAAGGAAAATCCGAAATAATGTAAGTTCCATTCGTTTATAAAAGAATATAGTTGTTCCTTAGGTTTCATTTTTTCAAACAAAAACAAAATATCCTTGTCATCTGAACCTGGCATAAATGGTGGGATAGAAATGATTTCATGATGGTACAAAAACTCCCCATTTTTATCTAGAACATATGTATTTAAGTTGGTTATATTATAAATTTTTATCGCGGTTGAGATGACTTTCGATTGTTCCATATTTATATCCTCCACTTAACTATGAACCATTATCATGTTAATCCTGATAATGTTAAATAAATCCTAACAGTAATCATTTCAGTTCATTATACTAGGATTATATTAGCGCTTTCAATTTTAAAAGTAATTTCTACAAATAAAATAAAGTGGAAAATGAATGCAAAAGATATAATGAATATTAGATTGAGGGGAGCAACTATGAGCAATCAAAAATTAGATCATTCCGAACATTCAATGCTGCCAAACGAAGCTAAAGAATCAAACTTGTCTAAAGTTTTAGGTGTTATTTCAGGAAGTTTCGCCCCTATCATTGGCGTACTTGCTGGAGCTGGACTCTTGAAAGCATTGTTATCAGTGTTAAACATGTTAGGTTGGATTTCTCCTGAAAGCGGTACCTATTTGATTTTATCCGCTGCCGGAGGCGCAGTTTTTCATTTCCTACCTGTATTTCTTGGAATTTCCATTGCTCTTAAACTTGGTGCTAATGGATATGTTGGTGGAGTTATTGGTGCCTCTTTATTAACTCCTGAAATTGTCGGCCTAGTAGATAAAGGAGTGAAGGAAAGCGACTTTTTAGGAATTCCTGTCTTATTAGCTGACTATTCTTCTACTGTTTTTCCCATTTTTATTGCCATGTTTGTTTATGCTGGTTTAGATAAATTGTTGAAAAAAGTTATATATAAAGACATTCAGATGTTTATCAATCCATTGATTTCCTTACTTTTGCTTGTCCCCTTAACCATGCTTGTGTTTGGTCCGATTGGTACATTGCTTGGCGAAGGACTTGGTTCCATTATTAATTTCTTAAGTGATCGAAGCGGACTTTTGGCTGGAGCTGTTTTAGGTGCTTCATGGACGTTCCTAACCATTATGGGATTGCATTGGACAGTCATTCCACTTGCGATTGCTAATCTGGCCGCAGGTCCTGATCCCATCATTCCAATGGCTGCAGCAGCTCCATTTGCGCAAGTTGGCATCGCTATCGGGGTTTTTCTAAAAACAAGGGATAAAAATCTGAAGGCACTTGCTGCAAGCGGAATTGTGCCTGGAGCATTGGCAGGAACAACCGAGGCCATTAACTATGGAATTATCCTTCGGTACAGACGAACAATGATTTATGTTATCATTGCGGCAGCTGTAGGTGGTGCCATTAATGGAGCCTTAGGTATTGTCATGACTGATTTTGTACTTCCGAGTGTTCTCTCAATTCCTGCCTTTTCACCATTATGGAAATTTCTAATCGGGATTGCGGTTTCTTTTGTTCTAGGATTTCTTTTTACGTATCTATTCGGATATGAAAGTAAAAACACGAATGAAAAAGACAAATATGGACAAATGTTTGTTGACGTAAAACCCGAAACCATAGTAAGTCCGTTACAAGGCAAAGTAGTATCGCTAGCAAAAATTAATGATATGCTTTTTTCGACCGAAACCGTGGGTAAAGGGGTTGCCATTGAACCAGAAGTTGGTAAAGTCCTTTCACCTGTTAATGGTGTGGTCACTACCCAATTTCCAACTGGACATGCCGTTGGTGTAACTTCCGATGATGGTGCTGAAGTATTAATATTTATTGGCGTTGATACCGTAAAATTGAATGGGCAATATTTCACGCCGCATGTCAAACAGGGAGATATAGTAAAAAAAGGTGAATTACTCATTGAATTTGACTTAAATAAGATCAAAGCATCCGGATATCAAACCACGACCCCAGTTGTCATTACAAATAAAGAAAAATATCTAAATATTATTGCTACAAAAAATGATTCGGTTACACCATCGGACGATTTGCTAAAATTAACAGTTTAAGTAAAAGTCATAAAATAGGGTCAGTCACTCGGTGCATTAAAGCTTGTATACACCATGGGACTGACCCTATTTTATTAGAATGGAACTTTATTGTCTTTGTTCTTTATTTATTAAGGCCTCTGAAAACCGAGCGATGCCCGTATGAATTAAATTGGTATCTGCCCTGCCGAATGTAAAACGCTGATTCCCTTTTTCAGAACCCAGAACCGTTCCTGGAACAAATGCGACACCTTTTCTTATCGATTCCTCCAGTAATTTTTGTTCATCTACAGACCTGTGTAATTTACACCACATATGAATTCCGCCTTCAGGAATAGAGAAAGAAATTTTATCATCCAATAGCTCCTTAAAGCTTTGAACAATCTGATCTCTTCTCTGTTGAAGCTGGTTTCTTAAAAATTGAATATGCGGATGAAAGTATTCCGACCCGAGAAATTGATTGGCTACCCATTGGGGAAAGACACTGTGTCCAAAATCAACTTGCTGTTTGGCATCCGCAAGCCGTTGAATGACCTTTGGAGGGCCAATTACCCAACCAATGCGCAATCCTGAAGCAATAATTTTGGACAAAGAACTTATATACAGAACATTCCCATTATCATCCATTGATTTTAAAGTAGGATTAACCACTCCATCAAAGGATGTCAAACTATAGGGATCATCTTCAATGATTGGAATACCATATTCAGCTGAGATGTTTAAAATTTGTTTCCGTCGTTCCATTGAAAGAACCGTTCCTGTTGGGTTTTGAAAATCCGGATTTAAAAAAACCATTTTAATTCGATGTTTTTTATGTAAATGAATAAGATCATCCGGGTTAATACCCTCTGAATCAATCGGTAATCGGTAAATCTTTAAACCTGCCGTATGAAAAATGGGAAGAGAAAAACAATAGGAAGGGTCTTCAATGGCAACCGCGTCTCCCGGTTTCAGCAAGCATTGGACAATTAAATGCAAGGCTTGTTGTGCACCAGAAGTTATAAGAATCGATGATGGAAATGTTTTAATATTCTTAAACTCATTCACATGGGAAGAAATCGTTCGCCTTAAATCTTCATTCCCCTGCGGATCGTCATAGCCTAGGTAGCCTGTAAAGGACTGATCAGAAAGGATACGACGGAATTGTTCATTTGGAAGTAAACTTGGTGACAACTCACCACTAGCCATATTAATAAGGTCATTTCCCTGTGTTTCTTTACGAATTTTTTGAACGACTGGAAGGTTTGGAAGAAACGAACCTCGCTCTAAATATCTGCTCCAGTTTGGAATACGTCTATGTTCAAGCCCCCAAATATCTGTGCTGACACGGGTACCGCTCCCTTTTATTCGCTCGACAATACCCAGTGACTGGAGCTCTTCATATGCTGCCACCACTGTACTTCGGTTTACTTGCAGCTCTTCTGCTAAGACACGTTCAGAAGGTAACATGCTTTCGATTGTATATATTCCTGTCGAAATTCCTTCTTCAAGGTAATCAGCAATTTGTTTGTAAATCGGTCTTTTTTCTTTACGATCTGGTTTCCATTCCAAAGTTTTCACCCCTCTTCCATTTAATTGAAGAAGTTATGATCTTGCAATTAAAAGTGGATGGTCTATTTTTTTGTTAATTGGATGGTCATTTTTTATAAGATTAACATTAATATAAGAATCATACATTGAAACTTTTAGGTCAAGTAAACAATCTTTTATGAAATTATTTAGTGAGGATGAAAAATATGAAGTTTGGAATGGCTCTTATCATTATTGTTTTAGTCGCAGCATTGATTGGTACACTTTCACTTACAGGGAAACCTGATGAAAACTATAAAAGTTCCACAAAACAAAACACATTACGATTGACAGGGATTTATGTCATTGTCATTTTAGCGGCCATCGGAGGTTTAGCTTGGTATATCAGTATGAACTAACTATAAATAAATCGAGAAGAAAACACACATAATAAAGGAAAAAAGGTGTGTTTATCGATGGATTTCCCAACTATACAAACGAATTTTTGGGATGCAGTTATTGCTATCCCCCTCATCATAGTGTTAACTCAACTAATAAAGGTTTACTTCAAATTACCAAAATGGTTTGTCCCAACCATTGCCCTAATCTTTGGATTAGGATTTTCTATTTTTATCAGTCATAAACACAATACCCTTGGCGGTATTTTTATGGGTTGGTTTTACGGATATGCAGCTATCGGGACATATGCATCGTTAAAAACAAATATTATTTCCTTTAGAAATAAACATAGTAAATAATCTTACTCTCTTCCCAAATCCTGCATTACATTCCTTGAATGGTCGCATTATTCAAAATCTATTAAAAATAATTATTTCGAAATCCGAAAAAGATGGTACAATACTAATTATTACATTTAATAGATTGAAGGGAATTGGATGAAAAAGAAGCAATGGCTTACTTACGTAATGCTGATTATCGCTACGGCGACATGGGGAAGTGCCTTTATTGCCGGAAAAATTGCCGTTCAAAGTTTTGAACCCGCCACGGTTGCTTTTTTACGTTTTTTGGGGGCGGCTGTCCTATTGTTTCCGATGATGTGGCTAACGGAAAAAAATCGGATCAGGCCTACACTTAAGGACTGTTGTCTTTTTGCTGTATTAGGGTTAACAGGCATAGCTCTCTATAATATTTGTTTTTTTATTGCCACCAAACATGCACCTGTGATTAAGAGTTCCTTATTTATTGCGTCAAATCCAGTCTTAATTGTTCTTCTATCAGGGGTCTTTTTAAAAGAGACGATCACCAAGAATCATATTATTGGCATGGTAATTGCGCTCATTGGAGTTACATTTATCATTACTGATGGCCACGTTTTATCTTTGGTGGAATTCGGCTTTGAAACAATTGATTTGGTTTTACTGGGTGCGGTAATTAGTTGGGCATTGTATAGCGTTGTCGGTAAAGTGGTGTTAAAAAAATTCACCCCGGTGGAATCCACCACCTATGCGGTTGCATTTGGGACGATATTTTTATTACCATTTGCTTTATTTGAAACCACCTGGAAGGATGTCCAGCAGGCTGACGTTTCAACTTGGTTGGCCATCGCCCATATGAGTATCTTCGTTACTGTGGTTTCATTTATTATGTATTATTACGGAATCAAAGAAATTGGGGCTGCAAAAGCTTCGATTTTTATTAACGTGATGCCGGTATCCGCTGTTTTAATGGCTACAATCTTTTTACATGAGACCTTTACAGCAGCCCACGGAATCGGAGCAGCCTTTGTCCTATCTGGAGTATATATTGGGACAAATACGAAGATTTTTAGAAAAAAAATAAATCCGGTTAAGCGCGAGCTCGATTTGAAGGGGTAATACGCACTTAAAACACATGTGAAAGGACTTACCTTAATATAAAGGTTAGTCCTTTTTTCCATAAGCACTTTATTACTAAAAAAGTAGACCTTAAAGTATAATAATGTTTATATTAGCATCTTGAGAAGGAGCATACCATCATGGG
>NZ_JBALOS010000016.1:0-23163 GCF_036962765.1 Neobacillus drentensis
AGGTATTGAAAATGTCATCTTGGCTCTTGGGTTTGTGTACTGGACAAATTACGCCAGAATAGTTCGGGCTAATGTTCTTTCCATTAAGGAAGAGGAATATATTCAGGCAGCAAAAACGATTGGTTCTAATGATTTTCGCATTATCTTCTTTAATATTTTACCCAATTGTTTAGCACCTATTGTGGTTGTAGCCACATTAGGACTTGGAACAGCCATTGTTTCCGAAGCCACACTTAGCTTCTTAGGGTTAGGAATTCAACCACCTGAATCTAGCTGGGGCTGGACATTGGCATTTGGGATGAAATTCATCAGGGAAGCGCCCCATTTGTCTATCTATCCAGGTTTGGCGATTATGTTTACGGTTTTGGGCTTTAACTTACTTGGAGATGGGATTAGGGATTTAACAGATTCAAAACTAAAAAGGAATTAATAAGGAGGAAAAAATGATGACAGTTACATCTACACGTGAATTTAAAGAGGTTGTTGTTACACATTTATCGAATGGAACTCCACTTTCATTGCCTATTCATACCATCTGTGGGATAAAAGAAGGCCCAGTTCTAGGGATTTCAGCCCTTGTCCATGGTGATGAAATTATCGGTGCAGAAATTATTAGAAGAGTCTATAACCGTTTAGATGAATCGGAGCTTTCTGGTGTAGTAAAGCTTCTTCCAGTCTCCAATCCACTTGCCTTTGAAAGCATGACTCGAAATACTCCCCTTGACATGAACAACTTGAATCGTGTGTTTCCTGGAGATAAAAATGGCTGGGTAACAGAACAACTGGCCCATTCCATGGTCAAAAACTTTCTAGATGAAATTGAAGTATACATTGATCTTCATGCAGGGGGTGCAACTCCAGTCGTGGACTATGTGTACATCCAAAATGATGAAGACCTATCAAGAGCATTTAATTTCCCTGTATTGTATCGTCCTGCTCATCCATATGAAGGTACAACTGCTACCTATACATTAGAAAAAGGCATTCCGAGCATTACTGTCGAGGTAGGCGGCGGCCCTAACTATGATAATGACATCGAAAGAGGAGTAGAAGGGATCTTTAATGTCATGCGGAAGTTGAAAATGATTCCAGGTGCCGTTACTCCACCTCCGGAACAAAAGGTCATGACTGAAATAACCATTCTTCGTCCGAAAGAAGGCGGAATTA
Source organism: Neobacillus drentensis (assembly GCF_036962765.1). Lineage (GTDB taxonomy): Bacteria > Bacillota > Bacilli > Bacillales > Cytobacillaceae > Neobacillus > Neobacillus drentensis_C. The sequence goes on from NZ_JBALOS010000016.1 coordinate 1,168, forward strand.
TGGTTCCAGAGTTTGACTTTAGTTCAGTAGGAACAGTAATTGAAGGAAATCAGGTGTTAGCACGAACATACAACCCTAGAACCTTTGAAGAACTTGAAGTCATTCGTGCACCTTTTCAGAGGAATTTAGTGATCTTAACGAGAGGACTATTTAATAAAGTAAGCCCTGGAGATTATGGCTTTATGTTAGGGAACCTCGATACAGCGGAGGAGATTTAACATGGGTACGAAAACGGCAGGTTTTGAGTCGTTGGATCTCAAATTATCCCAGGAATATACACAAATTGTCTTAGGGATGGATGAGTTTTATCGGAAAAGCGCTTCATCAAGTAATGAAGCTTCCCTCGATAAAGAAGGATTAGTACCTATTCATTTGACCAATGAATCGCCAAATTCCTACGTTAGTTGGAATGATATATTTTCAGATTTAGAGAATTTAAGAAATAAATATGTAACCATTCAATCGGAAGTAAGAAGAAATTATATGCAGCAGCAAATTGGTTCATTATTAACACTAGCTAAATGGTGCAGTGGGAAGGAAAGTCCGTTTAGAGAAAAAGTGAGAGACTTATTGTATGTAAACGAAAATCCCTTTTCCGTTGCTGAGAGAAATGAACTCCATCAACGACTAGATACCCTATTATCCAAAAAGGGCTTAAAGGGATCGCTGCGAGAAAAAGTGAGCAAATGGGAACAAGAGCAAAATGTTCCTTCACAGCAAATTGAAACAGTTTTAAGTGACTTACTTTTACAAGGAAAAGAGCGGGTAGTCCAAAAAATGTTTAAAGAAATGGAAGAGGTAGAGGTTTCACCAGTGGTTGTTTATGGGGTTCCCTACAGTGCTTACTGTGATTATGTTGGCGGCAAAATGTATATTAATGGGGACTTATCCTATACCTATGAAGCTTTAAAACATTTAGTAACCCACGAGTCCTTTCCAGGTCACACCACCCATATGAGAATAAGGGAATTAGGAGTCCAATCCGGTGATATTCCGCTAGATGCCGCCTTGGTTATTACAAACACAGCAAGCAGTTCTATTTTTGAGGGAATTGGTGATAACGGGATCCATTTCATTGACTGGGTGGAAACAATTGATGATGAAATTTATCAAGTCTATCAAGAAATAAAATCGATATCCGGATTAAATGCTGCTCACATGATTCATGCGGAACAAAAGTCAGATGAAGAGGTGGCTCCCTTTTTAAAGGAGTTTGCTTTTGGTGACGACAATTGGATTCAATCAAGGCTCCGATTCTTTAAACATACCTTAAGGGCTCCATTTATTTATTCCTATTGGAGAGGGAATGAGGCCGTTCAAGAGGTATATCGGAAACTGACTGAATCATCAAAACCAGCATTCTATGAATTTTTATATAAAAACATGTTATCTGCTGATACGGTTAAACAATTTAGATAGGAAGTGACAGAATGGAACATACGAAATCAAAAGCGCTATTCGAAAGAGCAGTAAAGTCAGTACCTGGAGGAGTTCATTCCAATTCACGTTATCGAAATCCACATCCCATTTATTATCAAAAGGCAGAAGGAGCCTACTTAACAGATGTAGATGGTAATCGTTATATTGACTGCATCATGGGGAATGGTGCAATTATTCTTGGTCACAACGATCGAGAGTTTAACGAGCGAATTCAAAACTATAGTACCTCAGGCATTGTTACAGGGGTAGAAACAGAATTAAGTATCAGAACAGCGGAAAAGTTTCTTTCTCTCGTTCCAACAGCGGAACAGGTTCGTTATACGAATACAGGAACAGAGGCTGTCATGCATGCAATGGCAATGGCAAGGGCGTATACAGGAAAACCAGATATTGCTGTCATTGAAGGAGCTTATAACGGTTGGCATGATGCGGTTTATGTTAGTACATGGCCTGATTTACAAAAGGCAGGAGATCGGTCAGCACCGAATTCACTTCCCGGTGCTTCTGGATTAATCGAAGATGTAGTAAAAAGCACCCTGGTTCTTCCTTATAATGATTTGGAAGTGGCGGAAAACTTACTTACAGAAAATAAACATCGGATTGCCGCTCTGATTATTGAACCAACCATGATTGATATCGGTTATATTCCAGCTAAAAAGGAATACTTACAGGGGTTAAGAAAACTCTGTGATCATTTAAATATTGTTCTTGTTTTTGATGAACTCTTAACCGGGTTTAGAGATTCACCTGGTGGTGCTCAAGGCCATTACGGAGTAACACCTGATTTAGCTACATTTGGAAAGGCGATCAGCAATGGGTATACGTTGGCTGCCTTAGCTGGAAAATCGCCCATTTTTGAAACGGTAACACCAGGAAAGGGTACGTGCTCTTTTGTTGGAACGTATAATGGGCATCAGGTTTCTTTAGCGGCGTCACTGGCTTTCATGGAGATTTATGAGGAAAGACAAGTATTCCAAACTCTGCAAATGAGAACAGAAAAACTGATTTCAGAATTTGCTAGATTAGCAGATAAATATGAGGTAAAAGCAAAAATGCAAGGTAGGGGCGGACATTTTCATTGGTACTTTACTGATCAAGAAATCGTTGATTATAGAAGTGCAACTGGAAGCGATAAAGGAAAATATGCCGCATTTATTGAAGCTTTAACGGCAAAGGGGATTTATTGTTCTCCAAATTACTTGCTTCATCATGCGATTTCAATGGCACATACTGATGAAGTCATCCAACAATTGGTGGACTACATTGATGTAAGTCTTCAGCAAACAGTTGGTATTAAAGCGGGTTCATAAGGGGGAATGATTCGTGCAGTCGAACATTCTAGAAGTCAAAAATTTAAAAACGACCTTTTCATCAAGAAAAACTTCTTTTAACGCGGTTGATGGAATCTCTTTTCAGGTAGGGAGAGGGGAAACACTAGGAATTGTTGGAGAATCTGGCTGTGGGAAAAGTGTGACTTCCCTTTCCATTATGGGACTTGTCAAATCGCCAGGAAAGGTATCCGGTGATACGATAGATTTTAACGGAGTCAATCTCCTTGATCTTTCAAAAAAGGAAATGAGAAATCTTCGCGGCAGTGAAATGAGCATGATTTTCCAAGAGCCAATGACATCACTCAATCCTGTGTACAGTGTGGGAGATCAAATTGGGGAATCACTAAAAATTCATAGAAAATTAAAAAGGAAAGAACGAAAAGAGACAGTAGTGGATTTATTAAAACAAGTCGGGATTCCACGAGCAGACGAAATTTATCATAGTTATCCGCATCAATTATCAGGTGGAATGAGACAACGAGTGATGATCGCCATGGCAATGGCATGTGATCCGAAATTAATTATTGCCGATGAGCCAACAACGGCACTAGATGTTACTATTCAGGCCCAAATACTAGAACTAATGAAGGAGCTTCAAAGAAAAAAAGGGATGTCGATGATCCTCATCACCCATGATCTTGGAGTAGTGTCGGAAGTTTGTGACCGCCTTGTTGTCATGTATGCAGGTAAAATTGTGGAGACAGGTCCGGTAAAAGAAGTATTAAGTAACCCTTCACATCCTTATACAAAAGGCTTATTGGCGTCTTTGCCTAAAAAAGGTCAAAAAGAAAAACGGCTTAATTTTATTCCAGGTCAAGTGCCAGCCCCTCTGAACTGGGGAAAAGGATGCAGGTTTGCTGACCGCTGCCCTTATGTCATGAGTGAATGTCATAACAGCATGCCTCCTTTATTGGAGGTTAATAAAGTGCATGAATCAGCTTGCTGGCTTGCCTCAGAAGGGGAGGAGAGGGATTCTAATGACCTTATCGGAACTGCGAGATAGGCAAGATAAATATATTTTGGAAGTAGAAAATGTAAAGAAGTATTTTCCAATCAAAAAAGGCGTCTTTTCCAAACAAGTGGGAGCCGTAAAAGCAGTTGACGGGGTTTCGCTTCAAGTTCGTAAGGGAGAAACACTTGGAATCGTGGGCGAAAGTGGCTGCGGAAAATCAACCATTGCCAGATTAATTATCCGTTTACTTGAAGTAACCGATGGGCGAATTAAATTAGAAGGAAGGGATTTAACCACCCTATCTAAGGACGAAATGCGGGCCACAAGAAGAAATATTCAAATGGTATTTCAAGACCCTTATGCCTCCCTTAATCCAAGATGGACGGTTGAAAGAACATTATTAGAGCCGATGAGGGTTTATCAAATGGGGTCTAAAAGTGAAAGAAATGAAAAAGTAATTGACTTATTAAATAAAGTTGGGTTAGACCCTAGCTACGCTAAACGACATCCTCATGAATTTAGCGGTGGACAGCGCCAAAGGATTGGAATTGCCCGTGCATTAGTGTTAAATCCAAAGCTAATCATCGCGGATGAACCTGTTTCTGCGCTTGATATTTCTGTTCAAGCACAGGTAATCAATCTCATGCAAGATCTTCAAGATCAATACAATTTAACGTACATGTTTATAACCCATGATTTATCGGTTTGTGAACATATATCTGATCGAGTGGCCGTGATGTATCTAGGTAAAATAGTAGAATTGGCCAGTAAGGACCAGTTATTCTCAAACCCGCTCCATCCTTATACACTCGCTTTAATTTCAGCTGCACCAGAAGTAAATCCAGCGCAAAAGAGGGAGAGAATTGTATTAAAAGGGGATGTTCCTAGTCCAGCGAATCCGCCAAAAGGTTGTACTTTTCATACCAGATGTCCGAGCTGTATGGAAATATGTAAAGTTGAAGCGCCGGCCTTAAATGAAAAAGAACCAGGGCAGTTTGTTGCCTGTCATTTATATCAATAAGATATAGGGGGTCACAATGAGATTATCTATTTCTAAGAAAGAAATTCTTAATAGGCAGGAAAGGTTTTGGCAAAAGCTTCAACAACAAGAACTAGACTGTGCCATTCTTTTTAGCCCCATTGATATCTTTTATTTAACAGGCTTTCATTTCCATCCCACAGAACGGCCAATTGCCTTAATTATTGATCCAAAGAAGCAAGCCCATCTATTTGTACCCTATCTAGAGGAAGAGCATGCAGAGGATTTTTCTGTCGAAATTCGTTATGTCCATTCATATCCTGAATATCCTGGAATCAAACATCCGATGGAGTATTTTAGGGATGAATTAGTAACAGCAGGATTTCAAGGGAAAAGAGTTGGAGTAGATAGTCTCGGCTATGGCTCACCAGCTGGATACCATGGTCCTACAGTAGATCAGTTGTTAGAAGTAAAAGAGTTTCAATCCATCAAAGATTTGGTTCCTGAGTTAAGATCCATTAAATCTGCAGAGGAAATAGAATTAATTAATGAATCCTGCCGTTGGGGAAATCTTGCCCATCGACTATTACAGAAATACTCCAAGCCAGGTCTTAGTGAACTTGAAATTACGAGTCGAGCTAGCACAGAATCAACCTTGGCTATGATTGAAACGTTAGGCCCCGATTATAAACCGCATGGAGAAACAGCATTTGCCCTATTTAGAGGACAAATTGGAGAAATGTCCGCCTATCCCCATGCTGTTACACAGAACGCTGTATTAAAAACAGGAGATACACTGGTAACGGCCTCATCCGCGAGCATCTGGGGTTATAAAAGTGAATTAGAAAGAACAATGCTTGTCCAAACCGTAAGCAAAGAGCAAGAAAAGTATTTTCAATATATGTACGAAGCACAAGAAGTCGCTTTCCAACATATAAAGCCTGGTAAACCTGTATCCTATGTTGAAGAAGCAGTTCAATCATATTTTAAAGAAAACAACATTACACACTTAACACGACATCATACAGGCCATGCAATCGGATTATTGTTTCATGAATCACCTTTTTTTGATTTAGGTGATCATACCATTATGAAACCAGGTATGGTTTTTACGGTTGAACCCGGTATCTACGTCAAAGGTGTCGGTGGATTCCGACATTCTGATACTGTTCTAGTTACAGAGAATGGAATGGAAATGCTAACTTACTATCCAAGGGATATAGAGTCCTTAATTTGTTATTAAAAATAGTGCGAGAGTCTTCCTTTATGGAAGACTCTCTTTTGCATCCACCTGAATTCTTGGGGGTTCAGATTATAACATTTCATTTTTTAGCAACCAAAGGTAATCGTTTTTACTGTGATGTAGTAAGTCCTTTCTCTATTGAAGCTAAATTAAATATTTATAAATGCCAGAAGAAGTTTTTGATTTTGTAATGGATGTAAATTTAAAGGGGGCGTGGATTTGCTCGAAGGCAGTTCTCGGGCACATGAAAGAACAAGAGTATGGCCGGATTGTCAACATTTCCTCCCGGGCATGGCTAGGTCAAGCAGGGCAATCCAATTATTCTGCTTCCAAAGGAGGACTAGTAAGCTTAACAAGAGCTTTGGTTATTGAATTTGCCAAATTCAATGTAACTGTCAACTGTATAGCTCCTGGATTAATCGATACACCGCTTATCCGCAACCTTCGCGAGGACGTTCAGGAAAAGCTTCTGAAAGCACAGCCAACTCCGATCATAGTGCAGCCGTATGACATTGCTAACACTGTTTTATTTTTTGCATCAGAAGAAGCATGTTATATTACAGGACAGGTTTTGCACGTAGATGGCGGAAAGTACGAGGTTACAACTCAAGTAAGAATGTCAGGATACCGAATTGACATGGCCATTGTTCACCCGCAGGATTCTTCCAGATATATTTTGGAATAGAATGTAATGGTGCTATTATCACAGCTCCGCAAATGCGAAGGAAAGAGTCGTATACCTTCAGCGGTTCTTAGAAAGTAGAGGCTGGACTATTGAACGAATCTGGAGTCGAAATTGGTGGAAGAACACTTCGGCAGAGATCGAGAAAATGGATCAGAAAGTGAAAAATCTTTTGAAGAATCAGTTAGTTCGGGAAGAAGTTATTAATAAATTTACTGAGTGTCAGCGCCTTTTTTTAGGGTTGCTGGCTCTTTTTTATTTGACATAGATTGAAGGAAAACCAAATTAATGAACTATTACATAGAGTAATATGTGGATTTTTTGGTGTCGACAAAAAATGGTTTGCTACTTGTATTTTGGTACATTTCCATGTAAAGCCAAATTCAGGAGGAGTTTAATGAGAAATTATGAGAATTAGTACAAGAAATTAAAAATATATTTAGAAAGGAAGCGGATATAAAGTAATACAGCGGTTAATTAAGCTGTAGCAGCAATAAGGAGCTACAAATGAAAGGTATTGGATTTAACTCTCCGCTTTAAATGCACAGTGAGAGGTGTTGCCATCATGTATTCTGTTACAGAAATGCGGGATTTCACGTTGTTTTCTATGTCCCATATTGTTACGTTAATTCTTTTCTTTACTACATGTTGCGTTTTGATTTATTACAAAAAGAACCTTCAACCATACCAGCCAATCATGAAATGGACACTAATTAGTATTTTGCTTGCTTGTGAGATATCAATGAATTTGTATGTAATACTAACCAATGAATGGGATTTCGGCAATCTTCCATTTCAGCTTTGTTCACTAAGTACCTTTTTAGCGTTGTTCTTATACTTGAAAAACAATCAAAAAGTGTTTAATTTGTTATTTTTTATCGGTATCCTCCCTCCCATTTTAAGTATGGTTACACCTGGTATTGTCCACCAATTTCCTCATTTTCGTTTCATAAGATACTTCCTTCAACACTCAGCTATTCCATTGTCCGTATTGTATTTTATCCTATTTGAAGGTTACAGGGTTCCTAGGAAAGCTGTTTTATTTAACTTTTTAACTGTGAACATTATCGCCGTACCTATTTTTTTCTTGAATCAACAGCTTGGAACGAATTTTTTCTTCATAGCGAACCCATCAGAAACAAAAACAATATTATCATTTTTGGGCAGTGGGATTATGTATTATATTAATCTTGAGATCTTTGCTTTGATTGTATTTATCATCACTTATATTCCAATGGAGATTTTACAAAAGATAGAAAATAAGAACATGAGAGATGTAGAGAAATTAGGAGGGAGTTAACGATTAGCTAATAATTTCCCTCTCAGAAATTGCTCCATCTGATGGGTATGATGTGGGGGAAGTTGGGTTTCCTTGTATGAATGTTTATGAATTTCAAACCTTTTATCTTGTTATTTGAAAAATATTCACCAAAGTGATAGAGAAGATTTTGCTTTTTATGGGGATTCGAATGGAGTTTTCGTGATTGTGAAAAAAGGCCCAATCCAGCCATTTAGGTTCCAATATCATCACCTCCAGTTAGTCTAATAACATTTACTATAACTATATATATTCATCAAGCAAAAATTTGCTACAACTCCTGTACTAACAGGAGTCTAAAAAATATCAGAGAAGGGTACTCTCCATTTATTTGAGAAGTAACATTCGCTTTTATTCGATGGTAAATGGATTGCTTAAATGCTTTCATTTTTCGATAGAGCGATAGGTATAGATTTTTTTTGCCACCAGGCGGGTTTATCGAGTAACGAAAAAGCCTAATTTCTCCATTTTAATGCTGAGAAATTGGGCTATTTATTTTAGAATTTCCTTCACGTTGCAAATCCGCATTTTCCGGATGCTCCCCCCTTTGCGTAGTGTAAATCGGCTTTTTCCACCCAAATCAATGAGTATTTGTAGGGTTAACGGTTAAAGTTACGATTGCATTATTTTTGACAAATCGGTTCAATGTGAGTAAGGTAACTTAGTAAGATGCAAACAATAGTGTAGAAGTATCTTATATCACATTAATCATGATAGGGTTAAAAACTCTTACTATATATGAATTTTCCTTAAAATGTTCGTAGTAGAGATGAAGTAAACTATCATTACTAGGAGGAATTATTATGTCAAACTCTCAAACTATAGATAGGGTCGAACAGCAAATGTTCGTAGATGTTATCCGCGAACGTCGATCTGTTCGTTTATATGATCCAACAGTGCAGATCTCACGCGAAGAAATGACCGAAATGCTGGAGCTAGCAACGTTAGCTCCTTCGTCTTCGAACCTGCAACCATGGCGATTTCTAGTCATCGATAAACCGGAGTTGAAGAATAAGCTTTTGCCAATCGCGTTTAACCAACAACAAGTAGTCGATGCTTCTGCCGTTATTGCTGTGCTTGGCGATGTGGAAAGCTACAAGAAAGCCGAAAAAATTTATGGGCAGGCAGTGGAAGCAGGCTTTATGCCGGCTGATACGGCTCAATCATTCATCGAACGAACAGTTGGCATGTACTCAAACTTGCCGCCTGAAGTGGCTCGCCAAATCGTATATACGGATGGTGGCCTTATCTCGATGCAGCTTATGCTTGTCGCCCGATCCAAAGGTTACGACACTGTTCCAATGGGAGGGTACGATAAAGCGAAGTTCGTCGAAGCTTTCGGAATATCCGAACAGTTTGTGCCCGTTATGCTCATTGCTATCGGGAAAGCAACAAAACCAGGACATCCTACTACACGTCTTCCTATTGAGGATGTAGCGTTCTTTAACGAATTGCCATCGGAATAATACAAAAGAAACGAAGTATTTAAAATCAAAAATAAAAAACTTTATTTTAACCCCGTTCTTTCTTAGAACGGGGTTATTTTGTGTTGAGGTTTTACTATCAAAGTCTAGCACAAATGGCGTTAGCTTGGTTGCTTTCTTTAAATTCTAGCAAACTTTTAATGAATAGAATTAGCGCTTTCGATATGATGTTTAATATTTTTAAGCTGAAAAGCTCTATATATTCTTTTTTTGGAAGGATTAGAATATTTTTCCTTAGACAATGCAAACTATAAACATAATTTAAAGCAAATGCAGAAAGGGAAGGAGTTGATGTCTTATTTTTTGAAGTTTTTAAGAGGAAAGCGCTCTTCTCGGTTCCATCAAACAAGCAATAATTCTAATCTTCAGAAAAAAAATATGGAAGATGATGTCCTGGACTCTGATTTATCCCAAAATATAGAGAATCTCCAACTGCTATTTTCTCAAGCACCTGATTTAGTGATTCGCCGCTTTCAAATCACCGCGAGTAAATCAGAGGCTGCTTTGGTGTACTTGACAGGATTGACGAATAAGGATGCGATCCATAATCATGTTTTGAAGCCATTGATGAATAGCTCCTTCGATTTCAATAAGGAACTGCCCATCACAATAGGAGACATCGAAATCGTCTATACGTGCGGCGAGGTCGAAAATGCGATTTTGGGTGGAGATAGCGTTTTATTGTTAAATGGGCAAAACACCGGGTATCGATTAGATACAAAAGGGTGGCCGCAAAAACAACTGAGCACTCCTCAAAACGAAATATCGATAAAAGGTGCTAATCAGGGATTTGTGGAAACCGGCAGTCAAAATATCGCATTAATTCGCCGGTATATTCCCCACCAGGAATTAATATTGAAAGAGATGATCGTCGGTATTCGAGGGAAAACAAAGGTGTCTCTTTTATATTTGAGAGATGTGGCTTCCGAAGACGTGTTAAACGAACTGGAAACACGGCTCCAAAATATTAAAGTGGACGCAATCATTAATACCGGCGAACTGATTGAGTTCATTGAGGATAATCCGTATTCACCGTTCCCGCAATTTATGTTGACGGAGAGACCTGATACAGCTGTATCTCATATTCTTCAAGGAAGATTTGTGATGATTATGGATCATTCTCCGAACGTATTGATTGCTCCGGTCAATATTATGTCGTTTTTTCAGGCGGTGGATGATTATGGTACCCGTTGGCTGGTTTCATCCTTCATCCGTGTCTTGCGTTTTTTTGCCTTTATGATTGCCTTATTTTTGCCCGCCACTTACGTTGCATTTATTTCCTACAATTTTGAGGTTATCCCTATGGAACTTTTGCTTACGATTGCGGAATCAAGGATACAAGTTCCTCTCCCACCCGTGATGGAAGCTGTGATTATGGAAATGACCCTGGAATTGATGAGAGAAGCCGCATTAAGGCTGCCGACCCCAATCGGTCAGACTATCGGTATTGTTGGCGGCATTATTATTGGTCAGGCGGCTGTTCAGGTAGGAATTGTAAGTAACATTATGATCATTATCGTTGCTATTACAGCGATTGCTTCTTATAACATCCCTAATTATGATATGAGTTCGTCCATTAGACTATTAAGATTTCCAATGATGTTATCTGCTGCCATGTTTGGAGTTGTAGGGATTGTGGTAGGATGGATGACCATAGTTGGCCACCTGACTAGTCTTGAATCATTAGGCACACCCTATGGAACTCCTCTAGCTCCATTCCGATTTGCTGATATGAAGGATGCGTTTCTGCGCTTTCCTTTATGGGCAATGAAAAGCCGCCCTAAAGGCACCGGGGCTATTCCAACTATTCGACAAGGTCGAAATCGCACTAAAAGGTGAAACGATGAAAAAATATGCATATAATGAAATCACTCTCATGCAGTATATCTTTTTGATTAATGGGGCGCAGGTGGCGACGGGTGTTCTAGCTCTCCCGCGTATACTTGCGGAAAAAGCTGGGACAGATGGTTGGATCGCTATTCTGATTGGATGGTTTTTCTCCGTTGTTGCCAGTATTTTTTTAGTTAAAACGGCCGAAAGATACCCAGATGACACCCTTTACGAAATTCTGATCCGTTTTTTCGGAAAGATCTTCGGGAAAGCAGCCATCGTGGTGTACATGATTTATTTTGCTTTTTACGCTTGGACCATTCTTGTGAACGCCTGTCTCTATATCAAGGCATGGTTTCTGCCTAAAACCCCTGAATATATCATTTTACTTTTATTTTCGATTCCCACTTTTTTTGTTGCCCGCAATGGGATTCGCGTTTTAGGCAGGTACTCCGAACTGTCTTTTTACATGGTCATGTGGATTCCTCTGTTTTTTTTGATACCGCTAAGGGATGGAAATTGGCTCCACTTCCTTCCTTTGCTTAAAGAAGGGTGGAAACCAGTATTATCTGCTGTACCGACCACTGTTTTTTCCTTTTTGGGTTTTGAAGTAGCGTTCTTCTTGTACCCGTTCTTACAAAAAAAACAGCATGCGGTACTAGGAATCACGATTGCGAACACCTTAACGATGTTGTTTTATGTATTTGTCACGGTTGTCTGCTTTGTCTTTTTCAGCCCCGATGGAATTATCGAATTTAATCAACCTATACTGAATTTACTTAAACTGATTGAATTTCGGTTCTTGGAGCGTTTTGACATGATTTTATTGGCTGTTTATCTGATTGTTGTTTCCACAGCCTGGATGCCTAGCGTATACATTGCTTCGTTTTGTTCTAGTCAATTGCTTGGAAAACAGGATCACAGCCAACATGTCATTATTTTATTATTAATCATTATTGGATTGGTATTTTGGCTCGATCCTACTTGGATTGATTCGGAAAAATGGATGAAAATTGTGACGAAAGGTGGGCTGCAATTGGCATTCGTAGCCCCGCCCTTTTTATGGGTGTATAGCTGGATATATGAAAAGTTCCGTCGGAGGGGAAGCCATTGAAAAGGAATCCACTACTTTGTATATCGCTCTTGGCTGTGCTGATGACCGGATGCGTGGACCAAATGAATATTGAGGATGTAACGCTGTCACTTATATTGGGTTTAGACTTGGATAAAGATGACCATTTAGTGTTTTACATGTCAAGTCCGGTGTTTAATAAAGAAGCAAAGGTAAAAGAAGAGAAAGTCGAAATGAAAGCTGTTACGCTTCGAGATGCCAGAGAAAAGTTTGATACGACGGTAATGGCTTTGACGACGGGAAGCAAAACGCAATTATTTTTAATCGGGAAAAAGCTGCTTAAACGAAAAAATTGGATTGATTATCTCGATCCCTTTTTTCGGGACCCCAAAAATACAGTAACCTCAAGAGTTGTCGCCGTGGATGGGCCTGTTTCCGATGTCATCTTTTTTAGGCCAAAAGACAAGCCTCGACTCCCATTATATTTAGCGAATTTAGTTGACACAGCCTACAGAAGAAATGTCACTGTAAAAACCACCATTCAAGAATTTCATGAGCAAACGACGGAAAAAGGGATGACGGCAAGCATCACCGAAATGAAAAAAGACCACAAAATCATGTTGACCGGCACGGCTCTGCTGGATGAACAGAGCAGATATAAGTTAAGCATAAAACCGCATGAAAACAAATTATTACGCATCCTGCAGCATAAAACAAAAGGTGATTTCCCATTTACCATTTCAGTCCCTTTGGAATCAAATGGCCGGGATAAACATTGGGTCAGCTTTAGTACGCCGAAGGTCAAGGTAAAAACAAAGGTAAGGTATGACGATCATTTTATTTTTGACACAGACGTAAAAATGAGAATTGCCATTACAGAACGGCTTTTTCCATTCAATGTAAGGAAGGATACAGCGAAACTGCAAAAGAGTATAGAAACGAAACTGCAAGCAGATTTTGAGCGCTTAATAAAGAAAACGCAAACCGCCACCATTGACCCGTTTGGATTTGGGATTTATGCAAGAGCCTATACGTATCCAGAGTGGAAAAAAGTCCAAAATCAATGGGGGAAAGCCTTTTCGAAGGCTGATGTAAACGTCAAGGTACATGTAACCATTGGCGGGATGGGAACGATTAAGTAACACGGGCCAATGATGTTCTATTTAAAAAAGCTATTCTTTTTGTGAATGTTTACATATAGGATAGCCTTTTGTTTATGGTGCATCTTACTCGTTTTCAACTAATAAAACAAAGGAAAATAGATTTTCTAATTCCAACCACAAAAGATTAAAAATTCCAATGGAATGGGAATTAGCCTGGGATTATGTAACTAGTGATTTTTATTTTACATCTTTTTGAATTTCTTGTTTTACTTTTTGTGCATCAGTTCCTGCAAATTCTGGTTTCATAATAGAACCCAAATTCTCTTTAGCTTGTTGATCCTGTTGCATAAAAGTCCTCCTCAATTTATTGTTTAACAATCAATTTAATAAATAAGCAAGGCGTTTTTTTGAGGTTACGTTTAATGAATGAGAAAAAAGCACTTACCAGGAGAATCAAGTTCCGAGGTAAGTGCTTTTTGGCTGTAGACTTTACTTCATGAAAATGATTCAAAATTATGCTAATCTTAAGATATTACTGAGAGGAGGGATTAGATCATGAGTAAAGCCATTCCAGAGGTGACTCTTAATGATGGGCTAACTTTACCGGTTATCGGGCTGGGTACATATAAACTAAAAGGAAATGAAGGGGTTCATTCTATCCAAAGTGCTATGGATATCGGTTATCGACTAATAGATACTGCTTATAATTATGAAAATGAAGGAACGGTTGGCGAAGCAGTTAGACGTAGTTCGGTTCCTAGAGAAGAGTTAATAATTACTTCCAAATTACCGGGGCGTTATCAATCGTATGATAAAGCAGTAACGACGATTGAAGAATCCTTATATCGCGCCCATCTAGATTATTATGATTTATATTTGATTCATTGGCCGAACCCAAAACAAGACCAATATGTGGAAGCATGGCAAGCATTAATTGACGCAAAAAAGAAAGGGCTAATTCGTTCAATTGGTGTGTGTAATTTCTTGCCTGAATATATGGATCGTCTAGAAAAGGAAACGGGTTTTAAGCCCAGTGTAAACCAAATTGAATTACATCCTTACTTCAATCAAGCGGATCAAAGAAATTGGCATGAAGAACACGAGATTAAGATCGAGTCTTGGAGTCCATTAGCTCGCTCCAATGATATTTTACATAATGCCACGCTTCAAATGATTGCCAGCCAGCACAATAAATCAATTTCACAAGTCATTCTACGTTGGCATTATCAACTGGGGGCCATTTCGATTCCCAAATCTGCTTCTCCTACAAGGCAACTTGAAAATATCTCAATCTTTGACTTTTCCTTAGATGAAACAGAAATGAGCCTGATTTCAGGATTAACCCGCCCTGATGGAAGGATCAATAATCAAGACCCTGCTGTATACGAAGAATTTTAAACTAGTAATGAACCTATCCATTTAACAACCTCCCCGTTAAAAAGGGGAGGTTGTTTGGTGTTCTTGTTGAATCTCATTTTGTAAGATTAAACATGCCGTTCTCATTAGGGGACTCTTCTGGTAGAGGTTGTCCGATATCCCACCATTCAACGATTTGGTTGCAATTTAACGATATATTGAACGTTGAAATTCACACCATTTTCCATATGCTGCAGGAGGGTTGTAAATAATGGATATTATTACGTTTCCGTGAGAAGATAATAGTGAAAAGCAGCAGACACCTCATTGAGCATGAAGGGATAAGTTCGTTTGAAGAAAACGTATTAGGAATTGTTAGTATGATCATGAAACGAAATGGATTGTGATCCTATCATTGCATCTAAAGCGAAGCAAATTTTAAAGATTAGATGATAGGATGTGGGGGGTGTCAAAATGTCTCTTACATACATATGATATTCAATCCAATACTTGTCAATTGACAAAATGAACTGTAACGATTAAATTTACAGTATAAGAACTGTAATCTATTTCGTTACATTTTAACGGGTTTGCCAAAATATACGCAAGGAGTGTGTAAAGATATGGTAACTTTGTATACGACACCAAGCTGTGGGTCTTGCCGAAAAGCAAAAGCTTGGCTTGAGGAACATCAAATTGACTATATGGAAAGAAACATCTTATCTCAACCCCTTACAGTCGATGAGATTAAATCGATTCTTCGCATGACAGAAGAAGGAACGAGCGAAATTATTTCAACGAATTCAAAGGCGTTCAAAGAATTAAACATAAATATTGAATCTCTTCCGCTTAATGAATTGTACAAATTAATCATGGAGCATCCCAAAATGGTGCGCCGGCCAATTATCATGGATGAAAAAAGATTACAAGTAGGATATAACGAGGACGAAATTCGTAGTTTTCTGCCCCGTAGGATAAGAACCTATTTGTACAACGAATTGCAGAAAGAAGCCAATTAAGGGCAAAATGATTCGTCTATACTGTTAAAACTATAACCCTAATATATTTGTTTTTTAAAAGGAGGAAATACGGATGATTGAAGTTTTCGTGACAGTAAATTATAAAGATCGGAATTACCATACCAATGTCATAGCGGAAAAAGATATAACATGGGAAAAAATTAAACGGATCGCAGAAGAACAAGTCAAAAAACAATGGGATATTTAAATAAAACGGCTTATCCACGGACTTAGAAAAGCTAAATGCTTAACTACCTAATCTGTAATGCTTAGTTTTACAGTACGTTATTTTGATATTGTTAATAATCGGCGGTGACCGATATATGGCTGCAGACTTCTTTTAGTTAAAATGTAATAAAAAAAATTACAGATTAATGAAAGCTGGCATATCCGGATTAAACGAAAAAAATTAAGAAGGTGAAAAACTATGTTCTCCAATAATAATACGATTTTAAAAACAGGTGATTGGATTAAGGCAGAGTCACGGGTTGGCGAATTAATCATTGGTTATATTGATTCACTGTCTAGTCTAGAAGGAGTAGTTAAGGTAACCGTTGTTACAAGTGACAATAATCAAATGATTGGCAAAACCATACCTATTTTAAGTAAACGGGTGAAAAAGCTGCCTGTATCAAATGTAACCAACAAGACTCAAATTGAATTTCTCCTAGACTTGGCATTATCAACAGGGGATAAGGAGTGGTTTTTGGCGCTTTCTTCGGAGTTAAACGCGATGAAGCAGCTTGTTAATGCAATGAAATAAACCTTATAAATATAAATGGAGGTTGAACTCTTTCAAATTTGGCTGAACCTCGCAGCTAAAAATAACTCGGCTACACATAAACTTTGGCGCTTCCTCCTAAATGGGGAGCGTCTTTCTTATACTTACTCACTTGAAAAAAGATAAAGCCAAGCTAAATTCAAACATGTTTGCTTGGCTTTATCAAGTGTTAGATGCTAGTTAATATTTTAATATTAAGAATATTGACAATAGTTTTTTATCGATGTATATTATTAATATGTACAAGCTTACTACTATGAATAGCAAACATTAATAGAGGTGAAAGGATGAAGCTGCAGCTCTCCGCTAGCCAATTGAAACTTGAAATTATCAAAATCTACAACACGGTGAATCAAGAGCTGTTTGGAATCGGGATAAAATCTCAGCGAATTGATTTGATGGGGGACAAGGTATTTATTTATGCCCATCATAAACGGATTCCCGCTTTGAAAGTATTAGATGAAACACAGCGATTATTAACACGAGCCGTTGATTCTTCGATCATCGAAGCTTACAAAGACATACTAGCTTCCAAGATTGAAGAAACGCTTAGCCTTCCGATTGAGGTTATCTTTAAGGACTATGATCCACGTACTGAAAAGGCGTTGACGGTCATTATCTTTAAGGAACCGATCGAATAAAACAAACGATTAGCAGGTTTAAGGTCCACTTTGTAGAGGCTTTCAAACCGCTTATTATGAAACTGACTAAAGCTTAAATGCTTTGGTGTGTTTTCATGGTAAGCGGTTTTTTATTTTTTTATAAACGTTTAGGAGGGAAGAAAATGATAGAAATGCAGAATAAGTTCACCATCCATGATGTCTTACAAGCCTTGAATGTCATTACCAAAGGGCGCATGGTAATGGATTGGAGTGAAATTGCCAAAGGCAGCAATCCTTTTGTGTTGACGAAGACGTCCAATATCCCGGGAAAAAGCGTGATTGAAATCCCAGGACTTGTGTATGGTGATATGAATGCTCCGGTAAAAAAAATCGGAGTGGCCATGACCATGACGGAATGCGGAATTGAATTAGCTTCCGGGATGGGGCTTGACCTCCTGGTGGTCCATCATCCGGTGGCGGATGCGGCCAATTCAGGCGGAGTGCCATTCGCCCAGTACTTACCCCTTTACAATCTATCCGTCATTGAACTGCATGAAGCCTTTCATGGGCTGCATCCCGGATTAGCCTATTTGCATGGTCATCAGAAGCTCAAAACAGACACTAGTTTTGGAGGAATTCATGGGAATGTCTTGCACAAAGGAATCGCCTTAGAAGGCATCCAAACTGCAGGAGATATTCTGAAGCGTCTCGATGGATACATAGGACGCCAGATCGAATCGACTCTATTAAAATCCGAACGAGAAATCCGTTCCACGAACTTTCTGGAAGAGGCGACACTGGCTAATCCAGCGGAGATTCTGAATGGAAATCAGGACAATCCAGTCAAGCATATTCTCCATTTTTTCCCGCATAGCGGGTTTACCATCGAACATCTCCGCCTAGCTCTTGAAATGTATCCGGAAACCGATACGATTATCGCAAGCATTAGCCGAGTGCGGGAGAATCATCCATTAGTTATGGAAGCGAAACGCCTGGGGCTGACCTTTATTGTCGGAAATCCACACTCCGTGGAAATTTTAGAAAATGGCCTTCCCTTAGCCTATGCACTAGAATATTTGCTGCCAGAGATCGAAATTTATATCCTACGGGAACGGGTTACTGCGATGCCGATTGCGTGCGCAGGGCATCCGGAGATTCTGAATTATGGAAAGGAGATGGCATTAAATTATTTGGTTTCCAAGGAATCAATTAAAATTTAAAGGGGGATTTGATATATGAACAAAATGAAAAAGATTTCAGGACCAATGGTAGCCTGTATTACCGCACTTTCGTTAATGTTAACAGCCTGTGGGAATTCCGCACAAACAACAAGCACTAAAGAGGCTGCTGCACCAAAGCAAGATGGGAAAAAGATAGTAGAGGTTCATTTTTCGGAAGTCATCCGTTCCATCTTTTATGCCCCTCATTATATTGCTATGGAGAAAGGATTTTTCCGCGATGAGGGTCTAAAAGTCGATATGATGACTTCCCAAGGCTCGGATAAAGGGGCTGCAGCATTACTGTCCGGAACAGCAGACATTTCTTTGGTCGGTCCTGAGTCAGCTGTCTTTATCTTTAATCAACACGGAAAACAGTCATTAAAGGTGTTTTATCAACTGACGGCAACAGATGGCTCCTTCTTAATGGCACGAAACCCCAAGACCCCGTTTCAATGGAGCGACTTGAATGGCCAAGCCGTGGTGAGCTGGAGGCCTGGAAGTTCGCCGGAGATGGTGATGTCTCAAGTACTTAAGAAGAATCAAGTTCGTAAGTCTAAACTGATCACTAATATTGCCTCCCCTGCCATGGTTGGTGCATTCGAAAGTGGTAAAGGAGAATATATCCAGGTATATGAGCCTCTCGCTTCGATGCTGGAGCAATCAGGCAAGGCTAGACTAGTCGCATCCATGGGGAAAGCCATCGGTTCCTATCCGGAGACATCGTATGTGGCAACGGATGAATTTATCAAGAAGAATCCAGAAATTATACAAAAGTGGTCGAATGCCGTCTATAAGGCTACCCAATGGCTGAATGAACATTCCGCGGAGGAAGCGGCTGCCGCTCTAGAGCCTTATTTCAAAGGAACTTCCAAAGAGTTAATCCAAAAATCGGTCGAACGATATGCCAAGCAGAATTCATGGGCTAAGAATCCCGTTTTGGACCAGGCACAATTGGATACGCTCCAGGACATCCTGGTGGATAGCGGGGTCCTGCCGTCTGATCAAAAGGTCAAGCATGAAGATATAGTTGAGACAACCTTTGCAGAGAAAGCCGTACAAGAAGGAAATTAAGGGGAAGGAGCTAAAAGTGATGACCCAGATCGAATTACGTGATGTATCCCTGCATTACTTTACGCCAAAAGAGGAAACAAAGGCTCTTCAACATATCAATCTCTCTATCCAGGAAGGAGAGTTCATCAGCATTGTCGGTCCTAGCGGCTGCGGGAAAAGCACACTGCTTTCCCTCATCTCGGGGATGATTATGCCGACGGAAGGAGAGGTCAGGCTTTTCGGGGAAAAGGTGAAGGAGCCTNNGGGTACATGCTGCAGCATGATCACTTATTTGAATGGAGAGATATTCTGAACAATGTCCTGGTTGGTGCTGAAATCCGTGGAATGGATCGAAAAGAAGCTAAGGATCGTGCCCTAAATCTCTTACACCGCTATGGCTTGGGGGAATTTGTCCATCACAGTCCGAAACAGCTTTCTGGAGGAATGCGGCAGCGAGTTGCTTTAATACGAACATTAGTTGTGATGCCGGAGATCTTGTTGTTGGATGAACCCTTTTCTGCGTTAGACTATCAAACTCGCCTGAATTTATCGGATGAAATTTCTTCCATCCTGCGCGAACAAGGGAAAACTGCCATCTTGGTCACCCATGACATCTCTGAGGCCATCTCGATGGCCGATCGAGTGATCGTGATGTCCCGAAGACCAAGTACCATTCAGTCCGACTATCGAATCGAGTTTTCCAATGAACACGGACGGCCTTCTCCTTTTTATACGAGGGAGACCCCAGAATACCATACTTACTTTAATACCATTTGGAGGGAGTTGGAAGAAAATGTCCGTACCTAACCCTAAGATATTGTCAGCTTCAAGCGATGTCAAAGCGGAATCTTTTGTTCAGCGGGTACCAAACGGAAAATCGCCCAGCGTTCAATATCAATCGTACTTACGCAAGCAGCGGCATCGCTACCTATCGATCCGCTTAGTTCAATGGCTAGTGCTCATCGTGTTTTTAGGAGTTTGGGAATTAGCGGCAAACATGAATTGGATTGACACCATGTTGACAAGTAAACCTTCCCAAATTTTCGCTTCTTTTAAAGAATTGTTAATCAAAGGTGAGATTCTGCATCATACGTGGATTACCTCGAAGGAAACCCTGATTGGTTTTATCCTATCCATGGTGATTGGCACGCTAATCGCGATCCTGCTCTGGTATTCTAGTTTCCTTTCCGAAGTGGTCGAGCCCTATATTGTCGTGTTGAATGCCTTGCCGAAAGTGGCTCTTGGTCCTATTTTCTACATCTGGCTCGGAGACAAGCTATCGATCTATGGCATGGCAATCGCTATCTCAATCATCGTTACCGTGATCATGGTTGAAACCGGCTTCCGGGAGATCACGAAAAGCAAAATGAAGCTGATGGAGTCATTCGGCGCTACACGCTGGCAAATTCTGCGAATGGTTGTTCTTCCAGCCAGCATCCCAAATTTTGTTGCGACGATGAAAGTGAATGTCGGGCTTACCCTTGTAGGAGTGATTATGGGTGAATTCCTCTCCTCCAAAGCGGGCTTAGGCTTCCTCATTACTTACGGAGGCCAAGTTTTCCAAATGAATCTGGTCATGACGAGCATTACCCTTTTGGCCATCTTATCAATCCTGCTGTATGGGTTAGTGAATTGGATCGGCAAGAGGATGCAGAAAATCTACCATTTTGATTAAAACAGGGGGGCGGACGAATGGTCCGGCCCTCTCATTCTGTGTGCCAGGCATGTTCATTAACTTAGAGGATCAAGTCCGCTATGGGCGTTAGGAAATGCGAACCACTTTAGATGACGACATATCTAAAATAAACTTAGAACAAGTAGATCATCAGAAAGTATCGGAATTGATTTATAACAATGTATTAGGTATTCATAAAGTTGGTATCTACTCACTGAAGATGAACCAGTAGGATTTTGTCTTTATTTTTGCAGCCAGCAAGCAAGAAGCAATTCAATTCTATATCAAAACATTTCATCAAAACCCATTGAACTGTCACGTTTATTCACTAGATTACCAGCTCGCTAGAGGAAATGGTGTGATTTCGTTTCGGGACATGAGAGGGAATTCATGAGTTTTCCAGTTATAGCGGGGTATTTTAAGAGAAATCTATAGGGAGGGGCTCATGTCTCAATGGATGTTTTTTTAAGTCCACAAGAACCGTCCCCATGGCCCTTCTGATTCCCTTGAATATCCTTATTGAATTGTAGATGATCGCGTTGTTTATTGTACGAAGGACCGCTTTCCTTATGCGACTAACCTTTTTGTGAACGAGGATATTGGAAAGGCCTTACTCGCAGCAACCTAAATGAAAAGTCATATGTGGTCATTGTTACAAAAGATCGTGAAGATATTATTTTAAAAACAGCACTGCAATTTCCAATAGCTTATGTTGGGATGGTTGCCAGCAAGCACAAGGTCATAACCATATTTGAAAAATTAAAAAGTGATGGGGTCACGCAAGAACAGTTGGATCAGGTCCATTCCCCAATCGGGTTGGAAATGAGCTCGGAAACAACGGAAGAAATTGCCATCAGTA
>NZ_JBALOS010000017.1:0-2861 GCF_036962765.1 Neobacillus drentensis
GTAAAGCGGGAGCGTATTGAGCAAGGACTTCTCGTTGTAGACTGTAATATCTGAAGGTTCCCTCTCTGCGAACTGCTAATAATCCGCAATCGAGTAATGGTTTTAAATGATGCGTCAATGTTGAGTTGTTCGGGACTTTTAATTGATTTGCCATTTCTAGGCAAGCTAACTCTGATTGTTGAGTAAGTAATTTTACGATTTGTAAACGAGTCGATTCACCTAGTGCCTTATAGACTTTTACTGCAATATCATCATTCACTGTTAAAAACCTCCTTTCAGCAACCATTATTCCAGTATTTCTAGAAATTTTATATTTAATCAGAGATGCTCTGTCAATTGAGCTGCCATCACAAATATATCTAACAAACAAAGGAACATATAAAGCTATTTTTTTACAGCATAACGCTCCTCCTGAATAATTCCAATTGAATTGTCAATAAACGTAATTTTTTAAAAGTCGATCTATCCATACTTTATATTAAGTTGGCTTGCTCGTTTATGAAATCTGAGTAAAGCGATCAGTATAGTCTACAATTTTATACCAACAACCTTTACTTATTAGTGAAAGTAACGGTTGTTGGTATGTAAGCTGCTATTTATCAGTAAGATTGCTTACTTGTTTCATAAAATCGGCGATAAGGTCCTTTCCAAGCACACGTTGGTATTGAAGAACCCCTTTACCAGCAGCCAAAATCATTAGGGCAAGAGAATCGACATCGACTGAAGATTGAAGGTCACCTTGTTCCTGTATTTCCCGGAGTATATTCGTAATAATTAATAGTTCCTTTTCGCTTATTTCCTTTACCTTTTTCTGCATTGCCTCAGGCAAAGATTCAAAATCTGTTTGTAAGGACGAGATTGGGCAAATGTCATAACATCTAAATCGTTCCATTCTGTCCGTAAAAAAATTCTTTAGCTTCTCTTTTGGCGATATAGAGGCATTGCTATTCGAAAATCTATCCAATCGTTGCATGATCCTATCGGTAATCGCCGCTCCTAGATCCTCCTTTTTCTCAAAATGATAGTGAATGCTTGCCTTTGTGACACCCAGTTGTTTAGAAATGTCATCGTAGCTAAACGCTACATACCCTTTTTGTTGAATTAACTGCATTGCTAAATCTATTATTTGTACTTTTCGATTTTCCATAGTGCAATTTTAACTTACTAATAGGTAAGTGTCAATACCTCCATGATGTTACTGGCCACTTTTTATTTACCAAATCTATTTTTCCTCAATTGTTCATTTATTTCGCTATCTCGCCCGCGCTTTTTCCGTTATGTTACCCCTCGAAGACTCGGACCGACGGACGGATAGCATGTACCAGAGCAGCGTGATTAACGAGAAAATGCATACCGCAATTAAAGTGCCGTACACATTTTCATAGGCACGAACCAGCGAATTCTTTTTTTGAAATTCGAGTAATATACCGCAAACCGCAACGGAAAATGAACCGCCGAAAAACTGGATGAGTTGCATAAATCCCATTCCTGAACCGATCAACTTGTTCGGCAAAATACGTGACGTTTCGTAGTTTAAAGAAGCTAACGTTACAGAGGTCGCAGGCGAGAAGAATAGGTACCCGAGCAAGATGACAGTCGGTGATGTGCCTAGGTCTGCCCAAAAGGCTATCAAAACGAGAACTAAAATCCCATGCCCGAGTATCAGAAACCGCACACTGCCGTACTGGTCGATCCAGCGTCCGATGAAGAACGTGAGAAAGGCTGATAAAACGGCGCCTGGTCCGATAGTAAAGCCGATAGCCAACGGAGATTTGCCAAATAGATTAGCAAGTGCCAGTGGCATTAAAAACAAGTTACCGATATTCAGCACCATAAGGAAGAAACCGACAACAAGGAGTTTCCGGTACATTGGCTTTGCCAAGAGTTCCGGGTTGATAAAAGATTCTTTCGTGCGTTTGAGGTGCCAGACATGGGCAGCAATCGATAACAATCCGGCTGTCAGCCAGACGGCTGAACGTTGCGTTACGGCGGTGAGAAGAGTCACCGCATGGACGACAGTCAGAAAAGCGCCGGTTATATCAAACCGGAAAAGCTTTGGCTCCTCTTTGGGGAGCAGGCGCAGCAGAATCGGGAGAAGAGCAAGCACAAGGCAAGAGACAGCAAATAACCATTTCCAGCCGATGTACTCGCTGATCATCCCACCGACGATTGGCCCGAGGCCAAATGCCATGGCAGTTCCCGCCGAAATCATTGAAATTGCTCTGCCTCGCCTTTCATAAGGAATATACCGGCTGGCTAAAACGAGGCCAAGTCCCGGCATCACGCCTGCGCCGGCGGACTGCGCAATTCGAGCTATTAGCAGAGCTTGAAAATTCGTCGCGAAGATGCCGAATACGGAAGAAAGCCCCAGTATCATGAGTCCAACTGCCAGCAATCTTCGAATAGGCAGGACGTCGGAAAGTCTGCTGAAAATCACCGTTGATAATCCATATCCGATCGAGTAACTTGAAACAATCCACGATCCAAGTGACGCCGAAACCCCGATATCCTTAATGATGCTCGGAATGGAGACGTTAAACATCGTCGTGTTCATCATGACGATGAACAGTCCGAACGTCCATACCGGCATTACGATTTTGTCATTCATATTGTTAGCTCCTATCCGATGTTATTTTTTATTCTTTAAATAAAGTGAATAATTCAATTCTCAACCTTTATTATTCGTCGTTTCAAGTTTAGCTAGGTAATCTCTTAAGAAGCCAATAGAGCGGTTTATATAAATGGGGTCATAATATAGCTTTGTCATCATAAGAGAACCCTCAATTGTGGATATAAATATAGTTGTAAAAGTTTCAGAATCTATTGTAGAAATGATTTCTCCGTTTTTTATCCCCTTTCGA
>NZ_JBALOS010000017.1:2951-12414 GCF_036962765.1 Neobacillus drentensis
GGATGTGCATCATCTGACTCTATCGCTGCATTTAAGATCGGACAACCTCCAGGAATAGGCTTCCCTTCTACTAATAACAAAAAAACATCAAGTATAGCATACAGCTTTTCAATAGTAGTATTTTGGTTATCAATTGCTTTTTGAAAAGTCATGGACATGGTATTAATTGAGTAGGAAAATGCTTCCAATGAAAGTTCTGCTTTACTTTTAAAATGATTATATATTCCTCCCTTTTCCATCCCGGTTTCTTCCATGATAGCAGTAATAGAAGTACTCATATAACCTTCTATATTTAATAGCCCAGAGGCTTTTTCAATAATCATCTGCTTCGTTCGTTCGCCTTTGCGCATATTTTTGTCCTCTTTTCTGACTGATTTTTCAAACTGAACGGTCTGTTAAATTTAGTATAACTCTATAAGTCTTCAAAATCACTTTATCTTTATCTGAACATTGCAATTATATTGACAAATAAAATCTATTAAAGTATATAATAAAAAAAGACCGTTTTGTATTTTTTATAATGGAGGGTTGTTAAAATGAGTAAAAAAGTTCTTGATATGCAAAAAATTATGAATGGTGAAGTTCCACCACCACCCATTGCAAGGTTAATTGGGGCGGAGCTGGTAGATGTCGAAGAAGGAAAAGCAGTTTTTGAATTAGAATGTAATACAGAAAAACATGCAAATCCTATGGGGACAATCCACGGTGGGATTCTATGTGATATTGCCGATATGGCCATGGGTGTAGCCTTTGCGAGTACATTAGAAACTAATGAATCCTTTACAACCGTTGAACTTAAAATTAACTATTTAAAACCCGTCTGGAACGAAAAAATTATAGCAAAAGGAGAGGTTATGAAAAGAGGAAACACTATAGGGTTGATTAAGTGTGATGTTTTTGATGAAGGAGGTTCCCTAGTCGCCCATGCTTTAAGCACATGTATGATTCTTCGAGGAGAAAAATCAGCAGGAAGATAGGAGTACAAATTTAGCTTATAAATTACTGGTAATGTTCCAGCGGATCCAAATGGTTTATTATCTTATCAAAACAAGAGTCTAGCTGTTCATTTTTGTTTAACAGAAAACAATAATCATTTATAAAACAGCCTTATTTTATATATTAGTTTTTTGGCAGGGGGTCATAAAAACTGAAAAATGGTGATATTATAATTTTCAATGGAGAGAAATTTATCATTCAATGGATATATGAAAGTGGGTATTGTGAAATAAAACATATTGACAAAATTAGAAATGAACTTGTCCATATTTCAGATATTCAAATCCATTTGAAACAAAACTTTAAAATTTAACAAAAATTTCTCTCTTATTTAACCATAGTGCTTGAGTGGATGATGATAAAGCTGCTTTTTACAGCAGCTTTATTTTTTGTGTTGGCGTGGCCTGTTAGTAAAGAACGGGTGCAATAGTTTAAGATTATCAACTGTTTAAGCGTCTTTTTTTGCTTGTTGCACTACCATGAAAATTAAATTCTGTGAGATCCGAAAAATAGTTTTGAATTGAGCATTTATGTCTAAAACGCCTCTGAATTGTCCTGAGGCGTTTTATTTAATTCTCAGTATTAATTTTTTGGTATTAAAAATGTAATACAAACTTATATTGCAGAACACTTTCCTCCACAAGCCATTTATTTTTTTAATAAATTAGATCCAACCAATGAATTTGATTTATTCAACAACCTGGAGAGTGACGTCAATATTCCCTCTTGTGGCTTTTGAGTATGGACAGAATTCGTGGGCCTTATGTACAAGCTCTTCTAATTTTTCCTTTTCCACACCAGTCCCTTTTACTTGCAACGTTACCGCAATTTTGAATCCTTGATCGGCCTCATCTTTTAAGAAATCTACATTTGCCGTTACTTGTGATTCGAATTTGACATGTTCCTGCCTTGCGATGTGCTGTAAAGCCCCATCGAAACAAGCAGAGTAACCGCTAGCGAACAACTGTTCAGGGTTTGTCGCGTTTGGTAATTCTTTCGCTCTTGGGGAGCCGGGCATTGCTAAATCCACTTTTATCTTGCCATCAGATGATTCAACTCTGCCTTGTCTTCCTCCACTAGCTGTTGCAGATGATGTGAATAATGGTTTTGTAGTCATCGATTTTCTCCTTTTTAAAGAATAATGTCTTGCCTTAATGTTCACAAAGAGATAGCTTATTACCCTTAATTCAAAACCTAACATTTTGAAAAGCTAATCTGAAATTTCCGACTAGCTTTTCTTATCGGTCAAAATGTTATTGATTCGCTTTTTTGACCCACTCCGCAACTGTAACGGTACGTTTAGCTTGATGTTTAACAGCGGCCTGTACGTCTTCGATCATTTTCCCATCTTGTCCAACAGTAACACTTGTTCCATAAGGGTTACCACCTGCTCCGAAGGTGACTGGATCTGTATAACCAGGAGCTGCTACAATTGCACCCCAATGATACATGGTGGTATAAAGGGATAAAATCGTTGCTTCTTGACCGCCATGAGGATTTTGTGCAGAAGCCATGGCGCTAACTACTTTGTTTACAAGTTTTCCGTTAAACCATAAACCTCCGGTTGTATCCAAAAATTGCTTCATTTGTGCAGGCATGTTACCAAATCGCGTAGGTACACTGAAGATAATGGCATCTGCCCATTCCAAATCATTTAATGTTACTTCAGGTACTGCCTTTGTTGCTTCAACATGAGCTTTCCAACCAGGATTTCCTTCAATAACTGATTGTGGTGCAAGCTCAGGGACTTTTAATACTTTTACTTCAGCACCCGCTACTTTTGCTCCTTCTTCAGCCCATTTTGCTAATTGATAGTTTGTTCCACCCATGCTGTAATAAATTACGGCTAATTTTACATTTGTCATAGTTTCGACCTCCTTTTCTGATGAATCCCCAAATAGTTTTGATAAAAAACCCATTTTAATACACCACCTATTTTCTCAATCATTTTCAATTAATATTCATTATAATGCCGTTTCTTTATTTTTTTGATTCTCATTAAAAAACAGTTGATTTATATTCGATTCATTGTCTGAAATTTTTATTATTTAATTATAGTTTGCGATACCATTGTGCTGCTTCTTCTACCTCTTCGACGGTTAACTGATGGCCTCTATTCTCCCAATGAAGTTCAACCTTTGCGTTTGCGTGCTCAAGTAACGATTGTAGTTCAGCAGATTCCAATGGTGAGCAGATTGGGTCATTTGTTCCAGCAGCAATAAATACTGACTTCCCTGACAAATCTGGAAGATCAATTCCTTTTCTCGGCACCATTGGATGATGAAGAATGGCACCCTTTAATGCATTTTGATAATGGAATAATAAACTAGCGGCAATATTTGCGCCATTTGAATACCCAATTGCCAAAATATTATTTCGGTCAAAACCATATTTTTGTGATGCTTCGTCAAGAAACTCATTTAACTCCTTTGTTCTGAATATTAAATCTTCTTCATCAAAAACTCCTTCAGCTAATCTTCGGAAAAATCGAGGCATTCCATTTTCCAATATATTCCCACGTACACTTAATACTGAAGCCTCATCATCAATTCTTCCCGCAAGTG
Source organism: Neobacillus drentensis (assembly GCF_036962765.1). Taxonomy (GTDB): domain Bacteria; phylum Bacillota; class Bacilli; order Bacillales; family Cytobacillaceae; genus Neobacillus; species Neobacillus drentensis_C. Next base: position 6,512 of record NZ_JBALOS010000017.1, read on the forward strand.
GCAGCAGGTCTAATTCATTTCCACCTGTACCGTGTAGCAACAGTAAAGTTGGTTTTGATGGATCAGTCCCCTTATTAAATATATGTTTCATCATTTATCTCCTTCCAATACTCGAACCTCCGCAAAAGGTAAGGTTTCTTCTAATTCTTCACGCTTTGACTCTAACCATGAAGGTAACATAAGTTTTTTTCCAAGTTCAGCGACAGGTTCATCAACCGAAAAGCCTGGCGGGTCGGTCGCTATTTCGAAGATGATTCCCCCTTCTTCATGAAAATAAAGAGCTTTAAAGTAGTTTCCGATCAAGTATTTCTGTCGGATCGTCCAGAGGCTTATCATATCGAAACAATTCTTCCTTTTCGTGAATTAATCTAATTCTCTTACTTCAATCGGAATCAATACTTGCTCAATTTCTCCTCTATGCGGTTCGTATTGTGATGGCAACATCAATTTTTCTCCCATCGTCGCCAATGATTCATCATGAGCGAATCCAGGTGGATCTGTTGCAATTTCAAATAGAATTTCTCCATGTTCTCTAAAGTAAATCGCATTAAAGTAGTTTCGATCCTGTACGGGTGTAACACCATACCCGTTCGTCTCAACATACCTCTTCCAATCCAATTGATCCTGGTCATCTTTAGCCCGCCATGCAATATGGTGTACTGTTCCTACACCCATTTGACCGCGTCCAATAGGAGTTAATTTTAGGTCGATAATATTTCCGATATCTGCAGAAGAACGATAACGAGCGAAATCTCCTTCTTTTCCGATTAATTCAAGTCCCATTACATTTTCTAACAATTCCCCGGTTTTGTTAGGTTGTGCAGATAAAAGAGTTGCGCCGCCAAACCCTTTGATAGCAACTTCTGGAGTTACCCCACCGAAAGTGAATGTATTGACTTCCCCTTCTTCTCTTTCCACAATTTCCAAGTGAAGTCCATGTGGATCATCAAATTCTAAATATTGCTCTCCAAAGCGTTCCATTTTAGTGAATGAAACGTTAAATTTTTCCAATCTATTTTCCCAAAATCCCATAGCGCCCTTCGGAACAACATAAGAAGTGACCCCTACTTGTCCATCACCAATAATTCCTTGACGAGCACCTGCCCAAGGGAAAAAGGTGATAATTGTACCTGGTTTTCCGCCTTCATTACCGAAATAAAGATGATAAGTACCAGGATCATCAAAATTTACTGTTCGCTTCACTAATCGCAACCCTAAAACTCCAGCGTAGAAATCTACATTTTCCTGCGGATGCCCTACAATTGCAGTTATATGGTGAATACCCATTGTTTTCTTTGTCATTTTTGTCACTCCATTATCGAAAGTTTTTTTACCAATCATTTTAAATTGTCTGATTCTTAGTAAAACATTTAAATTGTATTAATCTAATCCATTATAATTATTTTGTACAATTGATATAATTAAACTCTAATGAAATCAACTGTTTTAATTAAAAAATCTCCAATTCGAGATATTTAATCTAAAAATTCATTTTTTCACTCTTTTATTAATTTTTATTCAAAAGATTGACTATTATCTGTGCCTCATCAGGGTTTAAGGAACCAAAAATATCAAATGTCTCGTTTTAAAATATCTTGAATTAGAGATATTAATAAAAATAATATAATTTACGATGTTATTTTAGTCAAAATCTCATTTTATTTGCATTAAACTTCAGATTTAATTAATCATTTGTTGAGCTTCACGAAGTTGAAAAATTCGATTTTTACGAGGCATAAATCTACGAATTTCTTCTCCGTTATATCCGACTTGTAACTTTTTTTCATCAATGATTAACGGTATTCGTAATAATTCTGGGTTATCTTTAATGATCTTGTACAATTCTTGAAGTGATAAAGATTCAATGTTGCCATTCAATTTTTGAAAAGCTTTCGAATTTTTTGAAATGATTTGATCTGTACCATATTCTGTTAGATGAAGAATTTTTTTAATCTCATCGATCGTAATCGGTTCAGATAAAATGTTTCTTTCTTTGTAAGCAATTTGGTGGTCCTCAAGCCAAGCTTTAGCTTTACGGCAATATACACAACTAGGTGTTAAATATAAGGTTACCATTTTAACAAGACCTTCCATTTAATTCTTTTAATAAATTTACCTCAAATCTAATTATCTCAAATTCGAGATAACTTAATTGTAAATAATTTTATCAATTTGTCAACAATCTATTTTTATATTAAAAAATGGAAAAAATTATATTATTACCTAATGTATCATTTCCGTTGTTGTTATAAATTTTTAAGTTACAGCTCCATGATAAAGTATTCGAGGTAATTTATTAAAATCATAATGAATTACTTTTTCAAAGCTATCTAAATAAGCATGTAAAGATTGTGTAATCATAAGGTTTAGCACTTTTTCTTTAGTATTAAAAATAATGAGAGGTTTTTTAAGCGACCATGCATATCCAACTTCCCACATTGTTCCAGGATCCTGATCGTTATATACTGCAAAGATAATATCGCTATACTGAATTGCATTTACATCAGTAACAAAGTTTTGATTTTGCCATTGATAGGATCCAAAAGGAAACTCACTTTTGTATTTTCGTGGAGAAAAAACATTTAATCCTTTGTTTAATAAAAGTATTTCTAATTTTTCTAACAGTGCAATTTGTTCTGAGTTAAAAAATGGTCCCGCCAAATATACGTTCATTTATTGACCTCCAAAGGGTTATAAAAAATTCAATTGATTAGGGCTGCTTTATAGTAGCTTTTATCTATTTTATTTTAAGGAAATATCACTTTGTAAATATGCCTTCTTTAGTTAATAAAGGTATGATATAACAAAAATAAATTTAGAGTTATAATAATTACAGCAATTATCCACGCACAGATCGACGTTACTAAATGATTTACAAGTTTTCCCATTATTTTTTTGTTACTTGTAAACATTATTAAAGGTATTAAAGCAAAAGCAATTCCAAAAGAGAGGACAACTTGACTTATTACAAGAGCTTTAGAAGGATTAATTCCCATTAAAATTATTCCTAACGGCGGTATCATTGTAATAAATCGTCTCAAATAAATAGGTATGCGTCGTTTAATAAAGCCTTGCATAATGATGTCACCTGACATGGTACCAACTGAAGAACTTGATAATCCAGCAGATAACAATCCAATTCCAAAACATATAGCCACAAAAGGTCCAAGTATTTTTCCAAATTCATTAAAGGCAACTTCTAAATCACTTACGTTAAGTCCGTTTTTATTAAATAAAGCCGCTGGTACGATTAACATACTTGCGTTTATCCCACCTGCAATAATCATCGCAATAATGACATCTACAAACTCATAATGAAAAATCTTTTTCCGTTCTTCTTCGGTTTCTCCGACAATTCTATTTTGTGTTAAGGCAGAATGCAGATAAATGGCATGTGGCATCACTGTTGCTCCCAGCATACCAGCTCCTAATAAAACGCTATCTACATCCTCAAATTTGAGTGTGAAAAGACCAGAGAGAATTGCCACTGCATCTGGTGCTGCATAGAAAACTTGAACCCCAAAGACAATTACTACAATAAAAATCATTGCTGTAATAACAGCTTCTAACGGACGCATTCCTCGCCTTTGAATCTCCAAAATTACGAATGAACCAATGGCTGCAATAATAGCAGCGAAAACAAGTGGGATATCAAAAAGCAAATAGAGTCCAAGCGATGCACCAATAAATTCTGCAAGGTCTGTTGCCATAACTACAAGTTCAGCTTGAAGCCATAAAAGGATTGAAGTCTTCTTTGAAAATTTCTCTCGGCAAACTTCAGGCAAGTTTTTACCTGTTGCAATCCCTAACTTGGCAGACATCGTCTGAATCAAAACTGCCATTAAATTAGAAACTAAAATGACCCATAATAATGTGTATCCATACTTAGACCCTGCCGAAATGTTTGTTGCATAATTACCTGGGTCGATATATGCCACAGCAGCAATAAAGGCAGGACCTAAAAAAGGTAGCAATCTTTTAATTCCATTAGAATCACTTTTTATAGAAGAATTAGAATATTTATTCAAAGAGTTAGACAATTTTTCGGTACAACCTCCTTCTTTTAACCGAACTTATAATTTATTTCAGTAATTTGCATATGAGTTAATGCAACTGTAATATTGTAGCTTTTTATCGCTATTCTTATTTACTTTTACAATAAGAACATTATCTACCCACGGACTTGATTGCCCATTACCTTAACTCCTTTGTTCGAATTTCCTCCTTGTTTGTTTTTGAAGAGATGGCAAAAGCAATGCAAATTGAACAGCACCACTTCGATTTTTTCAAACCTAATATCCATAATTCTACAACTTTTTTAAAGGGTCTCAGGTTGCAAACCCGACATAAATGATGTTATTGGGCTTTCTAATTGATTAGCCTCTGTTTCAGCAAATGCAGGATTGGTGTGTAACAAAATTAAAGGAAAGAAAAGGGAATGAAAAATTTTATGTATATAGTCACCTTTGGGCATATTTTACCCATAAATCCATACCTTTAGTTTAATAAGAAAAAGACTGTCAATAGTATTTTTTTATAATCAAGAGCCCTGATAGTAATTAATACAATAGAAACCCCAATATCTTAAAGGGGTTTCTATACTTGTTCAATGATGTCACATCATTTGGCTCCAACAATATTGCACTCACTTTTGCTTTATTTTTATAAAAGTAGGTTATTATTAAATTTCTTTTAATCTCATTCTCCTATAAAACTCTAATTATCTTCAACTGCCGGATTCTTGTATGGAATTTGATTCATCAAAATCGATCCTTTTTATCGATTACTTAACACTGATCAATTCTTTTTCGCGTTTTTGCTCTCATTTCGGCAATAGTTTGTCATGCCCTATCAAAAATTTGCATATGGGTTTCAGTGTGATCACCAATCACATCCGACCATTTATTTTTTTGAATTTGATTGAGCATTCTTTTTGGATCTCGCATTTTGCAAGGTTAAAGCCCGCTGTCGAAGCCATTAATCGAGTGGTTATCAGCCTTTCAGGCATTTCCATGGAAAATACGAGTGGCAGAAACCCTGCCCAACCCGCCGTTTTGGCAAAATGAAGCATCACATCGTTTTTTCCCATCGATGGTCTAGCTGCTAGAATCGTCACTTCGCCATTCTGGAAGCCTCCCGTTACTTCGTCGAGCTTTTTGATGCCCGTTGTTGCACTTTTCAACGTTACTTGATCTTCCCAGGGGGCCTCATAGATACCTGATAACGCTTGTTGTAAGGACGTATAATCCTCCATTTTCATTTGGTTAATTTTATCCAATTTAGCAATGACTCTAGCAATCTCCCAATCATTCATCGCTGCAACTATCAAGATATTTCTCTTTTTCCGTTCCTTCCACAGATCAAGAATGAGCTTCTCCATCCCATAAAATTTCTCAAGATCCGCGTAGGATAACAGCTCCGATAGGTAAGACATTCCACCTAATGAATCGAGGTCTGGTAAGGTAGTCAATGTGATTAAGTCAACATTCTTCCCCGCCCGGTTTAACTCCACCATTCTCCGCATTAATTCTTTATACCGTGTACTTTCTAGTTGTTCAGGTTGGACCCTGTATCCTTGAATAAGTACTCCGCCTTCATCAAGCTTCCTAAAAACGCTTTTTCAGCAATACTCATCAATCTTCACCTGCCGTAAGGTCGAGTTCAAATCCACTAGGAATAGCTCTTCCAGCAGGATGCGATTCGGTTGATTGCCTATGCTTTGGTCCGGACTTTTGGTTCTCATGATACGAATCAATTTCTTCTACGGTCAGTAAAGATTCATTTTCCCAGTTTTTCAGAATTCCAACCACATAGCTTAGCCTTCGCTTGTTATTGGCACTAGCAATATTCATCGCTTTTAAAATCACATCTTTCGGCTGTAAAAAGATAGAATCATCTAACCA
>NZ_JBALOS010000018.1:0-10730 GCF_036962765.1 Neobacillus drentensis
TAACTTACTAATAGGTAAGTGTCAATTCCTCCATATGCGAAACGATGACTTACTGCAAGATGCAACAATTGCAAAAATGATACTTCCATTAACCATCCCCGCACGACAGAGAATGAAATATGATTGGGCAGGGTTGCCTCTTTTCAAGTCAGGGAAACCTATTTTCATGATTTTCATGGCTTTAGGTGCAAAAATACACGAAATACGAAAAATAAAATCTATTTCTAGCTTGAAAGTACTTTATGCTGAAAGTCCCAACAACTGATGGATAAATATTTTCTGATTTTGGGCAGACTGACCTGAATATCCAGTTGTTCTTTTTTGAGCATATGCATGGCTTCAATACCGGTACGAATCTGTTAGGCCGTTCGAAATGATTTCATTCCTAACATTGGGAAAAACGCCTTGCTCTTTCACGCCCTAAGGTAGAAATAAGGTCACAGACGAAGAATAAAATCATAATGTGAGGTATTGAAAGGTTTGTCAAAACCTCGATTTAATATTTCTCTAGGGTCGTCGCATTTGCCCTTTTTTAAGATAAGTGATTCCTTTACTGCACCAATTGAATCGGATTCGATCCATGGATCATCTGGAATAAATAACTGAGTGGTAACCGGTTCGAATCCAGCAGCCGTTACTTTAAAATAAATATGTGCCGGACGCCAGGAATGCCTGCCGATACTTTTTAATAGTTGTCCAACTGGTCCTCGTTTTCCAATTTCATAAGCAGCAGGGACCATGGTTTGTATTTCAAATCGACCATTCATATCGCATTGGATTCGGCCCCTAAGATTATAGTCCGGCTGTTCCGGGTCTTCATTTTCATAATTTCCATGTTCGTTTGCTTGCCGAACATCAAGCAATGCATAAGGCAGCGGTTGTTGATTCTTCTACCGTAACCTGAAATTCCTGTATGACATCATGAAGGTGACGGGTCAGTTTTGCAGTAATGTCAGATAGTCTAGTATTCATAAACGATACGCTCCTCTATCAAAATCTTTTTCATAGACATGCATCTCCTAAAATTTAGACCTGAAATAAAGAGGAGAATGCTTTGATGAGGCAGGATTTAAAATACCTTATTTTGTTAGCTCTTTTTCCTGTTCCGGTACGGTATAACGTCCACGTAGATAACCTAATGGGCGCCGAGTTGGATCGTTAATTTGGACTCTCTCCACTCTGCCGAGTAATAATGTGTGATCTCCTACATCCACTTTTTGGTCTACCTTGCATTCAAACACAGCCAAGGCATTCGAAATTACAGGCACATGATACAATCCTTCTTTATAATCAAGTTCCTGGAATTTATCTACACCACGTTTGGCAAAGTATCCTGATAATTCTTGTTGCTCTTCTGCCAGAACATGGACTGCAAACCCTTCGGAATTCATAAACGCACTATATGATCCTAGTTTTTTATCCAAGCTAACTAATATAAGTGGAGGACCTAAAGAAACCGACGTAAATGAGTTTGCCGTTATTACCACGGGCTTTCCATTCTCCCCGGTAGTAGTCACAATCGTTACACCCGTTAAGAATTGACCGCAGGCATTACGAAAGAATCGTGAATCAATACTTTCTTGCATGGATATTCCTCCATTTGAAAATGATTTATTCTTTGAATTAGCCGCATGCTGAGATATTGAGAACTTCCACCAGAAACACTCTCTTCTCCAATTTATTGAGTTTTTCAACTGGTTTTATAGTAACAAGATTCTGATTATTTTTAATCGGCTACAAAAGGCGGTTTTTCATTCAACTTTCTGTCCGAATCAGCCTATAACAGATCCTTTTGTGTTATGAAATCATTTATGGGAACTTTTGTATGTATGTTCATTCCTCCAAGAAATTATAGAACAAAAAAACTATCTTACGGTATAAGGAATAAAGTGGAAGTATTGAGGAAAATCTACCATTATTAAAACTGATGCAAGGGAATGAGAATTTGTCAGCAATGAATTCTACGAAAATTTTCATAAGTCCAGCTTTGATGATCGTCATTCTCTCGACTGGATTGATGAATCATGTATTCGTGTTACCACTTCTTCTCGACCAAGCAGGAAGAGATGCGTGGATCTCGGTACTCGTGTCCATTCCGCCCTTTTTTTTGTGGCTTGGTGTCCTATATTACATCATGCGAAAAACAAATCAGCAATCGTTAATGCTATTGATTCAACAGAAATTTGGAAATCTGGCTTTTCTTTTGATTGTTATCCCGTTAGAGCTTTTTCTGCTGGCAATTACGATAATAACACTAAAAGAAACAACGTATTGGATTTCCATCGACTTTTTGAAAGCGACACCGATCTTTGTCATTGCATTTTGCATCATGCTCCTCTGTTCAATGACAGCTCTTGCGGGGATTTCCTCGATTGCACAAATGTCTGCTCTCTTCCTGCCAATGGTGGTTTTGTTCGGTTTTTTTGTCATGTTGACTAACATACCATACAAGCATTATTCTTGGTTGCTGCCTATGATGCAAAACGGCTGGGGGCCGGTCTGGAAAGGCAGTTTGTACTCGGCTGGCGGCCTAGTGGAGATTTTGTTTCTTCTACTATTTCAGCATCACATAAAACAGAAGGTAAAATTTTGGCATTTAGTTATGATTGGAATAATCCTTGTGGGGCTTACACTTGGACCGCTTCTTGCAGCCATTGCGGAGTTCGGGCCGCATCTCGCCGCAAAACAAAGACACCCGGCTTATGAGGAATGGCGTTTGGCGGAAATAACTACATATATTACACATTTTGACTTTATATCATTTTTCCAATGGATGTCGGGGGCAGTAATCCGCATTGCAATGTCATTGTATTTATGTGTGGATGTGCTAAATTTCAAGAGTAAACGAGTAAGGAATAGTACGCTGTGGGTAATTAGCTTTGCAGTGTTGGTACTTGCTTTGGTACCGATCTCCGATACGGAATACTATGGCATGTTGAAAAATCATTATTTTCCATTACTTATTCCTATGGTCATTCTAATCTCACTAGTTCTCCTGATCTTTAGCTACACGATCCAATTTAAACGAGGGTGAATCTCCATGTCTTTTATAATTCAAGAGCAGAAATTACGCAGCCTTTTCACCGCTTGTGCCGATGTACAAATCCAGTTACATGAATATGGAACAGAGCCTCATGTCGAGAAGGTACTTCTCCTCTTTTGCACAGGACTGGCTGATCCTGTGCAAATTAATCAAGTGGTGCTTCCACAGTTGGAGCAAAACAAATCGTTACCTTTGCTTCCTATCTCGCTGGAAGGGAGTCGAAATGCGGTAGAGCAGGAGATTGTTACGAAGGTATTTGCGGGAGAACTTTTGCTGCTTTTTGAAGGATCAGGCGAGTTGTTCTCGCTGAATGTCGCTAAACTTCCTCAGCGCCAGACGGAAGAATCCACCTATGAAGTGGCAGTGAAAGGACCACGCGACTCGTTTACGGAGTCAGTGGAGACAAACGTAGCTCTGCTTCGGAAGCGGGTACGGAGTACGACAATGTGCAATGAATCGTTTGTGGTCGGGAAACGAAGCCAGACCAAAATCTCCCTGATGTACCTTTCCGATGTACTGAACGAGGAAGTGTTGAAAGAGGCAAGAAAGCGATTAAATTCCCTTGACGTGGACATTGTCAACGGCGTCTCCCCGCTAGAGGATTTGCTTGCCGACTCGCCTTTTTCGTTTCTGCCGTTAATTTCCTACAGTACGAGGCCCGACTATGTGGTGGAATCGTTACAGCGAGGGCGGTTTTGCATTTTGATTGATGGGGCACCTGCCGCTTTGGTCGCCCCAATCAATTTTCAGTATTTGGTAAAATCGGCTGAAGATATGTACATGCCGTATTTTTATGTTACGTTTGAGCGGTTGATGAGATATCTCGCCTATTTCATAACTGTGATGCTACCGGGATTGTACATCTCGCTAGTATCATATCATACGGAGCATCTTCCATTTCCTATAATGGCAACAATATCGTTAAATAGCTCTGGTATCCCAACTTCTCCTTCTTTTGAACTATTTGCTATGCTCTTTTTGTATGAACTGTTTGGTGAGGCTGGTAAACTTTTGCCACGGCCGGTAGGACAAACCGTCTCGGTTGTCGGAGGATTAATCGTCGGCGATGCAGTTATACGTGCAGGACTTACTTCTCCTAACATTATTGTAATCGTAGCGATATCGTTTATGGCGCAGTTAATACTAGTCAACCAATCATATGCAACGTCGATCATTTTTATGCGGCAATTCGTGCTGCTGTTGTCGAGCGTTCTCGGCCTTTTTGGGTTTTTAATAGCTAATTATTCTATCGTACTGTACATGTCGACGTTAAAATCGTTTGGTATGCCTTTCTTTTCTGAATTGATCGATCCACTCGACGCTGACTCGATCAAATCGCTCATTCAATTTCCGAAACCTTTTCAACGAAAGCCACCGAAGTTTCTGCGGACGAAAAAAACGCATAAGCAAGGGGATGATTCAGAATGAAGCGTGAAAAGTATCGCCTATTGCTCTTGCTGATTTTGCTATTCGTGGTGCCTAGTTTGACTGGGTGCTGGGATTACAAGGTGTTGAAGGACATGTCATACGCCTCAGCAGTTGGCATTGATTACGTAGATAATCAGTTTGTCGTGTACATCCAGATGGTCGACTTTGCTTCTGTAGGTAAAGTGGAAGGTGCCAGCAGTAAGGAAGCTTCCTCCAACATATGGGTGGGCAAGGCCACTGGCTCCACATTTTTGTTAGCGTGGAATAATTTGTACAATAGCATACAGCAAAAAGTTCATATTGGGCAAGTATCGTCGGTGGTGTTCACACAGGAAGCGATGCAAATGCATCTGAATCAAACAATAGATATGTTTGAACGTTCTGAGGCAAGGTTAACGCCTTGGATTTTTACAACAGAGGAACCGATGGATGATCTTTTCTCCATCACACCAATGTTTCCTTCGTCTCCGCTTTTTACGAAACTGAACTCCCCAGAAAGCAATTATAAGCAGCATTCCATGATCCGGCCGCTGAAGTTTTTGGAATTTGTAGCACTTTATTCGGAACCAAGTACCTCAATTATTGTGCCGACACTTTCAATCGACAAGAATAATTGGAAACAAAAAAAGAAAAAAATGCCTGAGATGACAATTAACGGAGCGATTATTTACCATACAAAGAAGAAGCCGCGCTGGATGTCCAAGGATGATTTACTGGGGGTGCGGTGGTTGGAAGAGAATACCACTCATACAGCACTTGCTTTGAATGATGACAAAGGGGACATTACAGCAGTCCTGTACTTTGAGAAGCCTAAGGTAAGCGTGAAATCTAAGCTTTCGGCGAATGGAGAGCCCGTCTACAACCTGCACATCAAAGTTCACGGTGAATTAAACCAGTTGAACGGCCCAATGACAACGAAAAAGTTGAAAGCAGAAGCCGAAGCAAGAATCAAGGCTGAGATTCGCTCAACGTATACCGCAGGTTTGAAAAATAATGTAGACGTCTACCATTTGGAGGAAACCATGTTCCGCCATCGATATGCAGATTGGAAGCGGTTGACAAGCAGAAAGTCATTCCCCTTCACACAGAATTCACTAAGAGACATTCAAGTGGAAGTTGAGATTACGAATACAGGGATGTCAAAGTTAAAGACTTAAAGGTGACGGAACGTTTTTTAATTTGACATCATTGTTTTATTCGAATTTTTATCAAAAACCCATCCTTATAGAAAAAAAAGAGTTCCGTTTTGAGTTGCATATCATATAAATGACAATAAAAATGGCTTGCTAACTGACTTCAGTTTTGGCAAGCCATTTTCTGGTTTATATAGTCTTTTTGACGACATAAAATACAAATGTCTTGCTCAACTAGTCGAGTAGAAGGAAACCTCTCTACCTTACGGCAGATTGTGTTCCTCCCCCCTCACAGAACCGTGCTTGCGCTATTAACGCACACGGCTCCTCCTAGTTATCATTTACAAAATGTAGCTAATCTCTTTTCTTAAGTCATATATATTAACCTTAACTCTTGCGTAAGGTAATGGATATTTATTAAGAAAGAGTCTGAATTTATCCCAAGTAAATGATTTCCTTTGACTTCTTCTATTGAGCCATTTGAACAGTATGTATCCGATTTTGTCTCTGAATTTGTTTACACTTTGGGTATTATCTGTGATGCAATAATAATTGTAATAACCTACAAGCGAGCGTCTAAATCTATCCATAATCATATGAATATCTTTATTTCTATTACTCTTCAACCATTCTTTAGATTCTTTGAGTTTACCTTGGACTTTCTTCCTGCTTGATTTCCGTTTTACTCGAAAATTTCCTTGTTTACTTTTCCCACAATAGTGTGTAAAGCCTAGGAAATCAAAGGTTGCTGGTTTTCTATTCCCCTCTTGAATTGCATCTTTCTCTGCAAAACGCCCGAAGGGTATAATTTTGGTTTTATCCTCAGCTACTTCTAGGTTGAACTTCTTTAATCTTAGCTTTAATGATTGGAAGAATTCCTGAGCTTCGCTCTTATATTGAAAACAACAAACAAAATCATCTGCATACCTCACCATGTATGCTTGTCCTATACACTGTTTTCTAACCCTTTTCTCAAACCACAGGTCAAGGACATAGTGGAGGTATACATTGGCTAATATCGGAGATATTACTCCACCTTGCGGTGTGCCATTGTCAGTCTTATATTTCTTACCTTCCTCCATGTATCCACCTTTAAGAAACCTACCAATTATTCTTAGTAGGTTAGGGTCAGCGATTCGCAGTTTTAAGAACTCCATCATCCATATGTGGTCAACGTTGTCAAAGAATCCTTTAATATCTACATCTACTACATAATTTACTGACCTCTTTTCAATATAGTGGTTCAGTATTTTCAATGCATCGTGGCAATTACGATTTGGACGGAATCCAAAAGAACAGTCTAGAAAATCATTTTCATAGATGGTATTTAGCATCTTCGTAATGCCTCTTTGAACAATCTTATCTTCATGTTCCGGTATTCCCAGTGGTCTTTTCTTGTTAGAATTGAGCTTTGGAATATACATTCTCCTTACTGGAACAGGACGATAGCTTTTGTTTATAAGCCTACTTACTAAATCCTCTATGTTTTCTTCTAAATTTTCACTGTATTGCTCTTTAGTTGTACCGTTAATCCCAGTTGCCTTCTTATTAGGTAGCTCAAAGTGACATTGAACTAGCGCTTGCTTATTTAGTAAATGTGCAAGAGATGTAAATTTCATTTTCGGATCAGATTTTGCTAATTCTGCTATCCTTAGTAGTTTTGTTTCCATTTATTATCCCTACCTCTGCGTGTAGTAAATGTATCCCTAGTAAGGGTGATAACTGGTAGCTAGCCTTTCCTCCATCGGCATTACCCAACTTCATTGGTACTACGCTGCTATCCGACTCCCTAGCACGGTATTTGGTTTCCTTGCTTGTTATCGCTTGTACACCATACTCTTCTAAAAAAAAGAAAAGACCGGTAGGGTCTCCCGAGTTGCCGTATCATATCAATGTATAACGTGCCAAGGTCTCTGACTCCAGAGAGGTTTTACCCTTCTTGCCTTTAACGAAGGATAAAATGTAGTTTTCTGCTATGCTTAAGGCATCAACCCTCTCGAATTTCTAACATTATGGAGCTCAATCCCTTCAACCATTTGGCTTTCGGCCCATTACCTCACTGTCTACGCTTAAAGACTAAAGTTACCTTTAGCCCTCCAAGACTCGCTACGAGCGAATGGCTAGTTCTTACTCGACGGGAATCCCACCCGCTATATGATACGACCTATGCTCGGCCGCACAAGCATGCGTTAGTTGAACAAGAAAAACAAAAATCCTTTTCAAAAGAATGATCTTTTTTATGTTAATTATTACAATTACTTCAGCTTAAACCGTTACTGACATCTTTGTTACGTATTTTACATATTCGGCAGCGTTTTGTGCCAATTGCTCATCGGTTACGTTACTAACCCCGTGCAAAATATACGGTGTCATAAAGGTCATACCGATAAATGGGTTCGTAGCCGTAGCCTGAATCGGCTTCAACAATTCCTCCATTGTGTAACGGTTATAACCGGTAGGCTGATATGATTCCGCAGGACCGACTGTAGAAACCGCTACTCCCAGTTATTTGCCGCGCAACTTATCGCCTCGTATTCCGAAATCCCCAACAAGTACGACATCGAACCATTCCTTCAACAAAGCCGGTGTGCTGTACCATTGGAACGGAAATTGAAGAATAATGCGGTCATGAGCCAAAAGCAGCTCCTGTTCTTTAGCAGCATCGATTTTTTGGTCAGGATAAGTTGCGTACAATTGGTGAATCGTAACATTATCTTGATTTTGTACGGCTTCCATCCAAGTCTTGTTAATTCTGGACTGTTCGATGTTAGGGTGAGTAACGATGACTAATGTTTTCAAGCTAATCTCTCCTTGTTTGTTCATTATGTTCTGCAATTTAGAAAATTTTGGTAAAATACATAAAATGCTGATTTTCCATTACTATAGAAGCTTAAACAACTAAATTTCAAAATCGACAATAATAATGTCAGTCATTCCAGCTTCGATCATGCACGAAATTACCTTTTGGTGTTCTGGATGAGGACCATAGGCCTTTAATGCTTCCATGCTTTCAAATCGAATGGTTAGACCAATATCAAATCCTTGATTCCTTTCGGAAAAATTGTGATTACAACGCAAATCAACAATGCCTGGTATGGAATTTACTAAACTTCTCAGCTGTTGAATCACATTATCCTTATGTTCTCGTGTCGTCATTTTATCGAACTTGATGATTACAACGTGTTCAATCATGCCAACGCCTCCTTAATTTAATATTTAAAACCCTTCCAAACTGCTTTCATCATTTCTTTCTTCTCTTCTTTATATTGTGGACTTTTTATCGTTTTCAAATGAATAAACATATATTCATTCCAGACTAACATGTTCATTTCAATAATTTTGCGTAATTTTTCTCTGACCGTTACTGTCTTAATATGGCAAAGATGCCTGTCGTTATTGATTTACTGCGATGCATATATCGGAATTACAATGGAAGGAGCTACGCATTCCCTGCAACTCGAACATGGAAAAATCTTTATAAGATTCTTTCTATATTAGTGCATTAAATCAATGTATTAAGATGCTTCTTAGCATCGTATTCTTCCAATTCTTCACCATTTTTTAAACGATGAATAAAATCAGGATTAGAAATGAATGGACGTCCGAAAGCAGCAACATCAATTATTCCTTCTTCAATCGCCTGATTCGCCATTTCTGGATTTAATGTACCTACCCCAATAATGACACCATCCCAATATTTTCTGACCAATTGATGCATCGTTTTTCCATCTGCAAGCACTCGATCAAATTGCATAATCGATGGGTGAATCATGGTTGCACCCGCTTCCTTAAATGCCTCAACAAATGTACGAATAACCATTTCTGGATCTTCCCACATGTAATTTGGTATATCTGCTTTAAGAGCAGAGAATCGGATCATTGTTCGTTCTGTACCGATTGCGTCAATAACAGCCTTAATTACTTCCTTCATAAACGTTAATCTTTGAGCAAGGTCACCACCATATTTGTCTGTACGATGATTTGTTATATCTGAATTAAATTGGTCAATCAAGTATCCGTGTGCACCATGAATTTCCACACCGTCAAAACCTGCTGCTATTGCATTTTTCGCAGCTTGCGCATATTGATTGATTACTTCATTAATATCTTCAATTGTCATTTCTTCAGGAACATCATATGGCTTACGGAAACGAGAGACAAGGCCTTCAGCTGGAATAGCTGATGGTGCTTGAGGTGGCAGATATCCTGCAAGCTCGTGATGTGATAAACGACCAACATGCCATATTTGAGCGATCATTGTTCCTCCTTCTTTATGCACGGCATCAGTCACTTTTTTCCATCCCATAATTTGTTCGTCCGAATAAATGCCTGGAATTCCAGGAATGCCTTTTCCACGTGAACTTATGACCGTTCCTTCTGAAATGATTAAACCAACTCCATCGGCAGCACGTTTTCGGTAATATTCAACAATATCCTCTCCCACTACTCCTGTTTGATCATCTGCAAAAGATCTTGTTAAAGGTGCCATTGCGATACGTGATCGTAAATTCCAAGCTCCGATTTTTATCGGTTCAAACAATTTACTTTCTAAACCATTTTTTAAATAACCCCAAGAATTTGTTTCATTAGTAATTTGACTCATATATTTTTCCTCCGTTCATTTTTATTATTCGATATTTCTATAAATACTGAAATAAAATGTAAAATTATACCGCTTTAACATTAAAGTAAAGCGGGTGCGTGTTGTGCAAGTACTGCTCGTTGTAAACTGTAATATCTGAAGGTTCCTTCTCTGCGAACTGATAATAATCCGCAATCAAGCAATGGTTTTAAATGATGCGTTAATGTCGAATTGGCAGGACCTTTTAATTGATTTGCCATTTCCAGGCAAGCTAACTCTGATTGCTGTGCAAGTAATTTTACGATTTGTAATCGAGTTGATTCACCTAGTGCCTTATAGACTTTTACTGCAATATCATCATTCATCGTTAGAAACCTCCTTTCAGTAATTCTTATTTTCTTATTTCAGTATTTCTAGAAATATTGTATTTAATTTGAGATGATATGTCAAGAGATTGCTTATCCCTGTTCTTATTCAATCTGAATTATTCTTTAAGTAAGTTATTCTTGAATTAAAATAACTCAAAAAAGTACTAATATAAATC
>NZ_JBALOS010000019.1:0-4317 GCF_036962765.1 Neobacillus drentensis
GCAGGTTAGTTGAACAAGACATTAGATGAAAATTAACATTGATATTATTCAAGGTTATACTTATGATGGGTTGCTTTAATAAGAATATTGTATTGATGAAAGGGATTTTTCAATGACAGCTCATTATTTTATCGCTACATTAAAACCTATTCCTGAATATCACACAAGTGAAAATAATTATCCATTTCTAAATGGTGAAGCGTATAAGGAAAGTTTGCCGTTTACCCTCCCTTATGTTTATGAACTTGGAGGTGAAGATATTGAATTTATTACATTCTTGGATTCATTTATGGAAATAGGGGACGTTGTAGAACTATATATATTTGAGGAAGGACGACTGGGTTATCCCTTATCACATAATTATCCAGAAGAGTCCAGAACAATTAATCTCTTTAAAAAAACTTACAAAGATCAATACGGTGAATATCAATTAGACTCAAAAAAATGGAAAGAAGAGCTTTCCAGACGAACTATTGCATCAAAACGAAGCGTTACCACATTCGTTAAATATTAGTGACCTGCTTCTCTTAAGGTTGTTATTGAACTTACGGGTGCAAGAGTTGAACATCCAGATGTCATTCTTGGCAGCTTTTCTTATTGAGCTAACGGAGCAGATTAGTTGAATAAGGAAATCAATATTATTAGAATTTTTAGCACTTCTAAATAATTCCAAAACAATATAATTTAATTTATAATATGGCTATCATTATTTTTAAGGAGATATTTATGGAACTAATTACAGGCAAGGTCTTATTAATTTCTCTGTTCATATTGATAATTACAATGATTGAAACATTAGCTTATTCAACTAGAATTTCAGGAGCACGAGTAAAATTAATTGCAACAGCATTATCCTTGTTTAGTACACTGGTGATTGTTTCAAGGTTTTCTACGATGTTTCAACAACCTTTGACAGCTAAACTGATTGCAGAAGCACCAGATATAAACAAATTACACTACATTGAGGAACAATATAGAATATTAATCGGTGTAACTACAATTGGCGTATTGTTCGGTATTCTGTTGTTTCCGACCTTCATTAATATCTTTTCAAGAGCTATTGTGCAGCTTTCAAATCAACGAGGTTCAATAATTGGTTTGTTTGCTAATCAATTCAATCGAAAAGGCATAAGAAAAATTTTTATGTGTTTTAGGCTACCTAGATTTACATATCTAAAGGGAATTACCTGGAAAACTATTCCCAAACGACTCTTCGTGATTAATGTTATCATTTCAGCTGTTTTTACAATTGGGGTACTATCCTCAATATATGCATCTATGTTAGTACCTAAAGGTTATGCTCAGGCTGCATCAATGTCTTCTGGGATTATAAATGGTATAGCAACAATTTTATTATCATTGTTTATTGACCCTAAAGCTTCCGTATTAGCTGATAAAGTAATGAAAAAACAAACTAATTATATATATTTAAAAAGTTATTCTTTGACAATGATCAGTTCTAAATTTTTGGGTACTGTTGTGGCTCAATTACTGTTTATTCCTGCCGCATATTATGTAGCTTGGTTTGCTAAGTTGATTTAATGGGTTATTGCTAAATTACCGTGTGCTAGAGTAAAACACTAGGAGTTGCTTCGGCAACTCTTTTTGTTGTGTCAACTAAAGGGATGAATTGACATCCTTTTTTTCAGGATTTTGAAAAGATACACTTAAGCTAACGGGTGCGATGCTTCAATTACGAAGGATCACTTTTCCCTTCTTCAAGTAACGTAAGCAGGTTAGTTTAAGAAGGAAATTTTAATAATAAATGGTATTATTAAATCATCCTGTAAATGAGGTGGTTAAATGAAATTGGGGCTAAAACGTGACGAAGTGAGAGTAGAACCACATAACGTTGAATGGGAAAAAGAGTTTCTTAGGGTGAAACAAGAAATTCTAAATTCAACCCCTATTCAGGAAAACCGAATTGAACATATAGGGAGCACAGCCATTAAGGGTATGGTTGCCAAACCTATATTGGATATAGTTGTGGGTGTGGATGATATAAATAACGTCGATAAATCAATTTTCCAGGGGCTAAAAAAGGCTGGGTTTCTAAGACTTCGGGTGGAGCGTCCAAATGAAATCGTCCTTGCAAAGTTTACTGATGAAACCTACGAAGAAAAGACCCATTTTATTCATTTGGTTGAATATAACAAGGACCTCTGGAAAAATTTAATCTTTTTTAGGGATTACTTAAATTCAGACGAAGCAACACGGGAACAATATAAAAGTCTAAAAATGGAATTTCTTGAAAAGCAAAATGGCGGAATAGATGAATATACCGATTACAAAGAGCAATTTGTAAAAGAAATTTATGCAAAAAGAATATAAGTCCCTTCTTCAAATAACGGAGTGCAAGTGTTGAAGATCCAGCTGCCATTTGGCGGCTTTTTCTTATTGAAGTAACGATGCAGGTTAATTGAATAAAGAATGTCGTTGCCCGTCCCATACAAAGACCCTTTAACCATTATAGAAATACTTAATGATGGTTTAACAACAAACGCTCAGAATTAGCTTCTGAGCGTTTGATTCCTTGATTCCAAAACATTTGTTAAAAATAGATTTAATTTAAAATACCATCGAGTGAATATTGTCCTGCCCCCGTAAGAGCTACACCAATTGCTACAACTAATACAGCAAGACAGTATTCATATCCACCCTTTGTAATCCAATAACCATTTGGTCCGTGAACTTTTAAAATTCCTACTACCATTGTTCCAGCAATCACAATGCCTGCAAGTGGGGTAAGTAACCCTAACGCAAACATAGCTCCACCTATTAATTCCGATAGCCCAGCGAGTAACGCCATTGTTACCCCTGGTCTTATTCCTAATTTTTCAAAATGCTCCCCAGTTACTTTTAAACCACCGCCGCCACCAAAGCCGAATAACTTTTGGGCTCCGTGAGCTATGAATGACAATCCAATTACTAAGCGTATTAACAATAAACCAAACCCTATCATCTTTTTGCTCCTTTAATTATCTTTATTTAATTTGTTCGTTGTTGAGTTAATCAAATTCATTCAACTATTTCCGTAAATCTTTAATCTACTGGAGTTTCGAATTTACCCTCCTGATAATCCCGATAAGCCTGTCGAATTTCTTCTTCTGAATTCATTACGAAAGGTCCATATGCTACAACAGGTTCTCTGAGAGGTTCACCTGCAAAAAGAACAAGACGTAATTTTTCGTTTGCAGAAATGTGAATACTGCTCATTTCCCCATCATTTGCGGAACCTAGCCACATTGCTTGCCCTTTTCTTGCCTCAACTTTATTTTCACCAAATGATCCACTTCCTTCTAATACATAAATATAGCCATTATAGGTACCAGGAAGGTCTTGACTAATGGATGCTCCTTCTTCCAACACCATTTCTACAAACGTGACAGGTGCGTAATTTAGGGTGTTCGATACAATATCTCCAGACGAACCTGAATATACTCGAATTAAGGCACCGTTCTCTTGATGAACGGGCATATCTTTTGCGTGCATATTTTGATAACGGGGTTTTACCATTTTATATTTACGAGGTAGATTAACCCAAAGCTGAAGAAGATGAACTGTTTCACCGTCAAGTGGTGATTCATTATGGATCACTCCTTTACCAGCAGTCATAAATTGAAGGTCCCCTTTTTCTAGGATTCCACCTGCCCCCATAGCATTGTCATAATGATTAAGCCTTCCGTCAATGATTAATGTTAAGGTCTCTATACCACGATGAGGATGCTCACTAAATGCTCCTTTTTGAAATTTATCTTCCATTAGTAATAAGAACGGATCATAATCTACCCAGTTGCCAGGTGCAAGGATAGGACTTGCGGTATGAATATTGCTTATTTTTTGTTCGGTTACTGTCCATACTTTTTTTATTTCACGACGTTTAATATTTTCGGTATTCATATTAATTGCCCCCTTTTCATAATCATAATAAACCATTAAAATCAATTATATAAGTATGCACTTTGAAGATATATAGTATGTAAAAAGATACTATTGGAGGTAAAGATGAAAATAAAACCTGAATTTTGTAAAGTACACGATGCTCTTTCCATCTTGGTTGGGAAATGGAAGCCTATCATCTTATTGTATCTAATGTTGGAAGGCACAATGAGATATGGAGAATTAAAAAAAGCACTTGTAGGCATTACCCCCAAAATGCTAACAAATCAATTAAGAGAACTAGAGGAGGAGGGGCTCATAAGTCGAGAGGTATATCGTGAAGTCCCACCTAAAGTGGAATATTCTATAACTGAGTATGGAATGACATTGAAGCCGATTTTAGATTCAATGCACGAATGGAGTATGGAACATAAAAAG
>NZ_JBALOS010000019.1:4415-12233 GCF_036962765.1 Neobacillus drentensis
GGGTGCTTGAGTTCAAGAGTGTTGTAGCGTTGCCCTTTTTTCTTGTTCCACTAACGGACAGGTTAGCATTCGAGAGATATACTTATCAAACTGAGGGAGTTGAAGAAGAGATAATACATAAATTAAGAGAATATCATCCTGATGATAAAAAAATTTAATAAAGGAATGGAGATCTAATGGAGATAAATAATCGTATTTCTGCTATTTTAAAACATAACTATGGAATTGAAGCGACTTCAATAGAACAGCTTCCAGGTGGATGGTCGGCTTTAGCTTTTTTCGTAGAAGATAAAAGGGTAAAGTATTTTTTAAAAGTGTACAACAAAAAAAAGCCTTCCAGCTCTCCGTGGATCATTGCAATCGACAGATATACCCCTTTAGTAAAATGGTTGCATAACCATACTGATTTACAAAACAATCTCGTCAATCCAATCTTTACGAGGTCACAAAGTAATAAATGTGAAGACGAACAGTACGTGTATTTGCTTTCAGAGCATTTAGAAGGAACTACAATTGGTGAGAAGCAGCTAAGTCCAAATCAGGTAAAAGAACTGGCTAAGATTCTGGGAATACTTCACAAAAACACTTCAAATATCCCTAATGAATTAAAAAAGCAACAAGTAAAGGAAAGTTTTGATATTGATTTCTGCGAATACCTATCTTCTTTTATTCATAACGATTTGGCTAATACAGACGATATCATTTTAGACATTGTAAAGCCTTATACTGGCACTTTATTAGAAAAGATTAAGAGGATGAGGTATTTATCAAATACTTTGAAAAGCAAATCTCACCAGTTTGTTTTGTCCCACGCCGATGCTCATAATTGGAATCTTATGCAGGGGCAAAACCTAATGCTTATTGATTGGGAATGTGTAAAACTTGCTCCACAAGAACAAGACCTAATCCTAATCATAACAGGGCCATATGCCGAACAATTCCTAAATGAATACAGGAAATTTATGAAGTATGAGACTCCTGATTTTGATGCCTTTGAATTTTATTTCTTAAAGAGAAAACTTGAAGATATCTGGGAGTGGATTAAGGACTTACGTTTTGAAGGTCTTGTAAAATCAGAAGAAGTAACACTCGAACTTCTAAAGTTGAGCCTTGATGCCTGTACAAGAACTGAGAAGTTTCGGTCGGAAATTCTAAAAGTCTTTAATTAAAAGGTAAAGATGGATATTCTTCTTCAACTAACGGGGCAGGTTAATTTAATAGGAAGTTATCGTTAATGAAAACATAAAGAAAAGGAGCATCTATTAGTCATAATTAGATGCCCTTTTATTACCTGTAGGGAATCATTAATATTTCAAATCGACACACTTGCAAAAAATTCATTATGGATTGCTGCAACAGCTCTTTTTTCATCATGAGCCTTTACACCAAATACTAAACTTATCTGAGATGATCCTTGATTCATTTGTATCATTTCAATATTAATTCTTTTTTCTGCAAGAACCCTCGCTGCTCTGGCAATGCTTTCAGCATTATGATGCATTTTTCCTCCGATAAGCATAATTAAAGCAATATTACGTTCAATAGTCACTTTATCTGCCGAAAGTTCCGTACTAATCCGTTGTATTAGTTTACTTTCTATTATCTGATCTAATTGATTTTCATGTAAAACAAGAATAAGAGCATCAACTCCCGATGGTATATGCCTATAATAAAGTTGAAAATCTTCAAGGATCCGAAGCAGCTTTCTTCCAAACCCAACTTCTTTATTCATTCTATACTTGCTAACATAAATGATGCAAAAATTATTTTCACTGGAGATTTCAACTACTGGTTCATTTTTATTATCATGAGTATTAGTCATTTTAGTACCTGAGACCGCAGGTTGAGATGTATTTTTTAAGTTTGTTTTTACTAACGTATCTGATGCTAATGAACTCTCTCTAAAGTTTACACCCTTCATCTCATCATCCCCTAATAGTCATTAACTTATTATTTCCTCGTTTATATTCCAAACACAAAAAACCTCTTCTACAATAAATAAGAAGAGGTCATAACAAACTATTTCATTCCTCCCCTTATCTTCCAGAAACAATTCTGCAGAAATTAGCACCTTTTCAAGTAAAACTTGAAGGTTGCTGGGCTTCATAGGGTCTGTCCCTCCGCCACTCTGGATAAGAGTTTTTAATATAGTCACTTTAATTATTTATAAAAATATACCAGAAGGATATTTCTTCGTCAATCCTTAACTAGTACACTGGTAAAAAATCATTTAATAAAATGCGTATGGCCCTTGTTAAACTAAAGGGTGTAAGAGTTAAAGATTAGGTTGCTGTGGCAGCCTTTTCTTGTTCCACTAACGAAGCAGGTTAGTTTAATAAGGAAAAAGGAAGAAAAAACCAATCTCTTAATATATAATTAAAAACAGGGAGGGGTTTATATGATAAAAAAGGCTTTAATGTTATTTCTTTTTTCTTCTGTTTTACTAACTGCTTGTTCAGAATCAAAATTGATGAATTTCATTGGTGAAAGTGAAAATTGGCAAGTGAATTATGAGGTAAATGTGCTTGATAAAGATAGCGAATCAACAAATCTAACAATAAAATATATCGGTGGAAAGCCAATTCCTAAACGGATAAAGTATGTTGTTGAAGGGGTATCAGGAAAGTCGGAAGGTGAAGATTCTCTAAATAATGGTGTGTTTGAAATAGGTGGACATTCTTGTAGTGGTTGTGCAGTTACCCAAGAAAACGAAGAAATTAAGGCAACCATATCTTGGAATGATAAATCCGACTCCTTAATTTTAAAAAAGCAGTAGTAGGCTTTAATTTATTTTAGAAGAAGGCTATTCAGCTAACGGGTGCTTTACTTCAATAAGGGGTAAGGCTTTTTTCTTCTTCAACTAAAGGAGCAGTTTAGTTTAATAAGGATTAAATTCATAATTTCGTTAGTGCCTAGTGAAGGGAATATCATTTAATGGGAATAATTAACATATTTATTATTAAACGTTCAATTACCTTATTTTACTAATTGACAATTCTTTCTTAAAAAATATAATTAATTAATAATATGTTAACTAATAAAATAAAAGAGTTAACATTATAGGGAGGGAGATTTAGTATTCTAAAAATACTGTATTTCTTGACGATTTTTAAATGAATTGAAATTGTTATAAAAAAATATTTCTTATCCAGAGAGATGGAGGGACTGGACCTTCGAAATCTCAGCAACAGGTCCATTTAAGATACTGTACTAATTCCAGCGGGTAAAACTCCTGATAGATGAGAGCATTCATTTTATTTGTCAGTAGCGCACTCTTTTTTAGAGTGCGTTTTTGTTTTCTCTGGATAGTAACTAAAGGAGAGCAGCTATTATGGAATTAAGACATCTGAAAACGTTCAAATTCGTAGCAGAGTACTTAAATTTTACAAATGCTGCGCAAAAGTTAAACTTCTCTCAACCTGCTGTAACTGCACAAATTCAGACGCTCCAACAAGAATTGAAACAGGAGCTATTTATACGGGCAGGAAAGAATACCTTTTTGACGCCTGCAGGTGAAATCCTTAAATCATATACGGATCAGCTTTTTTCCATAGTTGAGGAGATTGAATCATCATTCGACGAACTTTCAAATTTGTACGGCAATGTAACGATTGCCGCTACTGAAGGCTATTGGACGTATTATTTTCCTTATATCATACCTGAGTTACTGAAGCTATATCCCCAGGTACAGATTAAGTTGATTTCCTGTAAAAGGGATGAAATTATAAAAGGGATAGAATCATATAAATACGATATAGGGATTATTTCGGGCGAGTTATATAAAAATGGAATGACAAATATAGTGATTTCAGAGGACGACGAATTGGTTACAGTGGTTTCTAAAGAGTTATATGCTAGGTACCCGGTAGACCAATTACTGCCGAAATTTCCTTTTTTACAACTACAAGCTGATGAATGTTATGATCCGATGATCAGTAAATATTTTGAACAAATGAAACTCTTATCACAAAACGTAATAGAAATTGGAAGTTTAGAAGGAATCAAAATGGCAGTATTAAATAATATTGGGGTAGGGATGGGAGCCAGTGTCAGCCTAAAAGACGAAATTAACAATGGTGATTTAGTCCCGATCCTAGTTACTGAGAACATAAAAATAAAAACCTCTATCATTACGTTGAAGGAAAAAGAAAACCTAGAAACAATTCAATCTTTTATTAATGTAATCCAAAAAAATTGGAATAGCAATTCTACTATGTAGTAAAAAAGCTGAAAAGCTCAGACAAGATTTAGAAGAAATGAACCTCCAAATTATTTGTAATGGTGCTGCATTAAACGTGTATCCATCTCCAATGGCACTATCAATGGGAAGTGGACGTTTAGCTTACAAATTAAATTTTGGAAAACAAGCTATATCAGAGGATTTAGTTGATATTTTTGATTGTGATGATACTTTAAATTTTGTAGCATCCTTAATCAGCGAAATTTCTATAAGGATTGGCTAAACAGTTTAGGATTGTCATTGAATTTAATTTAAATTTACTACCAAGTTATGCAACTAACGGGTGCTTTACTTCAATAAGGAGTAAGGCTTTTTTATTACACTAACGTGGAGTTGAAGAAGGAATATGATTATTTAGTAAAAAAACGAAGATTATCACTTTATGTTGATATAATTGAAATAGATGAATAAAAGGTAAATAGGAGATTTTTTATGAAATTAACGACTTTTTTTGAGCCTGTTTCTAATCTTTCTAAAAAGCAAAAAATATTGTGGTCGATTTTCTTTATTATTTTATTTTCTGATATTATCACTCGTATCCTAAAAATTGATTCAATCTTAGTTCAAAATATAATTGATTCAGTGATGGGATTATGTCTAATTGCTTTCATCTTTGAATTATTGTATTTAAAGAAAAAAAGAAAATGATTACAAGTTTATGTACTTCAACTTAAGGGTGCTTATTTTTAACAAAGGGTTGCTGCGGCGGCTCTTTTTCTTGTTCCACTAACGAAGCAGTTTAGCATTCCTGTAGATCGTTAAATATCAGGTTTGAAAAAAATAGAGCCCCTCAGTAAGATACGAGTATAGAGACCAATCTAAACTCAGAGTCTTAAGGAGGAAGCCCTACTATGAATTTTAAATTGCAAGACAAACAAAATCAACTAATTG
The DNA here is from genome assembly GCF_036962765.1 of Neobacillus drentensis. GTDB lineage: Bacteria > Bacillota > Bacilli > Bacillales > Cytobacillaceae > Neobacillus > Neobacillus drentensis_C. The sequence continues at coordinate 9,547 of NZ_JBALOS010000019.1, forward strand.
AAAGAATTTCCGATACACATCTAATTGTAGGTGTGGATATAGCCCAACAATTACACGTTGCTCGAGCTGTTAACTTCCGTGGAATTGTAGTTGGAGATCCTCTTACATTTGAAAATAATGAAGAGGGGTTCGTAAAACTATTAAGTTGGATTCAAAACTTACAAAAACTGAAAAACTTAGATTCAACAATAGTGGGGATGGAACCTACAGGACACTACTGGATTAACCTATCAAAATGGCTGGATAAACAAAACATTGAGGTAGTTACTGTGAATCCCCACTTAGTAAAAAGAAATAAAGAGAATCGTGACAATACTCAATCGAAGAGTGATAAAAAAGATGCCCTCGTTATAGCGGATATGGTGAAAAACGGCTATTATTCCTTTGTTCGTCCAACATCAGAATCATTTGAGAAACTTAGAGTTCTAATTTCTAACCGTGATGTAATTGTTAAACGTCTCGTGATGGCTATTAATCAAGTAAATCGATGGGTGGATGTGGTCTTTCCAGAACTCAGACAAGTGTTTAAAGATGTTACGTGCAAAGGGGCCATCGCAACCCTTCGTTTATTTCCGACACCGGATGAAATATCTTCACTAGAAACACTAGATGTCATGAGAGGGTGGAAGTCTTTAATGAAACGACAACCAGGACCCAAGAAGGCTCAATTACTCATTAATCTAGCAAAATCCTCTATTGGGACCGGACAAGCTCTGGATGCTTATAAATTCCATTTAGAACAATTATTAGAGGAATATGACCTCGCTGTAAAACAACTCGAAAGAGTTGAACAACAAGTAAAAGAAGTTCTCTACAAAATACCATTTGCAAAAAAACTACTTATGATTAAAGGAATAAGTGAAATTTCGTTAGCCGGGATACTTGGTGAATCAGGAGATCTAAGTGGTTTCTCTCACGGAAACTCTCTATTACGTCATGCGGGATTACATTTAGCTGAAGCAAGTTCAGGCAAATGGAAAGGTCAGATTGTCATTTCAAAGCGTGGTCGGTCCAGACTGCGAAGATTCCTCTACTTAGCAACTATGAGCCTTGTGATGAATAACCCTGAGTTTAAAGCCCTCCATTCCCATAATGTGAAGGTAAAGAAGTTAAAGAAAATGAAATCAATCATGAAACTCATAGGTAAACTAGCAAGGATATTTGTAGGAATAGCACGAAGAAATGAGTCGCACTGTCCCAATAAAATCCAAGCCTTAATCCCTTTAGCAGTATAGGACTAAAAAGTATCATAAATAGTTCTCTTTAATTTTGAATGTTGTCTTATTCGTAGGATTTCAAATATGTACGGAGTACCAGGTTTCTTCAACAAAAGGGCACTGTGACCCATCAGTTTAGTATAACTGGCCTCCACCCCTTGGAAAGGCATGACGAAGGAATGAGAGGGCAATTGACCCGTTGCGACATGGGAGGGAAAGCCTCCAGGGGCGGCGTGGAGATGTGCATTATATGGTAAAATATGGAGTGGTAGCTGACTCCTTTATTTAACCATGCCTTCACTAAGCCAAATGATCTGAACTCATTTCATTTACACGTAATTCCAATTACAAGGGTTATGAAATCCTGCGAATAAGTGAGCATTCGAGAGATATTCGTATCAAACTGAGGGAGTTGAAGAAGGAATTAGAATTTTATGGTAAAATATTATCATTAATTTTCTTTGTTACAAGGGATGTTTAGATTGAAAAACAAGGAGGGATAAGATGACTAAGAAGAAAAACAGCATATGGTTTTTAAGTGGTTATGGGATAGCACTTATTTTCCTTTTATATTTTGGGTTGAATGGTTTGGCTGTAACTACATTGGGCGATACTTTCCCAAATCCAAGGTTTATTACTGTTTTAGCTTTATTTATTATAGTTGCTTGGTCCATTGGATTGGGAACTCGTCGATACTTAAATTGTCTCACTAATGATACACGAAATAAAATGAGAAATTCCCTTTTAGGTATTACAGTATTCAGTTGGATAATTACTATAATTCTTTTTTCAGTTACTTGAATATCTAGGAAGTTTATTGTTCTATTAATCCTTACAAAATAGCATGGAAATCTTAGAAACTTACTTATTTCACTAACGGGTGCAAGAGTTGAAGAAGACTAGGTTGCTGCGGCAACCCTTTTTTTGCTTGGTCAACTAACGAAGCAGGTTAGATGAAGAAGGATAACGCTAACATATAGAGTAGTTTTGATCATTTTTTGGAGGTAAATACATATGTCAGTTGAACGAGATGCAATGGTTAAATCTTTAAAAGAGGTAGTTATTCCAGTATTAAGAGAACGTGGGTTTAAGGGTTCCTTCCCTCATTTTTATAGGAAATTAGAAAATCAAACAGATTTAATAATGTTTCAATTTAGTATGTGGGGTGGTGTTCTATATGTGGAAATTTCCAAATGCCCTTCTGAAGGTTATACTGACAGTTCAGGTAAACATATTCCTCCTAATAAAGTAAAGGTCTATCAAGTAGGTGGGGGTTCTCCTTTTAATAGACCCCGTATTGGAAAAGAAACAAATTACACATTCGAATTTAATAAGGATAATACAGGAGAAGTTTCTCAAAAAATCTTTAATTCTTTGGAGGAAGCAGAAGAATGGTGGAGTTTATATCAAAACTGGTGGAACAATTAAAGTTAAAAAGCTAATTAAGCTAAAGGGTGCTTTACTTCAATA
>NZ_JBALOS010000019.1:12267-19773 GCF_036962765.1 Neobacillus drentensis
CCCTTTTTTATTAAAGTAACGAAGTAGAATAATTGAAGAACATTTTTGTTAGTCTAAAGAAAAAAGAAGATAAATTGAGGTAATAAAAATGTATGAATTTAAAGATGAGTTTGAAAGAAAAGAAAAAAAATATAAGATATACCTATATTTATTTATTATCTCTGTTTTAATAAATACATTCATTGACATTTTTGACTTGGGAATTGAAAAAGTTTCTGGAGTTCGCATAGTTATTAGCCTTTTATTTTATGGTGTTATCCTTTATTTTGGTTTGCGTAGAAAGTTTTGGGCTGAGGTTATGATTAAATTTTTTGTCTGGCTAAATATTATTTTATTGTTCCTCATTATTACTGTTAAGATTTTAGGGCTGTAGTTCAAATTAATTTTTAATGTTCTTTAACTAATGGGTGCTTTAATAAACTTATGGAGGCTTATTTTGAAAATAGAAGTAAAAGATGACGACAAAGTAATAATTGATGACTTTGAATTTTATGGTCATATTGACCAAAAACAACGTTGTTCAAATTGCAAGTTTAATTTAGTATACTATGAAGATTTTGATGCTTATTTTTGTCCTAAATGTAATTATTGGACTGAATCCAAATGCAGTGACCCTGATTGTGAATACTGTCCTAATCGCCCTGAAAAACCATTACCACACAAATAGAGTTCTTCAACTAACGGGTGCGAGAGTAAAAAAGCAATGCTTTTTTTAAGGCATTGCTTTTATGCATCTTCTTTTAAAAATATTTCTTATAAAGCTCTTGCCTTAAACTCCCACTTACCTGTGCATATATCCTAGTCGTCTCACTTTTCTCATGTCCCAATAAGCTCTGTATGGCTTCAAGAGGTGCACCAATATTCAACAAATGAGTAGCATAGCTGTGCCTCAGCTGGTGCGGATGAATGTTTTTGTTGATTCGTGCCCGACCAGAAATTCGCTTGATGATGTATCTCATTTGGGCAATACTCATTTGATGGGGATACCGTTCTGTTACAAAAATAGCTGGATTGCAATCCTGGCGTTGATCAAGGTAGCGTCTAAGCCAAATATCGCAGCGGATATTAAAATAAACTTCCCTTTCTTTATCCCCTTTTCCTCTTACAATGGCGGAACGGTTAGACCAATTAATTCTATTCTTATCTAAGGAAACAATTTCACCTATACGGCACCCAGTGGAAAACATGAATTCAAACAAAGCCTTTTCCATTGGGGAACAACAGGCTTCCCGTAAATGTTCAATTTCCATTTCGGTCAAAAATTTAGGAATTCGTTTCCCGGTTTTAGGTTCTTTTATTTTAGCTGCTGGGTTTTTGGGAATATGCCCTTCTTCATGAGACCATCGAAATAATGATTTCATAAAACGATTTCGATGAGCCAAACTTGCAGGCTTAAGGCTTTCACTTGATTTTGCTAAATAAGCTTTTAATTGATCCGTAGTGATCGTATCAAGTTGAACATCATTAAAAAAGCGTATAAGTAAGCTGGACTGTAGTTTATATGCTTTTAATGTTTGCGGTGAAAAGCCTTCAATACGTTTATCAGATTCATACGTTTCCCAAGCTTGAGATAATAACAATTTCATCTCTCCCCAAAAAATTCTTTTTTTCAGGAATTATTGACCTGTTTCACGAAATTGAAACGGCGGTTCTTATTAAGCTAAAGGAGCAGGTTAGCTGTACAAGTTATAAATTTAATGGTTTAAAGTTATAGAGCATTTCTTTGAATGAGGAATACTTTTTATTTTTGCTTAAAACAAAAATCTACAATAAAAATGTTATTCAAATTAATAAAAATTTATTGTAAATCGATAAAATATATATTAAAATCAAAATCAGAATAAATAAGTGAGGTGCTTTTTATGGAAAAAGTAACAACGTTGTTTTTAAAAATAGCTGTTATTCTTATAGGAGTGCCAGTTCTTGCTCTGTGCATCTTTTTGGTGACTGAGATGGCGAATCTTGCAGCAAAATTGCTTCCAGAGTTTGCTTTTATAAAATATCTCGTTTTCATCGCTTTTGATGCATCGGCGATACCTTTTTACTTTGCTTTGTATCAGGCTTTCAAACTCTTACGCTATATTGACAAAAATAAAGCATTCTCCGATTTATCTGTAAAAGCTTTAAAGAAAATCAAATACTGTGCCATCACAATCAGTATTTTGCATGTGCTAGTTTGGCCGATCTTCTATATCTTTGCGGAAGTAGACGACGCACCAGGAGTTATCTTTGTCGGATTGGTTGTTCCTTTTGCTTCGATGGTTATCGCAGTCTTTGCGGCTGTTCTCCAAAAACTAATACAAGAAGCAATTAATATCAAATCAGAAAATGATTTAACGGTCTGAGGTGAATAACAATGGCAATTATAATCAATATTGATGTGATGTTAGCAAAAAGGAAAATGAGCGTAACAGAACTTTCGGAGAAGGTTGGAATAACAATGGCGAACCTTTCTATATTGAAAAATGGAAAGGCAAAAGCGATTCGATTATCCACTTTAGAGGCAATTTGTAAGGCTTTAGAATGTCAGCCTGGAGATATTTTAGAATACAAAAGTGACGAAGACAGTTAAACATATTAAGGAAACTTAACATAACAATTGTTAGGGGAGATATAACTATGGACATTAACAATTTGATTATTGAAAATATTGCTAACCCTCATGAGCTGGAGAGAATGTATAGAAAAGACCCGAAAACTTTTAAAAAGTCATTCTCACACGCATGGGAACAAAATCCTGATTCTCAGGTTCTTGGCGTTTGGCATGAAAGATTGCATTTCAAGGAGACGGCAAATACAGAAAAATCTTCCTTGCTTCAGAAAGGTTTCTTATTCATGGGCATTTTAGCCATTCTGGCCGGGATAAGCACCAGGATCATTTTCCATTTTGTCGAACAGGAAGCAATTGCTCCAATTAACCTGGCTTTTGGTATAATTCCCTTTATTGCTGCCTATTTTGTTTACAATAATACTCCGAAAAAAAGTGTTATTTATTCCCTTGCAGCGTTGTTCCTAATTTCCGGGTTTTATCTTAATATGCTGCCATTAAATTATAAAGACAGTATTATCCTTGCTTATTTACACCTTCCCATATTCTTATGGGTATTGGTAGGGCTTGCATTTACAGGAAATGAATATTCAAAAGGCAGTACAAGATTAGCCTATATTAAATTTAATTTGGAATATTGTATTCTCTACTCCAGCATGGCAGTTAGCGGAATGGTACTAGCGGCATTAACCATGCAGTTATTTAGCTTTGTTGGCTTGGATATAGAAGACTTCTATTTTAGTAATGTCGTTTTATTTGGTGCTGCCGCTCTCGCTATTGTGGCTGCATACCTGGTATCAATGAATCTTAAACTTGCTAAGAATATTACACCGTATATAGCTAAAATTTTTAGTCCTCTTGTCCTGGTCACATTGTTGGTCTATCTTATAACGGTTTTATGGGTCGGAAAAAATCCATTCTTGGACCGCAATTTCCTGATAGCCTTCAACGGAATACTCCTTGGTGTATTGGCCGTTACCATATTTTCCATTACAGAGAGCGACTCAGACGAGAAAAAGAACATTTCAGATTATATAAATTTTGCCTTAATTGTTCTTGCGCTTATCATTGACAGTGTGGCTTTGTCAGCCATCGTGTTCAGACTTTCTTCTTATGGGATTACGCCTAATAGACTTGCTGTTTTAGGAGTAAACATAATTATCTGGGCAAATCTAATTTGGATTATGCTCTCCTATATGCGTTTTCTACAAAACAAATCCGGACCTTCAACTATCCAAGTTGCCGTTACTAAGTATTTGCCGGTCTACGGACTTTGGGCAGCTTTCGTTACATTTGCTTTTCCTATAATTTTTAATTAGAAAGGCTCTGTTAATGTAACGAAAAGCTAATCTTCTATAACGTATAAAATCCTTAGAGCCGATATTATGCAGCTTTTTATACATAGTTGCATAGTTTTGGCTTATTTTCATTACTAAAGTTAAAAAGAGGGTATTCAAACTAGAAGACATAATATATTGTTGCAACTGGATTCTTTAAAATATGTCTAGTTTCATGTTCCCAACGAAAAAGGACTTCATGAAACGTATTTGATAAGCTAAACTTGCAGGTTTTAAGTTTGAGTTTGATTTAGATTAAATGTGAAAAGATGTACTTACACTAAAGGGTGCGATTGTTGTGCGAAATGTTTCTGGCTCAAATTGAGATTGGTCACAATCTTCAGGTAAAGGTCAGACAGTTCCTTTCGGAACTGAAGGATTATATCGAAGAATCAAATGACGGGGTAACGCCCAGAAGGGTTCTCTCTTAGTCGAATAGCATTTGATTTAGTAAGAATGATAGTGTTATAAGCTCGGCTAAAAGGCGTGAGAAATTACCGTAGCAGTTTGGCTGTCGAAAGTCTACTCGATGGAGAGATGTAATTCATAATGCTTGAGTTGAATGAATATGGTGAGTATGCGAGAAAGCCTAAAATAAAGGGATTAGCTGACGAACTTCTGAATGTACGGGTCTACACGCACAATACATAGAAATGTGTATATCACTCAATGTGAGGTTAGCAATGGATAAGTAAAACTAACAAATATGAAAGTCCATGATATGTTAAAGGCATATGAACGGCTAACAGGCTTAAAGGAAGCACCTAAGTTCTTTCTATAATAGATATAATTCAACTTTGTAAGCTGATAACGTGGAGAGCTTACTCTTTATGAAACGGTGATAAGGAAAGCAGTAATGATAAATAGTTACTGCATAACTTTTCTTTATATCAGTGAAAGTGGTGGCACAGTACCAATGAGAGGTCTAATCAACCTGGAGGGATAGCCACTAGACTAAAAAAAAAAATCATTCAACCATATAAGACAGTTCTTTATCGGTTAATAAGGTTCTCGTAAGACTAAAAGAGGTTCAACCCCCAAGGGAGTCACCGACTTGTTGAAACGGAAGAAACTGAGACACAACGAGTATTATGATATGCAACATTGTTTGGATAATTTATATGCTCAAAGTGTTAATGGTCAAAATTTCTATGACTTAATGAAACTGATTAAATCCAATGAAAATATACGTCTTGCTTATCGGAACATCAAAAGAAACACTGGGAGTAAAACCGCAGGGACTAATAAATTAACCATTAACGACATTAAGTATTTGTCGATAGAAGAAGTAATTGAGCACGTTCAGAATATGTTCCAATCATATACACCAGAATGTGTTCGTCGTGTTTTTATTCCTAAAGCAAATGGAAAAGTAAGACCATTAGGAATCCCAACTATTTGGGATAGGATAATTCAACAATGCATTTTACAAGTTTTAGAACCCATTTGTGAGGCAAAATTTCATAAACATAGTTACGGTTTCAGACCAAACAGAAGCACCCACCATGCGAAAGCAAGATTCGAATCCCTTATCAATATGGTGGGTCTTTATCATTGCATAGATGTGGATATAAAAGGATTTTTTTGATAACGTGAACCATAGTAAGTTACTTAAACAAATATGGTCAATAGGAGTTAAAGATAGAACTTTACTCTCTGTCATCTCAAAGATATTAAAAGGAGAGGTTGAAGGAGAAGGTGCACAGACCAAAGGAACCCCGCAAGGGGGTATACTTTCACCTCTCGTATCGAATATTGTTCTAAATGAACTAGATTGGTGGATTAGTAATCAGTGGGAAACGTTTAAGAGCAACCATGACTATAAACGGAATGGAAGTAAAGTAAGAGAACTCAAAAAATCAAACCTAAAAGAATGTTACATCGTTAGATATGCCGATGATTTCAAAGTTTTATGCCGCACTCGCTCGCAAGCGGTTAGAATGAATTATGCCATCAAGGATTTTCTCAATACTAGACTACATCTTGAGACAAGTGATGAAAAATCAAAGGTTATTAATTTAAAGAAGAAATCTTCCGAATTCCTTGGATTTTCCTTTCGTGCAACTAGGAAAGGGCAAACAAGGTTTGGATTTGTAGCACAATCAAATATGACGAAGAAAGCAAAGTCCAATGCACTTATTAAAATTAAAGATTCTATAAAAGCAATCCAGAAGAAGCCTTGTGCTGAAACTGTATGGCATTACAATACAGTCGTAATGGGAATCCAAAACTATTTCGCACCAGCTACTAACATTTCAAATAACTTAAGTGAGTTGTCCTCCCACCTAAACAAGACTTTATATAATCGATTAAGGAATATCAGAACTGAAGCTAGGTTTGAAGATATGACCAAAACACTCCAAAAACGCTATAAAGGATATTCACCGCAATACTATAAGATTCAAAACATGGTGTTTGTCCCTATTTATGCCCAAATGCATAAAACAAATCTTTGCTTCTCGCAAAATGTGTGTAATTATACTGCCGAAGGCAGAGAGAAAATACACAACAATTTAAAAACAATTAAAAAAAGCGTGTTAAGTTATGTCATGAAAAACTATATTCCAAATCGAACGATTGAATATAACGACAATCGCATAAGTAAGTTTATAGCCCAGTACGGAAAGTGTGCAGTAACTGGGGCTGAACTTGGAAAAAGTGATTGGCACTGTCATCATAAGATCCCTTTTCATATATCAAAGGATGACCGTTATTCAAACTTGATAGTGTTACATGAAGCTGTTCATCACCTTGTTCATCTCAAAGATGAAAATAAAATAAAATCTCTCCTTAGAACTTTAAAACTGAGTATTGAACAAAAGGAGAAAGTCAATAGACTTCGAACACTATGCAAAAATCACAAAATCTGATTGGAAATAAAACTGACTTCACAAATAACATAGAATTGAATGAATTGGATTAGTTGGAACGCCGTATGCGGTGAAAGTCGCACGTACGGTGTGAACAGGGGGAAAAGGTAGCGATAACTTCAAAGCCTTACCTATCTGTATCAATAAGGTCAGTCGCTTTCCCTGTTCCACTAACGGAGCAGGTTAGTAGAGAAGGATGAAGAAGACTCATTAGGTTTACCCCTCCTTTTTTGGCATTGAATGCTATTCATTTGAACCCGTATTCTGTACATTTTAAGTGACTTTATTAATGGCATTCGTTGTTGTAGTAATACCGAGGGTAAGTATAGTATAAACAACTTTTTATCGATGTTTCTGTGGGGATGTGGATGGGATTATTCTTTCTATTGAAAAGGAAGGGTAAGGGTAAAGTGGGTTCGGGAATAATTAAAATCAAATATTTAACTAAAAAGCAAAAAAATGATCGAAATTTAATAACCGTCTTATCTGTGTTATTCATTTATACTATAAGTCTCATTGTTGGAATGGGTTTACTAATGTCGTTGCCATTTATTTCGCTATCATTAATTATTTTTGGTTTTAACAACCTACTTTACAAAGGGCAGCCAAAGTATATAGGATACATCATATTAAGTATGGGAATGGGTTTACTGCTTGTTTCCATTATTTTATAAAGATAATGTTATTGATTCATCTTGGGTGAATCGTTATAAGGCCGAATTAACCATTTTGATATCTTTTATTTAATCAG
>NZ_JBALOS010000020.1:0-7884 GCF_036962765.1 Neobacillus drentensis
GTGCCTGACACCCTTTTCATTCTCTATTAGAAATTTAATTGGATTTTTTCTGCTTCTTCAAGTCTTTCTTGTTGAGCATTATACACATCACTTGTTAAGATTTTTATCCATTGAATCTCTTTACTGTTTGCTTGGTTGACGATGAATCCTAGACTTCCCCGCTTTATTTGGCTTCCTTCGATTTCCCCATTTAAATGTTCAAGATACATATCCTGTTTCCAATCCATTTTCTCTCCTGTGTTCGTTTCAAACAGGGCAACTGGGGCAAAATTTAGCTTCTCTTTCGAGTGATTTTTAATATCCACACTTATTTTTATAAAATCAAATTCCTCGGCTTCCGTTAACGGATGGAAATAATCAATTAAACTATAATCTGGCCGGTAGTGCAGTAGTTTCATTTCTTTGATTGTGTACTCGATATCTCCAAAATGATAGACCTTATTGATTTGTTTCATTTGTTTTAAAGTGGCTTCTCCTTTTTCATCTGTAGCCGACTGCCCAGGTTTTTGTAACGTTGAATCATCGGTTACCTGAGGGCTATTGTAATAAGCATCATGATCGTCTGCAGAAATCTTTTTGGTAGCTGTCGAAGAATTCTCTGTTGCTGTGTCAGTCTTCTCACTAGGTGGCTGAATGGATACAAATGAACAGCCAGTTAGAAGGAAAACAAATAAAATAATTATCATTGCCTGTTTCACTTCGTTTCCTCCCATCAAGTAAAAACGGTCTTTTTAGCAAGCTATCCCGTTGCTTTAAAACGCAACGGGATATATGATTGCTAAATCTTTGTCCTCTTTATTGTGAAAACTTAGCTTACTTGTCTTCGACGACTGTTTTTCGACTGCCTTTTTCAAGTAGGTCAAAGATGATTTTAGCATTGTCTGTATTGTCAATTTGTCCGGCAAAGCGTTCGCTCGCTGGGCCGAAAGCATAGACATTTACATCTTCACCCGTATGTCCGCCCGTCGTCCATCCCGTGAATGAACGGGTATCAATAATTTGTTCTATCGCATTATCGATATCCACTACTTTCTTGGTTGCTGCTGCATCTTTAACCGACTGAATCTCTTTATCTGTTAATGTAAGATTGATATATTTATTCAATGTTTCTTTCACATCTGCACCGTTTGCAATTTGCTCTGCCATATAATCCGGCGTACGTTTTGTAGCATTGATTGGGGCACTAAACCAGTTATACTCGCCGCGAGCACCAATTGAGTAACCGCCAGTTGAATGGTCGGCTGTTGCTACGACCAATGTATGTTTATCCTTTTTGGCAAAATCGATCGCTGCTTTGAACGCCTTTTCGAAATCTTCCATTTCACTCATCGCACCAACAATATCATTATCGTGACCAGCCCAGTCGATTTGACTTCCTTCTACCATTAAAAAGAAACCTTTTTTATTTTGATTTAAGCGCTCAATTGCTGAAGTCGTCATGTCTGCAAGTGAAGGCATTCCTTCCGTGCGATCAATCATTTTTGGCATGCCGCGTTTCGCAAATAAACCGAGTACCTGGTCATTCTTATCCTTTTTCAATTCTTGAAGGGTAGAAACATAGCTGTATCCGTCTTTTTGGAATTCATCAGTAAGGTTACGATCTTGTCGGATAAATAAATCTGAGCCGCCACCCAAAAGGACATCAATTTTGTGTTTTCCGTTTACCATTTCATTATAATAATCATCTGCTATGGCATTCATGTTATTTCGGTTTACATCGTGAGAACCAAACGATGCAGGTGTAGCATGTGTAATTTCTGAGGTAGCAACAAGACCTGTTGATTTCCCCTGCTCTTTTGCAGATTCAAGGACTGTTTTGACTTCAGATTTGTCATTATCAACGGCGATCGCAGCATTATATGTTTTGACACCAGCAGCCATTGCCGTGGCAGCTGATGCTGAATCCGTTACATTTTGCTTCGCATCCTCTGGGTATGTTGTCTGTTGTCCAACTAAGTATTTATCAAACTCCGTTGGCTCTACTCTTTTCGTAGCAGGATTGTCCTTTAAATAACGATAAGCTGAGGTATAAGAAACACCCATACCGTCACCAATTAGAAAAATGACATTTTTAATTTCCGCATTGTTTTTCGTATTTTTTTCTGATTCCGCATGAACAGTACCGTTTCCGACAAGGCTGCTAAACGCAATAGTTGAAAGAACAGCAACTGGAAGAACCTTTTTCATTAGTTTTTTCTTAAACAATTGAATTTCCCCCTCAAATTAAATTGCTAATTATTACGACTCTATTTTAAAGGGGTTTTATTAAGCGAATGTAAACCATTGTAAAGATGAATCCTCTTTAAATTGCTTGATCATAGGAAATTGGTATGAGAGCAAAAGGATTTTAAACACAAATCCCGTATTTTCCCTTTTGTTTTTTGCCCTACTTCTCCTGAAAATGGCCTATTTTTCTTTATATTTTTTTAACAAAAATTGAACATTTGAGGGAAGAGTTACTTTTCAAGTGAAACAAAATGCCATTTGTTCACTAGTGGTGCCTGACACCTTTTTCTGATACTATTTTGAATAGTATTATATTTTCGTATAAATACGAATAGAGGGATTGAGGGAAACATCGTATGTTGAGGAACAAGAATGTTTGGATATTGTTAACAGGGGAATTTATCGCTGGCCTCGGTTTGTGGCTTGGCATTATTGGTAATTTGGAATTCATGCAGGCGAAGCTGCCTTCGGATTTCTTAAAATCACTGCTTCTGGCGGCTGGATTGCTTGCTGGAATTGCTGTTGGCCCCTATGCTGGCCGGCTTACTGATCAAGTAAGTAAGAAAACAGTCATGCTGTTAGCTGGATTTGTAAGGGCTATCAGTGTCATCTTTATGCTAATTGCGATAGCTACTGGCTCCATCTGGTGGATGCTAGTGTTTCTAGTCTTGCTGCAGATTTCCGCAGCGTTTTATTTTCCTGCCCTGCAGGCAGCGCTGCCGCTGATTGTGGCTGAAAAGGATTTGCTCCAATTAAATGGTATTCATATGAATGTATCGACGCTGTCTCGCATTATCGGAACAGCGGTGGCCGGCGTTTTGTTGGTGATCCTGCCATTATCCATGCTATATGTCAGTTCTCTGATCGCTTATATTGGATTATTTATCCTCACTTGGTTCTTGGATATCGATGAATCAAGGGAGCTTCAAATAGCAAAGAATAGCCCTACTGAAAAAACGATCTTTAAAGATGTATTTCCAATTATTAAAGGTCTGCCTATTGTCTTGATGACGCTTATCATGACATTGGTCCCGGTCCTATTTCTAGGCGGATTTAACCTTGTAGTCATTAACATTAGTGAACTCCAGGATAGTTCAGCCATAAAAGGCTGGATTTACACAGCAGAGGGAACTTCCTTCATGCTTGGTGCTTTTCTTATTAAATTAGTCAGTGACAGAACTTCACCCTACATCATCTTATTTGCCTGTTCCTTACTGATTGGGGGTTCACAGCTGCTTCTCTATATGGCTGACAATCCAGTGTTGACCATTGCAGCGTTTGCGCTTTTTGGATTTTCTGTCGGCTGCTTTTTCCCGACAGCTGCCACCATTTTTCAAACAAAGGTACCAAAGGAATTTCATGGCCGCTTTTTTTCGTTCCGAAACATGCTGGACCGGATAACCTTTCAGATCGTCCTGCTCATTAGCGGCTTTCTCCTAGACCTCATTGGCCTGCAGCTCATGTGCGTTCTATTTGGAGGCATATCCATCATCATGACAACAATCTTTTATACCAGACATAAATACCTTCAAACCCGTCCAGCCAAACAAAATACCTAAAGGTAAAAAGGCACCATCCATTAATACGGATGGTGCCTTTGTTTTGTCCTTACCAGGAGAACAAATGTACACAGTCGGTGCCTGACACCAACTTAAAAATGGCTGGTGGAGTAGATGGGTTTTAGTTCTTTTTGGGGTTCTATGTAGGCTTTGGCACTATTGACAGCAGTGGGGCCTTCGGAAAATCCGCCCGCTATTAGGTGTAATTTATTTGGGTAGTTTGCGGCGTCTCCCGCTGCGAAGATTCCTTCGATATTGGTTTGCATCTGGTTATCTACTTTGATATTTCCATATTCGAACTCTAATCCCCATCTCTTGATCGAGCCTAGGTCGATGCAGAAGCCATGATTGACTAGAACTTCGTCTACTTCAATGGTCTGGGTGTCATTCGTTTCAAGGTTTTTAACGCTAACACTCGTAATTCGTTCACCCTCCCCATGTAATTCCTCCAATACATGAGGGGTCAGGATGGTCGCCGTCGAATTCCGCAAGTTGCTGATGTTTCGTTCAAGCCCTGAAAACTCATGTCTGCGATGGACCACAGTAACCTGCCGCGCAATCGGGAGCAGCTCGTTTGCCCAATCAACGGCAGAATTTCCTCCACCGGATATAAGAACATGCTTATCTTTGTAGTTATTCAGTCTTTCCACCGCATACCGCAGGTTTTTACCTTCATATTGCTCTGCATTTTCTACATCAAGCTTCGCACTTTTTAACGTTCCGAATCCCGTAGCTAAGATAATTGCCCGTGTATGGTGCTTTTCCCCGTTGTGACTTGTTAATAGAAAGGTCCCATCTTCTAACCTCTCTAGCCCCATAACTTGTTGATTTAAAACAATCGTCGGGTTAAAGGTTTGGGCTTGCACAACCAGCTGTTGAATTAAGTTTTCTCCTGAAATAGCCGGAATCCCGCCAATATCGCGGATGACCTTTTCTGGATAGAAATAGGAAACCTTCCCTCCTAGGTAGGGGAGAAATTCAATAATTTTCGTTTCCATCTCTCTCATCCCACAATAAAAAGCAGTAAATAAGCCCACTGGTCCACCACCGATGATGGTTACATCGTATAATTTCATTTCATTCCCCACCCAATCCGATTTCACTAGAAATTCATGACTTTTCGATTGTCTAACGACTGCTCTTTCTGAATTAAATCATAGCAAAGGCATACTGGCTTTTTCGTCCGTGGATCTTTGACAATTTCTGCATCAATTTGAAAAACCGCTTTTAATACGTCTGAGGTCATCACCTCTTCTGCGCTACCCTCTTTGACAATAGTCCCCTTACGAAGAGCCACCATATGATGGGAGAACCGTGACGCATGGTTCAAATCGTGAATGACCATCACGATGGTCCGGTTTTGTTCCTTATTCAGTTTTTCAAGCAGTTGCAAAATCTCCAACTGGTGCGCCATATCAAGGTAAGTAGTTGGCTCATCGAGCAGCAAGAGATCCGTCTCTTGGGCAATGGCCATCGCAATCCAAGCGCGTTGACGCTGTCCGCCGGAAAGTGCATCCACAGGATGATCAGCGAATAAACTAAGTCCGGTCACCTCTAGCGCCCATTTAATCACCTGTCGGTCGATATCCGTTAATCTGCCAATTCCGCTTTGATGCGGGGAACGCCCAAAGGATATCAATTCATAGACTGTTAAGCCGTTAGGAGCCTCAGGACTTTGCGGAAGTACAGCCATTGTCTTTGCGATTTCTTTTGTTGGAACCTTGTGAATCATCTTTCCATCTAAGTAGACGATTCCAGATTTGGCTGCATGGACACGCGCTAATGTTTTTAAAATCGTGGATTTCCCGCAGCCATTGGCGCCGATAATGGTGGTAATTTCCCCTTTGTTTATGTGTAAATTCAAGTTTTCAACGATCGTCTTGTCTCCATAACCAATCTGAAGATTCTCGGTAGAAAGTGAAACCACAATCCGTTCCCCCTTATTTTTATTTGGCTTTCATTAATAAAAAAATAAAATATGGTGCACTAAATATTGCTACGACAATTCCCACCGGAATTTGGGTTGGGGCGAGCAGATTTTTACCAATCGTGTCAGCTAATAAAAGCGCGAATGCCCCTAACACCGCCGTTATAGGCAAAAACAGCTGGTGCTTTGGTCCAATTAATCGTTTGGCAATATGCGGAGCAACTAATCCTAAAAAGGCAATTCCGCCTCCTGCGGCGACACTGAAGCCTGCAAGGGCCACTGCCGCTAGAAGCAACAAACGTCTTTCTTTTTCTACCTGAATGCCTAATCCTGTCGCGACTTGGTCACCTAAATTCATGATATTTAAGATATGTGCTTTATATAAGACAAAAGGAAGAAGCAGCAGGATTAACGGGGCAAGAATCGCAACGAATTTCCAATTCGTCCCCCAAATATCACCTGACAGCCAGACAGCTGCCTGCATGAAGTCTTGCGGGTTCATTTTTAATTGAAAAATAACAATCGCTGCTCCAAACCCTGAATTTACCCCAATCCCGACTAAAATTAACCGAACAGGGTCAATCCCCTTTTTCCATGCTATGACATAAATCAGGAATGCCGCGATTACCGCGCCTACTAAAGCAAATAGTGGCAATAAAAAGATCCCAATTGTACTCACGCTGTTCATAGAGCCTTGAAAGAAATAGATAAATAAGATAACCATGAACCCGGCTCCTGAATTAATGCCTAATATACCAGGATCCGCTAGTTCATTTTTCGTCACACCTTGCAATATTGCACCAGAGACTGCTAATCCTGCACCAATCAATAATGCCAGTATCATTCTTGGCAGTCTAAAATCCACTAATACGAGTTGGTCGCGTGCCGTTCCCTTCCCCAGTAATGTCTTGAAAACATCGATTGGGGCAATCCGTACCACACCAAGATTTAAACTTATAATAAAAGTAATAATTGTTAAAATAAATAAAAGGCTAATGAGGACAATAAATTTTTTCTGTTTCGCTTTCGATTGATTCATTACAGCCCCCTCCTTTCCCCTCGAGCAAGGTACAAGAAGAAAGGAACACCGATGATGGCCGTTATGGCACCAACAGGCGTCTCAAATGGGGCATTCACCATTCTAGCTGCAATATCGGCAAGAACGAGTAACAGTCCGCCTAATACCGCAGAAATGGGAATAATCCAGCGGTAATCTGATCCGATGATAAAGCGGGTAATGTGTGGAATCACTAGCCCAATAAAACCAATAGCACCCGCAACAGAAACGGCAGCACCGGTTAGCACTAATACCACAATCACACCAAGTGATTTTACTAAAAGGGTGTTTTGGCCAAGTCCTTTTGACACTTCTTCCCCTAAGCTAAGAATGGTGATGGACCTCGAGATGTAAAGGGCTAGCAATAATCCAAATCCACCAGTGATAAGTAAAATCTTAATGGATTCCCATGTTACCGTAGTTAATCCTCCGGCATACCAAAAACTCATGTCCTTTGCAACTTGCGTATGAAGAGCAATGGCACTAGAAAATGCACTGAGCATCGATCCCACCGCAACCCCGGCAAGAGCAAGTTTTACTGGGGTCAAGCCTCCCTTTGAAAAAGCCCCAATTGTAAACACAAGGATAACACCAAGTCCCGCTCCGACAAATGAAGAAAAGGTTAGGCCTAACATCGTCGCAGTCGGAATAAAGGCGAGCGTGATAACTAACGCAAAAGCCGCACCATCAGTCACGCCCATGATGGAAGGAGAGGCGAGTGGATTTCGTGTTAATCCCTGCATGACAGCACCTGAAACAGCAAGAAAAGCTCCAACTAATACCGCACCGATTGCCCTTGGCATACGAATTTCTTGAATAATTTGATGAGAGGTTATTTCAGGATTAAAACGGGAGACCGCCTCCCAGACCGTAGCCATTTTTATATCCGCTGCCCCGTATGCAATGGATAATCCCATCGAGATTAGGATTAGTACCATTCCGACGATTAATACAAAAGTTCCTTTAATGGATGTTCTGACTCTTTTATTGTGAAACGCTAACGAATCTCCCTCTTGCTTTGTAGTTGTATTCCCATTCAAAAACTAACACCTCTTCTGATTAGGCTCTTTTCGTAAACTTTGTTGCTATTGGAGCATAATAAGGGTCATTTACTA
>NZ_JBALOS010000020.1:7914-44747 GCF_036962765.1 Neobacillus drentensis
TCTATGCGAAAATAGCCTCTGATAAAAAAGAAAAATTGGGTATATTACTATAGTGAAAATGAATGTATGTGTAACCTATAAAAAGAATGATAATCATTATCAAGTATAGAGAGTAAACAGTTATTTTTCAATACGTTTATGGTATAAAAGCGACTCCCAGTATTATCCTTCAAATTTATTTCACAAATTTATTCAATTTAAATTATTTTGTTTATTGACACCTTAAATGAAAATGATTATCATTACCATTATAACAGGTATTCACTATCTCAGGAGGTTTACATATGCTTAAAAAGCGCTTTTATTTATCTTTTACTTTATTACTACTGTTATTTTTGGTAAGTGCTTGCAGTAATTCTGATAATTCAAAAACAGAAAAGTCGGCGGAAAAGAAAAATGCCGAGGTGACATTAACGGATGCTAAGGGGAAAGTGGTGATTCCAGCTAATCCTAAACGAATCGTCGCTCCTTATTTAGAGGATTCATTAGTAGCATTAGGAGTTAAACCAGCTGCACAATGGTCTATCGGTGATACCGTTTTGGATTATTTACAGCCAGAGTTGAAGGATGTTCCCAAAATCGGCTGGGACCTTCCACTTGAACAAGTTATCAATAACAACCCTGACTTAATTATTTTCAGCTCGCCATCTGCCATCCAAAAAGGGCAATACGAAGAGTATAAAAAGATCGCTCCAACCTACGTCTATAAGGACGAAGTTAGTGCAGATTGGCGCAAACAACTAACCCAAATGGGCGAGATCTTGAATAAACAATCAGAAGCAAAAAAAGCGCTAGCCAATTACGATACCAAAGCAGCGGATGCAAAAACGAAAGTCCACGATGCAATTGGAGATGAAACAGCAGCTATCTTATGGGTTATGGCCGATAAGTTTTATCTAATGGAAAATAATCGTTTCAGTGCCAATGTTCTTTACGGCGATTTAGGCATAAAACAGCCTGCATTTGTTGAATCACTTGGTGGTGCCGCTGCCCAGTGGGATCCCATTGCTCTTGAAAAATTGCCAGAAATCAAAGCAGATCACATCTTCCTTGTCAGCAAAAAAGGGGAACCAGGTTTAGACATATTAGCGAAGAGTTCCATCTGGAAGGGTCTTGGCGCGGTTAAAAATGGACATGTGTATGAAATGAACGACCCAAGCAACTGGACCATCAACGGTCTGAATGCCGGTGAAAAAACCATCGACGAAGTCGTAAATGCCATAAAAAAATAACAATCTCCTTTAAAAAGGCGCCATCCATTTTTTGGATGACGCCTTTTTTATCTATAGGGCTTATTATTTTCCTTAAAAGGCTATGGGTGCCTTGGGCTCAAGATGATTTAATCAATCATTTGTTTAGTTTCCTATTTTTGCTTAAAAGCTATGGGTGCCTTGGGCTCAGGATGATTTAATCAATCGTTTGATTAGTTTTTTCATTTAGCTTGAAAAGCTATGGATGCCTTGGGCTCAGGATGATTTAATCAATCGTTTGATTAGTTTTTTTCATTTAGCTTGAAAAGCCATGGGTGCCTTGGGCTCAGGATGATTTAATCAATCGTTTGATTAGTTTTTTCATTTAGCAAAAAATGCCATGGGGGACATGTGCTTAGGATGATTTAATCAATCAATTTAAGATTGGCACCAGCAGGGCACACCCCTTTTTAGACGATTCCAAACAACTTGGATGAAACAGAGTATCCGTCAAAAATGCCCTATCACCCCTATAAGGAATGCGGCCAACAAAAAGTGGTTACACCAACTAAATGGTGTAACCACTTTTATTATGCAAGATATATTAATAATGGTGTCAGGCACCACAAAAAGACAGTTATCCACTCCGTATGGACACCTTTATTTTGTGTTGGATCTCTCTAGGAAACGCGCTTTAGGTTTTTAAATTGTCCTTTGGATAGGACCGTTTTTTCTAGTCGGTGGGCCATGATTCCTCCTAGGACTGCTAAGATGATGTCCTTTGGCAAAGGCACTACCATCCATAACCATGCCATTTTATAGGTAAATCCATCTGGCGCAGCCGCCCAGAGCTTGTAGGCAAAGTACATCCAATTTGTTCCGAATAAGTAGTTAACAGCCATTCCGATTAAGGATGCAATGATAAAGGCCGCCACAGTTTTCTTCTTTTCAACGACTTTTCCAATGATAAACGCTGTGAAAATATATGAAACAATGAAGCCGAAGGTGGGACTGAAAATTGAAGAAGGTCCTGCCCCAAATTTAGCAAAAATAGGTACGCCGGCCAATCCAACTAACATATAAACAATCATTGCTATTGAGCCTAACCGGCTCCCTAAAATGGCCCCTGCTAAAATTGCAAAAAACGTTTGTAGCGTAATTGGAACTCCTCCCACCACCATAAAAGGTACAAAAGAGGTAATATTAGCCCCAATCGCCATAAGGGCTACAAACATCCCCACTAGTGTTAAATCCAACGCTCTTAATTTCCGATTCATTCTTCCACCCCAAATAATTGTTATAAGATTAAAATAAAGGGTGAACCACCATAATGTCAACCGAATTTTAATTATAGTTAACAATAAAAAAGGTGTCAGGCACCAAAAAGAAATATTGTCCTCTCCACATGGACAAAACGGAATATTTGTCCACGAGTGGTGCCTGACACCCACGTTTACTTCGTTGTAATATCGGTCAGGATAGCGTAGCCGTTGTTTACTTTGAGTTTTGCTAGTATTTCTCCTTTAGCAGAGGCTTTTTCCCATTCTGTTCCTGTGTTGTCCTCAAGGTAGTAATTATCCAAATCATATCTAATATAGGCAATTTCTTGGCCTTGGTTGTCTTTATCGATATAGCTGATTGTTCCGCTGAGGAATTCTCCCTTATCTGGTTTCGAAAGGGTGACTTTAATGGGCGTATGGACTCCGTTCTTTTTCTCCATCAGAACGTACACACCAAACTCTCCACCAAGGTCCTGTAATCTTGTAACCACTGATTTTTCCACCAATTTTATCGGGACCTCCTCTGCTTCATATTGCAGGGCCACATAATCGCCTCTAAATACGTCGGACGGATCCAGCGGTTTTGTTTGGAGAATCATTTCCTCCCCCACTAATAAGGTATAAAGGGGCATGACGCACCTGCCTAATAGAATGAGAACTGGCACACAACAAGCCAAAACTAACTGTTTTGCTCGCTTATTCATGCACACTCCCCCCTTTTTTCCTTTGTTTTTCAAAATAAAAACCGAACCCAAGCAACAGGAATCCTCCAATTATAAATACGAACGATTTTGGCAAATACTCAAAGGATAAATCAAGGTAAAAACGGAAAATCAGCACGCAAAGAATAATGATGCTAAGGAGACTTCCTCTTTTGATTAAATACAAGACGTAGATCAGGTAGAGGATGGAAAACGGAATATATAGCCAATCCAGCGGCCAGTTTCCTTCAAATGATAACATTAGTGCAGCCCCACCATGAACGAGGTAGCCTAATACAACATAAATGTCTTTAATTTTACCCTTTGAAATAACCAGGGCCACACCGATTATCAAATAGATTAGTCCGTATACGTACGTAAAATCATCATAATCATATCGATTGCTAAAATAACTAATAATTGTCCCAATAAATGCCAGCGACAGCAAGCCATTGACAAATCCAGTTACCTTTGAAAAACCGATTTTTTCATTAAGGATATAAATTGCTGCAATCCAGAGGAGAGTCCAATAAGGGATATTTACTCCTTGGAGATATTGCCCATCAAGCATGTATTTGAGGACAAACAGGGAAGAGGCTAATAGAATCCATCTATCCCGTAGTACCCATGCCAATGGCAAAATGCCAAGCGACCACCATAAAAAAGCATTTTGGGAGTTTGTTCCGAGATGAAACATTTGCTCGACAAGAAAAATTCCTGCTCCGAACACTAGACAGCCTAAGTAATAAAGACTCTTTGATGTCTTTGGAAAGTTTTTATCCATTTTGTAGCCTGCAAGGTTACAAGCAATATATAAAGCGATGATGATAAGAAATTTCACTATTTTTCCAATTTCACCCCAATTACTTGCAATAAAGCTTAGTACCCCAGCGCCAATTAAAATCGTACCAACATACAAAAGTGTTTTTGTAAAGGATAGTTTCTGCACCTCGTAAATTGCTTCTATCTCATGAGCCTTACCAGCTGGCAGAATCTCTGAATCTTCTAGGTACTTAAGCTCCCGCTTTAAAAAATTTAATTCATTTTGTTTGACAATTCTCTTCGTCAACCATCCCACCCCTTTTTACGTCTATTTATAGAGATTACACCCGTTCAACCGCTTCGAACCAATTGCTCTACAATTAAGTTTATTCGACAGCTATTATTAATATCCTTTTAAAAGAAGAGTGCCTGACACCATAGCTGTTAAGATTTCACAGCACCTTTGGGGATATTTCTATCACCTCAAGTAAATAGGAAAAAGCCGGGTTCATCACTGAAACCCGGCTCCTTCGATAACTATTATTTTTCAAAAATGGCATTGGATAATAAACGGAATAGGTAATCCGTATGGTCACGGAAGCCCGCCTCTAAACCGATTAAGGTTACATCCTTATTCTTCTCTTTAACGATTACAGCCTGACCCTTAGCATCGGCTTTTTTATTAATCCAATGCCCAGCGACAAAGAAATCATCAGAGTTTGCTAGACTTGCAACTACTTCATCATTATCAGTACCGGTATACCAAACTGGGCGGTAAACAAAACCAAGGTCATCCTGGTCATAACCTGCAGTTATACCAGTTCCATCATAGTTCACCTTCACGATTCCATTGCTATTAGACCCAGCAGGATTAATTATATCGTCCGTAAGACCAAGCGTTTTAGTTGCGCTTGATGCCCCTGCGCCAACAGCAATATATTTTCCGCCCTTGCTTACAAAATCAGTCACATTTGCCTTAAACGAAACAAACTGCCCAGCACTTTGGAAACCAAATTCTTTGTTTGCCGCTGATAGATTAGTAGAAATAAGATTTTCAGTGCCACTGTAAATAAACACATCAAATCCATTCAAACCGCTTTCCGCTACTTCCACTGGCGTCACTTCTGTCACCTCAAAACCAAGTCGTTTCAGTGCAAGCTTCGTTCCGCTATGGGACTGGACTTTGCCCATTCCGCCATCCTTCAAAATGGCTACCTTTAAGCTGGTTAACGTAACTGCTTCTGCGGGGACCTTAGCTGTAGATGCAACCTGTAATCCAGATGCTTTTACAGCTGCTGAAATCTGGTTAGCCGCTGCCTCAGCGTAGAAATTACCTTTAGCATCCCGCTTTACAAGGATACCTTGTTGAAGCAAAGTATTTACTAGATTAACAGCTTTAACAGAACTGTTTTGAATCAAGAATGGCCCCTTACCTGAGACAGAACCTTGCTCAGTAACTTGGTTTACCTTCGTAGTCGTGACATCAACCGAATTTTGTGTGGCGAAAGCGTCAAATCCCCAAAGTTCTGGCAGGCTCCATGCAGAAATATCATACATGGCTGGCGTGTCATTCGAGATATCTTCCCCGTCCCACAGCATAGTATTGGCTAAACCAGCCTTTGCTTGGTCCATTTGAACGAGATAGGTTCCTTTAGGATAAGTTTTCCCATCTACCGTAAAGGCTTTCGACGCTTGGACAACTTCAATATCATTATTGATTAAGTGATTAATAGCCTTATTCGTTACAGTTGGATCCTTCTCGTCAACTGGAAGGATATACGCTTTCGGGAAGAATCCATCCTGGTGGAACGGATGGTCAAAATTAATCCCCCGCTTAAACATTTCAATTTGGTCCGTAATCATGCCTTGTTTATTCTGTGTAGCAAATTTTAACGCGCCTAAAATGGCATTATACTGCCAACGCACGCCATCTAAGTCATTCGTCGGCGCCTCTAATGTATGACCGTAAGCCCCGTGGTACATAGCGTACATTGGTGTAAAGATTGGCGGATAATCGTCCCAGCCTGCAGCATCATCACGCTGTGGAACATAAACACCTTCCATGCTTTGATACTTGCTTCCAGTATAACTGGCTTTATCTCCCATAATTGACGCTTCCATCGCTTCTGCTTGTTTGTATGCCCACTTATTATAAAGATCATACTCATAGTTCGGGTTATGTGGAGGCGTACAAGGTTCGATTAATCCTTGTAAGTTAGGACCGTATCCACTTACGTATCCATGAGTATCAAGGAATACCATCGGGTTCCACTCTTTAATTAGTTCAACCGTTTCTTTCGTTTCTGGCTGTGACTGTGTAATAAAGTCACGGTTCAAGTCGATACCCTCGCCATTAAAACGAGTGGCATTCACACGTCCGTCAGGATTTTGTACAACATTGAAAATAAGAATATTACTATCTAAAATACTTTTGGTCTCCTCGTCATTCTGTGTTGCAAAGCGTTCAATGAGTTGAAGAAGTGCGTCGGAACCTACAAATTCTGTTCCATGAATGGAGCCGTTTATCATGACTGGAACTTTAAAGTCAGGATTATTGGCAATCCACTCTTGTGCCTTCCCTGGGTTTTTAAACATCTGTTTTCTTAGGGATTGGATTTTCCCAAATTTTCCTTGGGTAGTTGGATCCGCAATAGTTACAACATAAAGTGGATGGCCATCGGCTGAAGTTCCGCGAACCTCCACTTTTACTCTGTTAGACTGCTTTTCAATGGATTTCAACTTATTGCCGATTTGCGAGAATTTAACAAAGTCATAGTTTTCACTATTAAACTTACTCCCATCCTGTTCTTCATATGCATTTACGTTTGTCCATTTTGGTCCCTCAGCAAATCCAACTGTCCATGGACTTGACGTCAGCAAACCTATGGCCAATAGGCCGGCAACTGTTTTCTTCGTCTTCATTTGTAACCCTCCGTCTATGTATCATTATAAATTTTTATGTATTTTTATTCTATGAGACCTATTTTATTACGAAATGTGAAATAATTCCATCCTACCAATTCACCAAACAACAAATCTATTTATTACAAATTATAGGACATTTGACATATATTTGAACCAACATTGCATTAGTGTTAGGCACCGTAGAATGAAAAAGGTGTCAGGCACCCCAAAAAGACAAATGTCCACGGGTGGTGCCTGACACCTTAGATTATTTATCTCTGCAGAATTTGCAAACTTTGATGGTTTGGTTTGTTTCTGTTTTATGCGGGTACAATAGTTTGATTCTTGTTCTCGCACATATCGGGCAGGTTCCGCGCCCGTTCGAAGGCAGGTAGCTGATTGTTTTCCCTCGGTTTCTCTTTGCCATCTCAATCCATCCCTATCCAAATTAGATTCTTTTCTTTATCTAATGATGGACATGCACAAATATTGTTAGGCAAATAACTGTTTTTTGAAAAAAGATTGTTCGAATGTTCATTTGTTTGATGTACGTTTTGGATAAATATTTTTACAGGATTAACTGATTGCATTCACCTGTGAAAGGTAAACATCATTCAACACAGTATCATTCTTAAGGAGCATTCGCACTTCATCTGGAACAGTGACTTTTCTCCTCGTTTCCCTATTGATTGTCGTAAGTATCACTTCTCCAGAAACAGCCAGTTCTTTCCCGTCCTTCAAAATCGTCTGTTTGAGAATAAAACTTGTATTCCCCACATGTTCTAGACAAGTACGGACCAACAACTTTTCATTATTGAGTACTTCCTTTTTATAATCGGCACCAATATGAACGACAACGGCTTCCACTCCTAACAAAATACAATATAGGTACCAAGCGTGGCGTGCTTGATCTAAATAATCAATGAGTTTCACATTATTAACATGGCCCCCACTCGTTTCTGCAATCATGTTCATTTCTGAATAAGCCAAGCCCACTCCCCCTATTCCCTTCTAATCTAAAATTCCCTATTTACTGAAATTCGCCACTAGCTAACAGGTTACCTCCACCACACAGTACAATTCATTACCAACCCTAACAGGCCTGTACTCCCACGATGGACAAACAAGGCATTTGTCCACGGACGGTGCCTGACACCACTCCTATGACACCATTCATGCATTTTTGCTCACCTTTCTACATACATTTCTAAGAAGATCAAATGTTTCAATGGCTGCACGACTATATATCACTTTCCATAAGATAGGAATAAGCGGCGAGACTAAACTTTTTCAGTTGGAAAGGAAAGATGTGGTGCTTCAATATGAAAAAAAGTGGAGCTTATCACGATTCGTTTCAAAATCTTCAAGAGAATGGAATGTCTTTCGAACAGGTTTTTGAACGGATTGTATCATTCATGAAGTTAGATCCAAATGGCAACTACAAACTAATGGTCGGCACAGATTCTCAAGTCCATAAATCTACAACCGTTTTTATTACCGGAATTGTCATTCAGAATAAGGGCAAAGGAGTATGGGCGTGCATAAGGAAGGTCGTCATTCCAAGGAAAATGACACACTTGCATGAGCGGATATCTCTTGAACTATCATTAACGGAGGAAATCGTTTCGATGTTTACCGAAGAAAGGAAAACTGAGTTGGTTAATCTTGTTCTTCCCTATATCTATCAGGGAGCAACCTTCACCATGGAGGGGCACATTGATATTGGCGCAGGTAAACGAAACAAGACGAGTGAGTTTGTGAAAGAAATGGTAACCAGAATTGAATCCATGGGCGTTGAACCAAAAATCAAGCCGAACGCCTTTGTAGCATCCAGCTATGCAAATCGTTACACCAAATAAGGGTATCAGTCATCACAAAACACAGTGGTGCCTGACACCCTTTTTTTATTATCTAATTTAAAAACATTCAAGTTCCACTTTCACCGTCGTACCTTTACCCGTTTTACTTTCGATGTTCATGGTACCATTATGTTCCTGTATGATTTTATTGCTCACGGTAAGCCCTAGTCCGATTCCTTTGTCTTTAGTTGTATAAAAAGGTGTTCCCAAAAAGCGCATCAGTTCGTTGTCAATTCCCATCCCTTCATCAGAAAAGCTTATCTGTACACGATTGCCTTCCACCCTTTGGACATGAATATCGACATTCCCTCCAAACGGCATAGATTCAATCGCATTTTTTAAGAAATTAACAAAAACTTGTTTTAACTGATTAGGACTACAATCTAATAAAATGTCATCTTGTTGATATTGGTTTGTAATTTGAACATTATGTAATAATGCTTGCGGATGTAAAATATTAACCGTACTCTCTAAAATGGAAATTAAACTTACTTGTTCAAATTGAATTGCCTGTGGCTTTGCCAACGACATAAATTCATTGACAATTATATCAATTCGATCTAATTCGTTCATGATAATTGATAAATATTCATCTTGTTTATCTCTATTCTTTGTATCTGTCAATAGCTTTGAAAATCCTTTTAATGATGTCAAAGGGTTTCGTATCTCATGAGCAACCCCGGCAGCTAATTGGCCGATAATCGAAAGCCGGTCTAAATTTCGAAGGGTATCGTCATTTTTGATCCGATCCGTAATATTTCTACCAACCGTGACATAGAAATCAATCTCTCCTTGTTCATTAAAGATGGGCGAAATCATGGTCTCGGAATATATGACTTCATTATTACCCGTTTGGACCTGCGTTTGGAGTAGTTGAGGCTCCTCTGTTTCTATTAACTTTTGATAAACCTTTTTTAATTGGTCAATTTCCTCTGGAATGATAAGATCATAGACAGTTTTACCAATTAATTGATCAGGGGTATACCCAATCCCGTCCTCATGAGATGGAGATGCATAGACGACCTTTCCATCTTTTGAATACACCTTGATCATATCCGTTGTATTTTCAGTAATTAGCTTGTACAGTTCCCGTGTTCTCTTCAGTTCTCTTTCAATATTAATAAACTTGGTTATATCACGAAAGATGGCCAGGACGGCAATAATCTCCCCACAAGAATTCCGAAAAGGAGAATACGAAACAGCGATATCAAGAATGGTTCCGTCCTTGTGGTAGCGTTGTGTAACCATATCAGTAAAGGCTTCACCACGCTTAACTGATTCAATAATATCATTTGCTTTATCAGGATAAGGAAATTCATCAATTCTTTTCCCTAATAAATCATCCTCTGTATAACCAAAAATTTTCGTATACATTTGGTTCACTCGAATAAACCGATTTTCCATATCAACCATACAAATCCCGTCCGCTGTACAGTCTAGAAACAAGTCTATTAAATCATCTGGATTATAAAATACAGATTCATTCTCTTTTGAAAAAATCGGAAAAAAATTCGACATAGAGATCGCTCCAAACACATCAAATATACTCTTAATCTCCATTTTACAGAGTTTTTCGATAAAGAAAAGGAGAATTTTACAATTTCAGATTCATAATGGTGTCACATAACGGTGTCAGGCACCACCGAAAGACACTTAGCCCATTTTGTCCACCACGCACAGACAACTGTGTTTGTTGATATTAAAAAAACGCTTGGACCACTGTGGTAAGTGGCCAAGCGTAGCTCTTTCTTAGTATGAATGGCTGTTTTCGGATTGATTAATCGACTGGACGGTCCTCAAAATCGTAGTCAACGGTACCTGCGGCAACACGTGCCTTTTCTAATGCCGGGGTTTCAGGGCGGGCAATTTGATATACCGATGCACCAACAATCTCAGCCGCCTGCTGCAGCTTTTCCTTGCTGATTTTATCTATTGTATCTGTCGGCTGATGGTACCATGGTTCCACAGGTGAATGGATGAATAATGCCGATGGAATTCCTAATTCATGGAACGGCTGGTGGTCGCTTCGGCCTAATTGTCCATAAGGAATGGCTACATCCATCGTCCTTACGCCTGCTGCTGCTCCTAAATCAGTAACAAGGTTCTTCTGACCGTCAATCGTATACATAATTAAGCCGCCCGCTGGGTGATCCGCTCCGGCATCTCGACCGCCTATCATATCCATTTGGAAGTGGGCAACCATACGGTCCACGTCATCTTTTGGAAGCTGAGAAGCATAAAAAGACGACCCCACTAAACCTCTTTCCTCTGAACCAAATGTAAGGAATCGTACTTCTGTATCAATTGGTGCTTTCGCAAAAATCCTTGCTAATTCAAGGACAGCTGATACACCTGAGGCATCGTCATTTGCCCCTGGTCCCCCATGAACAGAATCATGATGTGCGCCGACAGTGACAATTTGGCCTGTATCCTTGTTCTTGTTCGGCTTCAATTTAGCTTCAACAACATAGGATGTTTTCTCGATTTTTTCGATATCCACATCTAAGGTTGCCTCAACTGGTCCAGACTTTAATTGGTCCACCAAAGTCAAGCCTTGTGCCCGTGTAATCGCTACGGCAGGGATACCTTGTCCCTCAGCTGCTTGTCCAAAGTTGTTACCATTTGAACTGTTGTTATACATTAGTACCCCAATTGCACCTTTGTCTAACACATTTTGTACTTTTTCAATAAACGTGATGTCCCCACGTTCCACCAAGGCAATTTTCCCTGCCACTTCATCCGGAATTTCCCCAAGCTTCGCTTTCCCAACATTCACAAGACCAGCTTTTACTGATCCTTTAACACTGCCACTAAAGGCACGCGGTGCAGTCCCTTCGATATCAGATCCACCAATTTTCACCCAAACATGGTTTGTTCGATAATCATAGATTGGGAATGGTATTACCTTTGTTTCAAAACCTAAGCTCTTAAACTCGCCCTCTATGTAATTAACGGCACGAACTTCCCCTTCCGTTCCCGCTTCCCTTGGCTGCTCAGACAACAACGCAATGGTGTTATACATATTATCTGCGCTAATTTTCTTGATAATTTTATTATCAAAGGCTGTGTCTGATTGTCCATTTGGTGCACTTATTGTTTGAGCATAAACGGCCCCGCTGGACAAAACCATCCCGGCTGCTAGAATTGTAATAATAGATTTACGACGAAACATGTAATTCCCCCTTTTTATTATCAATCTACTAATTATTCACACGTCTGGAATAATTAGTAAACTATAATCATTTTACAAAACACTTGCAATTCCTATTAATTTCAGCATATTTACACTATAGAGAGTTTAATAACCAAGTTATTTTTAATGAAAAGCTATCAAAACCTAGGTGTTCCTTACTAAACACACATTTAAAAAATAGCCATATTTGGATATATTTCCTCATACACACATGATTAAACGCCTAAGAAAAACTAGAATATTATACCTACGAATCACCTATTTCGAGGAAAATAGACATATTTTGCATTACCCTCTCCCAAGATCGGATAAATCCTCATTTTTCTTGTAAAAATGACAAAGCTTTCACATAGAAAAAGCACCCAGTTCGGACAGATTTTTCTGTCAAACTGCGCGCTCACTTCCCATTTAACATTATTAAAACTTTTATAAGGCACTTTCTACTTCTTTGGCCATTGATTTGACAGATAATACCACCTGAACTATGGATAAAATAAAGCTTTTACAAACACATATTGGACTTCCTTCCCCTCATAAATTGGGCATTAGGAGGTGATGTAGTGAAAAAATGGCTATTGGCTATATTCTTACCCATTTTGTTTTTAATGTCTGGATGCTCCAGTGATCCTGTGCAAGATGATTTACTTAACTATGTAAATAAAGAAATGAAGGATGCGGGGAAATTAGAAAAGGCTGCCATATCAGCCTATGACGATGTCTCAGGTTCAAACTATCAGGATGATCAAACCATGTACAATGTGTTAATAAACGATGTTATTCCGAATTACAACGAATTTATTAAAGAGCTAGATTCTGTAAAAATAGAAACAGATGAGGTAAGAGAAATCCACGAAATATATATTGAAGGAGCAGATATACAGTTTAATGCCTTTGCAATAATTAAGCAGGCCTTAGAAGAACAGGACGCAAATTTAATTCAAAAAGCCAATGACATGTTGGCGGATGCCCGAAAACATATTCGTGATTATCAAACAAAATTGGATCATCTAGCAAAGGAACACGATGTAGAAATTGAAAAATAACAACCTTTCAACTTAGCCGCCTTTCTTTTCCTCCTCACATAAAAAAAGTCAGTCCTCCAACATCCAAACTCGTGGGGGACTGACTTATTTTTCTTGAATCCCACACCGTACAGTCGGCGCGAGCTTATATCTTAGGTTTTCTCATTGGCGGGAGCTCAAGATAGGTCATCGCGCGCCACATCCATTCCAATGGACCGAATCGAAAGTACCGCAGCCATAGTGAACTGAAACTAAGTTGGATCACATAAATCACTAAACACAGATATAGTGATTGGATGTAAGTGAGTTGATCGACTAAATCCAATCCTTTCCCTGCTGTCAGGATTAGGATTGTTTGTGAAACATAGTTTGTCAACGCCATCCGTCCGTAGCTTTTTAAAGGAGATAAGACCTTACGGATTATTGAAAAACGTAACAGCAACATCAACAGCCCCACATAAAACGCCGAAACAATTGGACCAATCATGATTCCAATATGTAAGAACATTTTCGTTTCGATGCTGGTTTCATCCAAAGCATCGCCAAATTCAAACGGTGCATATTGATATTGATACATAAGGCAACCGATACTCAAGACAAACATGATCCCAGTAAAAAGAGCAGTCATTTTCCAATGGTGGACATCGCGTTCAAATACCCGGTACTGCCCGGCAGCAATTCCTAACAACATCAGGGGGACGACCATGAAGATTTTTTCAGCAAAAAAACTAAAGACGAGCACCATCGCCGCCCCAAAAACAAGATTTACAACCTTACTGGCTCTGTAAAATGGCAAAATAATCAGGCCATAAACGGCGTAAATCGTTAATGCTTCCCCTGGATGGAATTGCACATGGACGAGTCCAAGTAAAAATAAGACGACTATCCTGCGCAAAAACAACATATTTCCGTTTTTCCCCTTGGCCATTGCCCTTGAGATAAAAATGTAAAAGCCCACACCAAACAAAAAAGTAAAGATTGTATAAAAGCGCCCTTCGACAAATAGGTATAAAAACCTCAAATACGTTGCATTGCCAGTACCGGGAAGTGGTACTTTTACCGAAAGTAAGGGAATGACATTAACCAGAATAATTCCCAGTAATGCAAATCCCCGTAAATAGTCTAATGCCTCGATCCGTGCATTTACATCCTTCGAATTCATCCTAATCAACTCCACTATCATTATAACCGTTTAAGCAACATTCACCCATCTATTGAGGCCATACAAAAAGGATTACAGAAAACTCGCTGTCAGCATAGGTTTTTTTCTATATTTTCCAGCACCTAACCTAACCCCGCCACAGCCTATCTATGGTAATCTCATTGTTCGTTAACTTCAAAAGAAACACATCCGGATTTGTAAGGTTTCTCCATTGCTCAAAGCCAAAATCCGGGAGATAATTTTTTAATAGTAATGACATCAAATTTCCATGGGTGACGATTAGTGTGTTTTCCGAATCACTCTTAAATATTTCTTCCATCACACTAACAACACGGTTCATCGCTTCCCGGCTGGACTCGCCGTGGTCGAACTTTAGATCTAAGTCATCGTATGTAGCTTTTAATTTCTCAAGCCAATCAGGTAAAACCTCTCTACTTAAAATTCTCTCCGCTAACCTATCCTCAACTTCAAGGTCTATTTTTTCCCGCGCGGCAACCCGCTCGATGGACTGGATGGCCCGTAAGAAGGGACTTGAGATAATGCGATTCATTTTCACATCCACAAAAAATTCAGCTAAATCGGCTGCTTGCCTGATTCCTTTTGCAGTAAGCCGTGCCTCGCTTGATTGTCCTTCCGCCTCACAGTGCCTTATCACAAAAATCTTTTTCTCCAAGTTAATCATCCCCATTAAATAAGTCAGCAACTGTAATTAAATTCGATACGCTGGCTATATCTCCTTCTCTGTTTCTCCTAAAAGAGAGCCATATTTTTTTCCACATTAATTAAGCTCCTCTCTCAAATAACCTAAACCAAACACCTTCTTTTTTCATACCTTAATAAAAAACTGGAAATGTATGAAGGGAAACTGGAGGTATACAGAGATATGTTGGAGGTAAAGCAATCTCAACATGGGCGAGGGATTTTCGCAACTCGTGATATTAAGAAGGATGAGCTTTTAGAAGTGTCACCGGTCATCATCTTCCCTAAAGAAGAGTTTAAGTATTTGGAAAAAACGACCTTGATTGATTATGTCTTCTGGTGGGGAAAAGAGTTTGATGAATGTGCATTAGCACTGGGTATTGGGTCGCTATTTAACCATTCCAGCAAACCGAACGCCATCTTTAAAAGAAAACTAAATAAGAGCACCATTAACTTTTATGCTTATACCGACATTAAAGAGGGCGAGGAAATCCGGATTAATTACAATGGTGATCCCGATGACAAAACGAAACTGTGGTTTGAGAAATAATCAGAAAGATGGAATTCGAAAAGAGCCCAGTCATTAGATTGGGCCCTTTTCTACTTATGATGATGATAAGTCTTTACTCTCCAAATCATATGATCAAATCCTTCGCCCCAATAATCCTTTACCAAATATTCGGGTGCCCCAAATTTCTTCTTCCATATCTTTTGTGCATTCGTATATCCACTATCGAGGCAAAATTCCGTTATATCCTTTTTCTCTAAGGTTCGAAACATGGCATTCAACAGCAAATTTCCAACCCCGTTTCTCTGAAAGTCAGGATGCACAAATACGGTGCCTATCTCTACCAATTCCTTTAATGCCCCATCTGTACAACTAGTAATGAGGTCACTAGCAGCGCCATACTCAATGGTACCGATAATTTTGTCATGATCTAAAGCGATTAAAAAATAGCGATTCTCCCCATTACTTTCTAAATCACTTTGCACGTATTTTATCTTTAACTCGATTTCCTGTTCTATTTCCTCCACCATCTCAGCTAGTCCTTCTCTAGCAAAAGTGTCTGTAATGACAATTCTAAAAAATCGACTTAACTCTTCTTGGTCCTCCCGTTCAGGTCTTCTTATCTCCATATGATTCACGCCCCCCTCTTACTATATAAGTTATCAGAAGTAGGCCTTGTTATGTTTTTCCGATAGCATTTGCCTTTCTTTTTTAATCAAAGATATATCTTCTAGTACTACATAGGACCCCACCACTTCTTCATTAAAAAGGATTGGGAAAGCAGTTACATTTACGTCCATTATTGTTCCAGGGCTCATACTAATTCTTGAATCAAAATTTGTTAGTTTTTCACGACCTTTTTCGAAAAAAAATGTTTGCGTTTCATTTAAACCAGAAGAGAGGAAAATATTACTCAATCTCATCTGTAATAATTCGGATGCAGTGCATCCCAAGAGTGTTTCACAAACATCATTCACATAAGTCAATTCTCCCGCCATATTCAATATAAAGAATGAGTCTGCGTTTTTTGATAAAACAGAGAAATCTTTATCTACATTCACATCTATATATATTTCAAGTAGAAAGTTCAGCCGTTTAATCTGATCTAGTTCCATTCGTACCCTCCTCCTCACGACATTTAACCTAAATAAAAAGCCAAAATAAGCGTAGAAGTTCCTACGTCTTATTTTGGCCTAAATTCTAGCATCCATAGATCTAGAGAATCATTGCCTATTAAAAATAGCTTCCTTATATTCCCTCTTATAAAGAGCACGATTAGAAAAGAGCAAAAATCCGTATTCCACTATTAATACTAATCTTATTTATTAAAATTTTCAATTAATTATTTTTGTTTTCTTTCGTTTTCCTAGAAGAAAAATTAGGCAATTTGCTTTTTCAAAATCAGTCATCGAGCGAGCAGGATGGAAAGCCCAAGCATAACCACTGACACTACAATGCCAACATAATATCTGTTAATTGAAAAAAGAGAGCACGTTTGCTCTCTTTTAAACAGTAGATATTAATATAGGAACATTAAAGCCAGCCGTTGTTTCATTCTAATCAGCCCAAGTATCTATGATATAGTGCCTTTGCTGCGGAAATATCCTTCGTTCCGTGTACTAACACCCTTCCGTCTTTAAAAAGGACTAATCGGTGAGAATTCACCGTATACGATAGAAGGTAAGGATTTCGCTCCACGGCTCCCCCTTGATTCGCAAATATTTTTTCTAAAGCCTCCAAATCACGAACCATTGGAATCGAAGGACGTATCTGAACAGAATCTCTTCCACATAGGACAGCTGTCTTTGTTTGATTTTCAAATGATAAATAAGGGTAAGTACGTTCTTCCCCGCAAGAAGGACAATCCCTCTTTTTCAATTTATCTACTTGTATGGAACTATATTGGTTTTTCCATAAATCAAAAGAAACAAGTTTATTTCGCAATGAATCCAAGTCACCAACCAAAATTTTCAATGCTTCACTTATTTGAAAAGAAACGACCATGTTAACAGCTGGACTAATAATTCCAGCTGTATCACAGGTTAATCCTCCAAGAGGAACGGTTTCTACTAAACAAGAAAGGCAAGGTGTTTTTTCAGGAATGATCGTGTAGGAGATTCCGTAGCTTCCAACGCAAGCACCGTAAATCCATGGGACACCATACATTTGGGATACATCGTTAATGATCATTCTTGTTTCGAAATTATCCGTTGCATCCATAATAAGATCAACTTTTTTGGCCCAGTCTTCCAGCTCTAACACAGAGGCATCCGCAATGATTGCCTCCATTTTCACAGAAGAGTTAATGGCTGTTAAGCGGTTTTTGGCCGCTATTACTTTAGGAATTCGATTTTTGGCATCTTCTTCTGTATATAACTGCTGCCGCTGTAAATTGGACCATTCTACATAATCACGATCAACAATGGTTAGTTTACCAATTCCAGCGCGGACAAGTGCTTCGGCACATGCTGATCCGAGTGCTCCCACTCCAATTATGAGTACATGTTTATCGGAAATTCGCTGCTGGCCGTCTTTTCCAATGGGTGAAAAAAGTTCTTGTCGTGAGTACCGATTAATCACCCGATACTCATTCCTTCCTTTGGACTGCTTGCTGTAGCATATCTCTTTTTCTCGATTCGGCCGGCCTCATAGCCTAAACGTCCAGCTTCAATCGCTAATCTCATTGCTTTTGCCATTTTTACCGGATCCTTGGCCGCTGACACAGCCGTATTCAATAAGACGCCATCGGCCCCTAATTCCATCGCTAAAGCTGCATCGGCCGGTGAGCCAATTCCAGCATCAACAATAACAGGAACGACGGCTTGTTCGATAATAAAGCTAAGGTTTACGGGATTGATGACACCTTGACCTGATCCAATTGGCGATGCCCCTGGCATGACAGCATGACAGCCAGCTTCTTGAAGTTTCCTAGCTAAAACAACATCGTCTGAGGTATAAGGGAGGACAATAAATCCTTCCTTCACTAATTCTTCTGTCGCCTTTAGGGTTTCAATCGGGTCAGGAAGTAATGTTTTATCACAGCCAATCACTTCCACTTTAATCATATCGCAGAGGCCAGATGCTTTTGCTAATTTTGCGATACGGACGGCCTCTGCCGCTGTTTTCGCACCTGCTGTATTAGGCAGTAGCGTATATTTATTGGTGTCTAGCTGTTCTAAAAAATTCGGCTGACTTGATTCAAAAATATTCATTCGTCTTACCGCGAACGTGAGGATTTCTGCTTCGGAAACTTTCACTGCTTCCTTTTGGATTTCATAGCTTGGATACTTTCCCGTTCCTAGAAACAAACGAGATTGAAAGGATAATGAACCTATTTTTAACATGTCAACCGCCTCCTACAAAATGGACTATTTCAATTCGATCTTTATCTGATAATCTAGTACTTTGGTGATCTATTTTGGTTAATATTTCACCGTTTACTTCCACGACAACGACCTTATCAAGGATTTCATAATGCTTGAGAACATCTGAAACAAATACGACATGCTCTGGTAATTGGATATACTCGCCATTTAATATTACTTCCATCTTTAACCTCCTAACCAACTATCTCTTTGTGTCTTTCAAGGTGAAAAGATGCGAGAAGAGCCTCATCTTGCTGGCTACCTGCTAATAGGTCAGCTACTATTTTCCCTGTAATAGGGCTTAATAAAATCCCATTTCGAAAATGCCCTGCTGCAACGAACAATCTTTTCCATTTTGGATGCTCGCCAATATAAGGGATTCCATCGCCTGTCTGCGGTCTGAATCCTGACCACACTCGCTCCCATGCTGCTTCCTTAATCTGAGGAACCAGTTGAGTCGCTCTTTCTATTAATGAAGCAATCCCTTCGGGTGTAACCTTGTTATCAAAGGTATTTTCAATCATGGTAGCCCCAATATAAATTTCCCCATTTCGTTTTGGTACCAGATAACAGCGTTTGTCGGAAAAAATAGTCGTGTTAATAATCGGCTCCTCCGTTCGAACGGAAAAGCATTCTCCTTTAACAGGATACACGCTAATGTCCAGCCCAGATTCACGCATTAATTTCGTTGCCCAAGCTCCGGTGGCCACGACTACTTGTTCACTATGTATGACGCCATTGGTCGTTTTAACCCCTTTAACCTGACCGTTTTCAAAAAGAAAAGAAAGGACCTCCGTATTTTCACGTATTTCCGCTCCAAAATAAACTGCCGCTTTTGCAAACGCTTGTGTTAACTTTGCTGGCTGCACATGTCCATCGTTGGGGAGATACATCCCTCCAACAACACTTGGTGCTAAAGACGGTTCCATTTCTCGTAATACCTTTCCATCCAGCCATTTTATAGTTGGATCCCAATTCCTTTGATAGTTGACCTGTTTTTTTACTTCTACTGCTATTTCTTCCGTTTCTGCAATTTTCAGCATTCCTTTATTCACAAACTCGATATCAATTCCAGTATATTCATATAACTCGCTAGATAGAGTAGAAAACATGGCTTGACTCTTTAATGCCACCTGGAATAAAGGACCATCTTGTTCAATCTCCGCTTGTGCTGCCAGCATACCGGCAGCCGCACTGGAAGCTTGGCAAGCCAATCGTTCCTTCTCAATTATGATTACTTTTCTTCCCATTTTTGATAGTTGATAGGCAATAGAGGATCCGTTAATCCCTCCTCCGATTATGGCAACATCAAATGAATTTTCCACTTGTTCCATCTCCATCTCT
Organism: Neobacillus drentensis; assembly: GCF_036962765.1. Taxonomy (GTDB): domain Bacteria; phylum Bacillota; class Bacilli; order Bacillales; family Cytobacillaceae; genus Neobacillus; species Neobacillus drentensis_C. The sequence continues at coordinate 27,904 of NZ_JBALOS010000020.1, forward strand.
TAATACATTTATATAAGCCTTTACTGCTAATAATGGATCGCGGGCTTCCAAAACTCCTGACATGACCGCGATCCCTTTTGCCCCTGCATCGAGTACCCGCCCCGTATTCTCAGGGGTTATGCCTCCAATGGCAATAACCGGAACCTCTAATTGTGTGATCCTTGATAATTCCTCAAGACCTCTAGGGGTCATTCCTGGTTTTGATTGTGAAGGGAAGACATGGCCGAAAAGCAGGTAATCAGCACCACTTTCTATTGCTTTTTGTCCTTCCTCAAAGGAGTGGGTGGAACTCCCTACCCTAAGCTGAGGAAAATTTCCTTTGACAATAGCTGCATCTAAACTATGAAAAGCTAATTGAACCCCTCCTGCCTTTGTAACTAAGGCAACATCCACACGATCATTGATAATAATCTTTGATAGTGGCAGGTTTGTCGTGGTTAATAGTTCAACTGCTTGAAAAAGCTCCCTCGCTGTTTTTTGTTTTTCTCGTAAGTGAATCGCGGTTACATATGGGTGAATATCCATGACAATTTCACGTAGTTGTTCGATCGGCATTTTACCATTGGATATAATATGCAACTCTTTAACACTAGTTAAAATACAAGTCACCCCTTTAAGAAGATTCCGCTTCTCTATGAAATAAAGTGAAAAACAAAAAACCACTTCCTTTTGATAAGAAAGTGGTTGATAATTTGAAATATAAACATGATTCTTCAAATATCCATGTTTCCACTTCCCTACGCTGGTATAACCCAGATCAGGTTCATAGAGTCCCGAAGTATCACTTCAATCTCAGCCTTTTAAAAAGGCACCTCTAGCGGATTTGCTTCATCTATTAATTTGTAAAAATTGCTCTGCATGGATAATGTTAACACGTCGGTTAGAAATGTCAAATAAATTCTCTATCCATACCTTTCATATATTCTGAGCCCTCACTTTCGCATGAAAAAAGAGAGCGAGCTCTCTTTTTGAAAAATGATTATTTCACTATGGTCAGTTTTTGGCCAATATAGATTGGTTGATTCGGATCGAGGTTGTTCGTTTTGACGATGGAGTCAATCGTTACACCATTCTTTTGGGCGATTTTCCAGAGGGAATCCCCAGCAATTACAGTGTAAATAAATGTGGATACAGTAGGAAGGGTTATAGTAAATTTTGCTACATACCCAGAATCCGATGTAGTGCTGTCTTTCTTGTATTCTATTGAATACCAGTCTCCGATAGCGGAATAAATTTTTATATCTGTATTCATCGGGAGCACGAACTTTGTATCATACTGAGTTCCAGGATAGGTTCTAACATTGACGTTTGTCCTAGTCTTAGCATTTTCGATTGCTTGAATCTCCTGATTGGATGGAACTTTGATTAATGGCTTGGAGACATATCCTTTCTGAACCGCGCTGACAATCCTATACTCAATCTGATACCAATCACCCGTTTCTCCAGTTATGACCACTTCTGAACCAGCAGGGATCGTTCTTAGGATGGTACTTTGTGTGGTTGCTGCCGAGCGCAAGTTGGCATTTTTCAAGGTTAGACCGAAACCTTCTGTAATCAGTATTGATTTGTCACGTGCTGTATACTCATTCTTATTCCCAGCAAGATCTGTGAGTTTTACAATTGGGTAGTAATTTCCACGGATCACGTTAAAGCCACGGCTGTTTTTTCCATCCCAATAAAAATTGGATGTACCCTTCAAGTGTCGTCCCCACCCAATGGTTTGAACTACCTGACCGCTTTCATCAACAATGGTTACATCCATATCCGCCGTTTCACTTATGGTAATGGGAATTTTAATTTGATTCTTCCCATCTTGAAAAGTGAGTTGGTTGACCGGTTGTAAATCAATCGTTGCCGTTGGCTTTTCGGTATCGAGCTGACTTGGCTTTGGCACCGCATAGGTATAGAGGATTTGATTGGACTCCGTTACAAAAATGGTGTCTTTGATGACTCCGATTGGCCGTACGCCCACACCGCCCGTTGTAGTAGAAAGCTGTAGCGTTGAATAAATAAGCTGTCCATTGGCTGTATTAAAGAATTTGAGCTTGTTGTAATTTTCCATAATGATTTTGTCTGATGCTATGACCATTCCATCTGATCCAGTAATAGTCTGAAGTCCACCTGAAACAAACTGTTCTGCGTACATAGTTTTCCATTTTTGTACCCCTGTATTTTTATCAATTGCCATAATATTAGCCTCATCAAGGACAATTAGAGAATCATTCGTTACCGAAAGGGGCTGTGCATAGTATCCAGTTGGACTATACTTCCATAATGTTCTTCCGCTGGCTGCATCCAATGCCCAAATCGTTCTAGTTGTTTTTTTCGTTTCGAAGTAAAGCTTCTCCTCTTTATAGACAGGGGCTCCGTAAATAGGCAAGCTTGAATCAAGATCAAATGTCCAAAGCACCGTGCCAGAGGACGTATCGAATGCATACATTTTGGAGGTCATTTGAACGGGATTCCGTATATTTGCAAACAACCGGTTTCCGCCAGCAGCGAAAACTCCTTCGATTTGCTCCTGGAATTTAAGGGGGAAATTCCATTTCTTTTGACCGGTATTTGCATCAACTGTACCAATTGCATACATGCCCTCGCTGGTTCTCGTTAAATAAAATAACGTATTTTGGTCAATTAAGAGACGATTGGCAAAGGCAGCAACGGTCCAAAGTGTTTGTGAAGCATTACCATTATCCTTAATAGCATAAATATTATTCATGGTTGAAGTGTATATGACTCCGTCTCTTGCTATCAAATCAAGAAATTCGTCTTGGTTTTCTGTTGAAAAATTCCATCTCTCTTTATAGGTGTCCAAGTCGGTTGCAGAGAGTATTTTTTTCGAGATTCGTTCAGCTGAATACAGCTGATTCTTATTCACACTAAAAAGGGCAGAAGCATTATTAAATGGATCTTTCTTTAAAGTCAATAATTTCAAATCTACCGGCATGATGGCACTTGAGTATTTTGTATTTCCCTGATCAGCTAAGTGCATTTCCCAGTTTTGGTCATCTGCCCTTAGGTTCTGATTTGTAACCAATCGCTCAAATTGCGAGAGCCTTTGTCTTAATTGTTGGTTTTGAGCCATTATTTGATGATAATCACTTGTTACTGTATAAGCCATTTGTTTTCCGTCCCAAGTAACCTTAGCACCTATCCTGCTTAACTCTGAAATGGGTACATTTATGGATGGATACGCATTTTCATAATTGGGTCGGTTATTTCTATAATATTGATTGAAATACATCATTTTTGAAGACCACACCTCCATTTTGTGCACTATCATTTTATGCACATATGCCTAGGTGGTGATGTATACTTAATTTTTTAGATCAGAAGAGAGGCGAGTGTATGCTCAGTTTTCCACTGGTGCAACTGGACGATAGAAACCAATTAATACTTATCGATTGTGGCCCCAAGGACAGATGCCCGGATGAAATCAAGGTTTTGGAAACGTTTAAGTTCCGCTGGCGTACCAGTTACAACGGCTCCGTTTAACCTGATTTTTCCTTTTGTCGCTCGGGTATTTTCTTTAATTCCCTTCAGGGCCTCATTAATTGAACTTTTATGGATGCCTTTATTCCTCAACTGTTCCAGCATTCTGATGAACCCTTCCCCAATTTCTTCAGAATAAGGAAATTCAGATCTAACCTCCAACCCAAAGGCACCTCCACCTCCCTTAGTCTTTAAACTATCATGATCAAGAGTCGTTTTCATATATTCCATTTGAGCTGTTGACGTTGTATCAACCCATAGCCAATTAACATTTTCCTGACCAAGCTGTTTAGTCAATTCTAATATTGTCATTGGTTTCTTAAAGGATAAAGCAACCTCGATTAACTTATTCTCATCTAATTTTACAACAGTATCAAGTTCATTCGGCAAATAGTCGTAGGCCAAACCAGGATAATAAAAATCTATTTTTCTTTCATTGTTGAAGTCATTATAACGAACATATCTTTTTGCTTCTTCATTTAAAGTATTGACTTCCGTCATTCCGCTTCCTCTTTCAATAGTTTCTATACGTCCGAATAGAGGGATTTTTTCTATCTTTTTATCCCAAAGTATAGAACGATCGCCGATGGTTTTCCTGTATGTAGTCTCTTTTGTTATACTAAAAAGATTGTAGTTAAAGGAAGAACCGCCCTCTGATATATTTGCTCCGTGAATACTATTGTAAAAATAATCCTGATCCTGTACCCGTTTAGTGAGGATATATTGACTACCCATAAAAACAATGGTCATTAAGATGGTAGTGGTAAGAACCGTAATGATGACGTACTTGATTGTTTGCTTCCGTTTTGATTTTTTGACAGCCTTCTGCAAGGAAGGACTACTCACAAAATCGATTTTCTCCTCTTCTTTTGATTCGTGATTATCACTCATGGTTTACCTCCCTATAAATCTTTTCTAACTTTTTTCTGGCCCGAAATAAATTCGTCTTAATTGAACTTACACTTATTTCCAATAGAATCGAAATTTCTTCGTATTTTAGACCTAAATGATACTTTAACAGCAATAGTTCTTGAAATTGCGGTCTTAACTGAGAGAGTGCGTATCTCAGTTCACTTTTTCTTTCCTTTTCGAGAAATATTTCTTCAGGAAGCTCTTTTATATCTATTTCTAAAAGGCCCTCGTTTAAATTCAATTCACACCGCCCGTACTTTCGGCATTGATCATAATAGAAATTTAACGCCACTCGTATCAACCAACTCCGTATTTTTGAAGTTTGGATTGAATCGTAATATAATAGAAATCTATATGCAGCTTCCTGAACTGCATCCTCCGCATCCGCCTGTGGAATGCCCAATTTACGTAGGTACCTATACACAATATTAAGTTCTGAATTGAGCTCGTTATTCTTTTTTATGGCATCCATCATCGTCCTCCTGCCTACTAGACGTATCACCTAGAGAAAAGTTTACATTACATTTAAAAAAAATTTGAATTTTTGAAAGCAGGAGAAAAAAATACACTCCGATATAACTCCTTTTCGAATTGAAAAAACCTATATATACTTACACAAACCAAAGAGCCTTTCCAATAATGGAAAAGGCCCCTTAATTTATTTGTTCAGATTTGATTTAAACCGTTTGATGCTGCTGTTGGCGTAGTTTCCGAGCGGCAGACACCATATTTTTTAGCGATGCAATGGTTTCTTCTTCATGCCGTGTCTTTAAACCACAATCTGGATTTACCCAGAACTGTTCCTTTGGAATAACCTCTAAACTATCTTTTAATATCGTATTGATTTCTTCTACACTTGGCACTCGTGGACTATGAATATCGTACACTCCTAAACCAATACCCAATTCATAAGGATTTTGTTTAAGAGATTGAATCAGCTCCCCATGACTTCTAGATGTTTCGATTGAAATAACATCGGCGTCAAGGGCATGAATGGGTTCAATAAAGTCATTAAACTCGCAATAGCACATATGCGTATGAATTTGTGTTTCATTCTTCACACTTGAAGTTGCTAACTTAAAGGCGTTTACCCCCCATGCTAAATAGTCAGCCCATTTTTCTTTGCGTAATGGCAATCCTTCACGTAATGCCGGTTCATCAACTTGAATAATGGCAATGCCTGCATCTTCTAACGCTTGTATCTCTTCTCTCAGTGCTAAGGCTAGTTGGTTGGCTACTTGTTCACGTGAAATATCATCACGGACAAAAGACCAATTTAAGATTGTGACAGGACCTGTCAACATCCCTTTCACATATTTAGAGGTTAATTGCTGGGCCGCTTCTACTTCTTTCACTGTCATCGGGGCTATCCACTCGACGTCACCATAAATAATTGGTGGTTTTACACATCGTGAACCATATGATACAACCCACGCTTTTTCTGTAAATGCAAAACCCTTTAGCTTTTCTCCAAAGTACTCAACCATATCCGTACGCTCAAATTCTCCATGCACTAAAACATCCAATCCAATCTCTTCTTGAATTTGAATCCACCGAGCTGTTTCACTTTCCAGAAACGCTGTATATTCAGCATCCGTAATTTCTTTTTTACGCCAGGCTGTCCGTGTACGTTTTACTTGATCGGACTGAGGGAAACTGCCAATTGTTGTGGTTGGGTAATCTGGTAAATTTAATGCCTCTTTCTGCAAAGGTTGACGTTCTCTGTAAGTCATTGGACGAGTAAAATGCTCATGTGTTACTTGTAATTCGAGCTCCTTCACACGTGCATTTTTCCTCGCCTTATGTTCCTCTAAGGCTTTAGTGGCGACCATACTTTGTGACACACTCTTGTTCCCTGTCCAAGTCTCATCACGTACATAGGATGTGATGTGTGTTAACTCAACCATTTTCTCATCAGCAAATGATAAAGCATTTGTTAAGGTGGGATCTAGCTTCGTTTCAGCCTTTGTTGTTACAGGGACATGCTGTAAACTACATGAAGACTGAATCCAAGCATCTTTTACACCGCTTAATGATAAAACAGCTTTTGTATTCATTGCTTTTTCAGCCAGATTTGCCCGCCAAATATCACGTCCATTTATGATTCCAATCCCTAATACTTTATCTCGTGGGAAGCCGTGTTTACGAAGTGATGCCATATTCTCTTCTCCACCATGGATGAAATCAAGACCAATTCCTGCAACAGGTAATTGTGATAACTCTTCATATGCTGAGAGTCCCTCAAAGTATGTTTGTAACATGATTTGGGCAGCGGGGACTTGTTCTGTTAATTGTTTGTAAATTTCTTGAACTAGTTTTACTTCATCCGCTGTAAGGGAAAGGACTAGTGCAGGTTCTTCGACTTGAATCCACTGTGCCCCAGCATCTATTAGTTGTTGGAATACTTGTGCATATAGCGGTAAAATTTTTAAAATAAACAATGCTTTCGATTTGGCATCGTATCCTTTCGTTAATTTCACAAAAGTAAAAGGACCGATTATGGTAGGCTTTGTAATAAGACCTAGTTCTTCTTTGGCCTCTAGAAAATAATCTAACAGGTAGTTCTTTGTTAATCGTAATGACTGGCTTTCATACTCAGGTACGATGTAATGATAATTGGTGTTAAACCACTTTGTCATTTCACATGCGACAACATGATTTGCCCCGCGTGCCATTGCATAATACGCTGTTAGACCTACTTCATCACCTGTCCACTGATATCGACTTGGTACCATCCCAAACATTGCCGCAAGATCAAGCATACGGTCATAAAGGGTAAAATCTCCAACTGTTAGTACATCTAAGCCTAATGATTGCTGGCGCTTCAAATTATTCAAACGATTGGCTTTCATCTCTAGCTTAAATGATTCCTCTGCTATCGTCCCCTTCCAAAAAGACTCTAGATTCCGTTTCCACTCCCGATTCTCACCAATGTACGGGTAACCAATCGCTGTACTTACTAAATTCATTTGTCATTCCTCCTTTTTATTATTACAAATCCCAAATACAAAAAAGCCATCTCCACAAAATGGAAATGGCTCTACAATCAAGTTAAAGTTATGCTAAAAAAACATAGCAAAACAGCGCTGCTCATAACTCGTTTGTCGTACAAATGAATGTCACCACCTATTTCCACGTAGGTATTTGGTGTGTACTAGAAATTGGCAGGTCTCCTGGCTTATCATCATGGCTCCTCACACCTTCCCGTCATCTAGACAGTGGTATTTGTGATTCACTCCGATTTACAGTTGCGGGACAGCGACGGAATTACACCGTTCTTCCCTATTAAGCCAAGCCTTAGCTTGGCACCAATTCTTACACGATATGTAATTTTCAATAACTATAGCATACTACTAATATGAAGTACATAATTTTCTGAAAAATAGCCAACTTGATGCATTTCTTGGCTTTTGGTCGACTCCAACCTGTAAGTAGATAAAAATGAAAAAAATAAAGAAAGGCAGAGCATTCCGCCTTTCTTCACCTTTTATGCAGTTCAAACCATTTCTTAACCAAACGCTTCGGTGCCGCACGTAAATAGGCTTCTTGAATGAGATCGGTCAATTCATCCCAGTCTTCCCGATTCGGATTTTGAATAGAGACCCAGCCGTGATGTCCTATGTAGGGCGTTTTGTAAAAATGCTCTTTCTGAAGCAATAATTCTTGCGTTTCCCGATCTGACTTGAACGACAAGTTGAATCCCTGCTCGCTCTCACCTGATATCACGAATGATTTTCCATTGATTTTAAAAGTATTATGACCAAAACCGTCGATATGTTCAACTGCTTCGGGCATGGCAAGACAGATATTGCGCAATGTTTCAAGCATGCCTGCCGTGTCTTGTGAATTCATGTTTTTATTCACCTAATTTTGGGTTCTATTTTGCATTCGCATCGGGTTGATGAATGCCGAATATGTTGCCTTCGGTATCAATATAGTATCCTTGCCACGCCATTCCAGGCAGGGCATATTTGGGCAATGCGACCTTGCCGCCATTCTCAATAATTTTCGCTTCCGTTACATCGTAATTTTCGATTCCCATTGTACAAGCAAATCCATTTAAAGCTTGATTTGGTTCCGGTGCAGCACTTTGACGCTGCATCAATGCACCATTAATCCCAAGTTCATCTTCATTCCCAGTCACTGCCCCAAAGTAAGGCATCCCTGCATACTCACTCCAATCTTGAAATGACCATCCGAATACCTCTCCATAAAACTTCTTTGCCCGTTCCATGTCACTGACATGAATTTCGAAATGAACTACTTTACCCATAATTTCCTCCTATTTTTTCAAGAATTATCATACTTGTTGCCGCTTACAAATACCTACTTTCTATTATAACGGGTTTGGTAATAAATTCAATTTTTACTAGAAAAGGAAGGTACATCCATACCTCCCTTTTGTTCGAAGTATTAATGTTCCGTTTGGCTGTTTCAAATAATTATATCGTTTAAAATAAGATTTAATAATACAAGACCAAAAGAGCATAATGCTATTCCATCCCCTGTAGCAGATATTAGTTCGTTATAATATTAAATTGGAACTTTGTGCGGATGCCAATGAAAAATTAGAATCCATTTTCCACTAACCATTTATTAATGCTTTCTTCTCTTTCCTTAATATCGTCATGCTGCGCATCGTATTTACGCATTTTCTTCTGTACCACAATATTTCCATCTACCATAAACAATACTCTTTCGGTTTTTGCTGCCACCTTTGCATCATGCGTAACGAGCATGATGGTTGTCCCTTTTTTATTAATCTCTGCAAGAATCGACATAATCTCTTCTGTCGATTTGGAATCTAATGATCCGGTCGGTTCGTCTCCAAATATGATATCCGGATCATTGATCAATGCTCTGCAGATGCCGACTCTTTGCAGCTGTCCACCAGAAGCCTGGGTGATATGATTATCTGCAAGCTTTTCAATTCCTGTCATTTCCAACATCTTTTTTGCTTTTTTATTTACCGCATTTTTATCCGCATCTTTTGATACAAGAGCAGGAAACATAACATTGTCAATCACAGACAGATTCTTTAAAAGATTAATATCCTGAAAGATAAATCCCATGTTATTCAGTCGGATCTTCGCCAGTTCTTCTTCTTTTAGTCTGCTGACTTCACGGCCTTTAAATTTCACACTGCCAGAAGTTATTCTATCCATACCGCTTACATTATATAGCAGTGTTGACTTTCCGCTTCCGGATGGCCCCATGACCGATACGAATTCACCTTTTTCTATCTCCAGGTCTACATCCTTTAAGATATGAAGCTCATGATTATTCCCTAATTCTACTTTTTTGTTCATACTTCTTGCTTCTAATATATTGCTCATATATATTCCTCCAATGGCAAACCATTTTAAACACCGTCTATATCCGCAGAGACACACCGGATTGCCTTATTTTTCAGGAATCTGCACTCTTTTCTGCATCAGAGCCATCACGAAGGAGACTTCTTCCACCTTCGCGGATACATCTCCCGCCCGTACCCTTTTCAGCAGTTCTAACTTCTTAACACTGCAGATAAATCATCTTCTACCGTTCCCTTACAGCACACAGATATCGTATATCCAACTACTCCAATCAGCACTAACGGACATAGAAGCCAAGTCTGCCATGCAATATGAACAAATTCAATTCTTGCAGCTCCCATATAGGACATTGCCATACTTACAAGAAACTCCCCTAAATAATCAGAAGCCAGTACTCCAAGTATGATTCCCAATATCAGTACCATCAACGTTCCTGCCATATATTGATGTTTAACATTTTTAGAGGTTAATCCCACACTTCGCATGATGGCAATCTGGGACTTATCTTTTGACAATAACATCTTAAGGAATAATGCAGTTATCAATACAACAATGATTACTGCAATGACGATTCCGCCGATAACAATTGTACTCATCTGATCAATGATATTACCAAGAGTCTGTTGTGTATATTCTTCGATATCATTTACCTGTGCAGAATCATAGGCATTCCGATAGTGGTCCATTTTCTCATTAATATCAACGCCGGGAGCCACATCCATGCTCACAATATACCAAAGAACAGCATCTTCATTTACACCAAGACCGGTATCCGCCTTTGCTGTTTTCCCGCCATTTGTAATATCTTGATAGATACCAGATACTTCCAACGTCTTTTCTATCCCGTCATTCTTAACTACTACTTCATCCCCCACTTCCTTGTTTAATCCGTCTTCTGATGCATTTGCATAGGAAAGTGAGATCTCCCCTTCACCCTCCGGTGATCTTCCCTCCAGATAATTTAGTGGAAATACGGAAAAATCTCCGGTTTCAATATTCATATAGTCCCAGGAACCTTCCACATTTTTGACCTGGTAAGAACTGGTGATGTAGGCCGCATACTTTTCAATATCCAAATCATTCAGCAGCTCTTCCTGCAGCTTATTAATATCTTCTGTAATCGTATCTGTCTTTCGAAGATCGATTCTCATGTCGCTTTTTCCAATTCCTATGTATGTGGAAAATTCCGGTGAATTCATGGTGTTATACATATTTAAGGGGAGAATGACAATAAACGTACATACGACAAAAATAATTAGTAGTAATCCATATAATTTGGAACGCTTCCATACATCCCTAAGACCCATGTAAATATTGGTGCTGAAGAATTTGTTCTTAAGCAGTGAAAAACTGTATTTTCGGTTCTTTCCACGCTCCATGATATCTGAACGTAATGCTTCCACCGCAGAAATCTTATCGATTCTTTTTAGTACTCTCTTGCCGTCCATCACAATCATGACATATACAAATAATGGAGCGATAAGAGATAGAACATATTTTAAGTTTCCTGATAAATCCGAAGATAAATAAAGTCTCATATTAACGTTAAACAGGTATGTCACCACAAAGGAAAGCAGATAGCCAATTATACCGGCTGCCACTGACATGACTCTGTATTTGCTAAGATATACCTTCTTTATATCCTTTTTGGATACTCCGATCGCTTTCATAACACCGATTTCTCTTAAATCTTCATCAATCGTTGCCAGAAACGTGAGTCTGATACAGAACGCAGCTATCATAATCAGCAGAATACTGATAAGAATAATGACCAACGCAACTGCCACATCTGACATGGCATTAAATATCAGAAATATCGTTCCTCCGACAGTAGGACCGTTTGCCGGAAGATCTGCTTCCTTGTATGCAGTCTGTAGTCCTTGAGAATCCCCGTTTTCCTTCAGCTTGAATTCAATAAGATATTCCAGTTCCCCTACCTGATTTTCAAGCATTTCTTCATAGTCCGCCTGATTAATAACAAACCGTTTCGAAGAAGTAAGGGAAGAGTTCATCTCATAATCTCTAGCATAATCTGAAATGACAAACTCTTTCTGGTACCCTTCATATTCCACCGTAATCGCATCACCTATTTTTAAGTCATATTCTTCCATGAAATAGATGGGAACCGCCACTTCGCCTTCCTTTACATCCAGCTTTTCATTTTCTAGATCCAAAATAAAATCAAATTTCTTATTCTGTACAACAAATGAAATATCCTGTACCGTTCCAGCCATCGTTTCATTATTACCAAAATGGATATTACTTCCTTCAAAGGACAGAAGAACCATCGTCTCCTGCATCGCTATATTCTCCTGCTGTTCTTCTGTACATTTATCGATCTCTGCCTGGTCATATTCTCCGGAATGCATCTGCGTAATGTCAGCTGGAACTGCGGATTCTTGCAGTTCCGACATCGACTGAATCAGATTTGCTATGATATTTGTTGCACTAGCCCCCAAAAGAACTGCCAGGGTTATAAATATAAACACTGTCACAGTTATGATTTTCTTCCTGAGGAAATCATTCTTTACAATTTTTAAAAACAAAGTTTTTCCTCCTTTCTGTCCAGATAATTTTTCTCTATTTCTTTAACTTTTTCATTTCTAGAACATGCAATAAGCAAGAATGACAAAATTAACGTTAATCATATAAAAAGATATTTATTCATACTCACTCTCTCCTCCCCCAAACCCGGTATCTTTTACTATTTCAATTTGGGGTATACTAAAATCCTTTATGGCTTACAATAATTAACTATTTGTTTACATTCCTTCTTCAAACTTTATATAAAATTATTGTAGCTTGCCTAAATAAAGTCGCGGTTCGTGAAAAAGAGCTAACAGGAGTCATCATTAATATAAGAGAACTTTCTTTACAAAAAAAAACCTGCCGCTTTCACGACAGGTTTCGACTATTCAATCGATTTAATATATTCGGCAATGGCGTTCACTTCCCATGTTGATAGCTTCGGAATGCTGTCATTTCCATGACGTTCAATCGAATCCTCTATGGTCTTTGCGCTGCCATCATGAAAATACGGCGCAGTTGCCCAAACACCCCTTAAAGTTGGAGTATCAAATTTTTTGCCATCACGCGGATTCTGATATTGACCGCGTGCATCTCCTTTTGAAGGCACGTCGAGTTTGCTTCCTGTTCCAATATCATGGAGAAAGTTTGTGTTTCGTTCCGTCAGCTCTCCTTCTCCATTCACAGCCTTGCCGCTGTCAGTGAAGAACTCCCCGCCATGGCAGCTGAGACAGTTTCCTTTTCCGTTGAACAACCGTTCTCCTTCTTTGGCTGTGTTTGTTAAACTGCCATCTTTTTTCCGATAAGGACTTTGAGGGGGTGGATACGAGTTTGGATCTTTCAAAAAGGCCAGGAGTGCATCATACATATGCTGTACATCTTCTGGGATCGGTTTGGCAGGATCAAGTTCCATCATGCCTCCCATTTCGCCTTGAACAGTATGAATATAATCCGTAAACTCATTGCGTGACCCGTCCCACAAAAACAGCCCTGTTTCCGTCGTCACCACGTTGCTTGGAATATTACGTGGACCTTTTGCCGTCGTTAACGTTAAGCGATTCATGTCCCCATCTGCATGGCACGAGGCACAGCTCATCCAGTTGTTCCCCGTTATGCTTGTGGCGAACTCATCACTGTTGGCACTGTAAAATATTGTTTTACCTTCCCGCACCTCTTTTGACAGAGAGTCTTTTTTAATCAGTTTTACAGGTTCCCCTGACATAGTGGCCCGTGCATAAGGGCTGTCTCCCCCTGTTTGAATCGTCGCTAAATTATGACTCATCGCATTATGAACATATAGTTTTTGGCCATCATTTGAAATGGCAATCCCCCGTGGGTTATCTCCTTTAATGCGTCGCAAAATTTGGGTCGCATTTCCGCCACGTGTTAAATCAAAAACGACAAGGTCTTCGCTGCCCGACATCACTACATAGGCTTTGCTGCCATCCGGCTGAAAGGCTACATCATATGGATTCGATACAATGATGGTTTCATTTTTTACATCCCGAATATTCATTTCGTCAAAGAGCTCTTTTCGTTCATCTACGATTTCTTCGTCTTTTTCTAAATCGATAACGGACACCGCAGGAAAGATCGTCTCTTGAAAATGAATTGGGGTATCGATATTCGTTAACAAGTGTGGAACAAACGCCTTTTTCCCATCAGGCGATATCACAAACTGCTCGATCGTATTAGGAATCCCCTGGCTTTTCTTACGGTTAGTCTGATCCGGTGAATTAGCCAAGGTAATAGTCTTTGTCACTTTGTCTACCTCTGTATCGATGACAGAAATATTGCCATCTAAATAATGAGGAACATATAGCTTTTTCCCATCCTTTGTCATGGCAACCGTTCTAGGACGGTCGCCAATTTTTATTTCCTTCTTTACTTCTCTCTCATTTGTGTCAATGATAGATAGCGTACCAGACTGATAGTTTGCTACATAAAGCGTATCACCGTTTGGGCTTGTGACAAGCCCAAACGGTTGAATACCAACCTCAATGGAGTCTATTACTTTATTCTTTTTTGTTGAAATAACATCTACTTGATTATCAAATAAACACGAAACATACACATATTGGCCATCAGGACTTAATGTTAGCTGCTGTGGTTGTTTTCCGACCGAAACTTCCGCTAGTATTTTTTTCGTTTTTGCATCTAGGATCGATACGGTGTCTACATCTATATTGGCAACATAAAGTGTATCACCTTTGTTATTTAGCACCATATTATCACTGTGAACAGCTTGGTTACGAAGGACCTCTTTGGTCGTGACCATTTGTTCCGGCATACAGCTTACAGCGATAATGGTCGTTACAGATAAAATTGTCAATTGCAAGAGTCGCTTCCACATAATGTTTCCTTCTTTACCGTTTCTTCACTTCTACATTCACTAAAACAGGTGCAATCCCAAATTCCCCGTGTCCTGCCTGCACTTGTGGAACATTGTCTTTGTCGTTGTTCCCAAGCTTTTGACCGTCAATATAAGCATCTCCTGTATCCCAGAGCTCGCTTGCCTGCATTCCTTCTTGTAACGACGGACCGTCAATAACTGTATCGTAAAAAGAAACATAGCGGGAGATAATCGTTTCACGGTCCAGGGCAGACAACGTATTTTGATCTCCGTCCGCGTTATATAAATTATTTAAGGCAACGCGGAAGACAGCTGATAAAGCCCCTGCTGTCATTGGGCTATATTTCATTTCATCTTTACTTGTGTAATATAAATTTGTTTCTTTATCGAGCATTTTCTCATCCATCGCCTGGTATAATTCACGGGCAGCATCGCGGTACTTCGTTTCTTTCGTTGCTAAGAATGCTCCAGTCAAGCCTCTAATCGCTCCTAGTTGTGCATCTAAAGTTGGCTCTGTATCGTCCTGGCCTTTTCCGATCGTATAGCCGTTTGCAACTAGGCCATCTTCACGTTTTAACTCATTGATGATAAAGTCGGCTTGCTTTTTAATCATTTCCAGAGCACGCTTTCCTTCTTCTGTCTCTAATCCTTTTGCATCCTCACCATTTGCGTATCCGACAGGAAGACCGTCAATCGCACGCTGGAACATTCGCAGCGCCTCTGTCGTGTATCCGGCCTGGAATGTATCTACATGCGCTCCCTGTTTCTTTCCGTCATGTTGATCGATAAAAGCTCCCGCTTCATTGTTAAAGTGCATGGCATCGATATTTTTAAAAACTTGCAGCAACACATCGCGGTTGATGGAATAAGGATCAGATGCCTTTACATCGTTGGCAGCAGAACCATCTACATTCTCCTTAGCTGCACTCGGAAACGGTTTACCGTCAAATGCGGCTAAAAACGCCGGGTTTTGCGCTTTGTTTTCCGGACGCTGATCTGTCATGCCGTAAAATTCGGATGCCGGCCACAGCATCAGCCATTGATCTTGCAGCATGCTTCGTGCATCTTTTACGGTCAATTGTTTGGAGTTTGGCATCTCATCATTGCCGTCTTCCACGACTACGATTTGGTGCGGCAAATAAACAAAGCCATTAGCCGGATTATATTTGCTTCCAGTCCCAGCCGTCAGCTGCTTTTTAACTGTATCATAAAATAATCCGTCGCGAATGTAGGCCAGCTTGTTCCAAATTTGTTCCGTCAGAATGGCTCCCTGCATCCCATCAGCTGAACTAACCCCTAACGCGATGTTTGCGTCATCATCATCTTTCGGTGATGTCGCTTCAAGTTCTTCATCGCTGTCTACTTTATGTAAGCCTCCCATAAAGTCTCCAGCCCAAAGAGATTGCTTCAAGAAGGTTGCTCCATATGCTGACGGATTTAACGTTTTGTCCATCTTTGCCCGACCCCAGCGCAACGTTTCAAAATTCACCTGATACATTGGTACATAAGAGTCATCGTCATTTTCTGCATAAACATTTGTATCCACTTTTTGTATGTAGTGCGGGTCACCAGAGGAATATTCGATTAATGTTGGAAACATATTCCTAAACAGTTCATCTTTTGGATAACCGACACTGTCTGCCAGTTCATAAAAACGTTCACCTAGCATAGTAGGTGCGTCTTTTCCTGTTTTCTTTGCTAATTCTGAAACTGCCGGGCCGTGGATTAAATGTAAGCCCATACCGGACTTCTCCGTCACTTCATACATCGCTTCTTCTGAATATTCATATGATTCTACACCCGCTGTGTAGTCGAATTTGGAAGGCTGATCCAGCTTTCTTACATCAAGAACATCTAAATCTAAGCCGAGGCCTTCTACTAATGGCTCTCCGGAGAGTTCAAATTCTGCATAAGCAAACATATTCGCGGCTGTATCAAACGTATAATCTGTCACTGGAACAGATACGCTGCTTTTTTTTGTATTTGTTACCGTTTTCATATCTGCTTTTGTATCTTCCTTGGCGGTTGATTTCTCGTTTGAGCAGGCACTTATTAATAAAAGTGATGAAGCCAATGCAACTGTTGTCATCACTTTCCATGGTTGTTTTTTCATTATCGTTCCTCTCACCCTTCATTTATGCCTCTATATTTACAATTTATTATTATATCTATATCTTATTTTAAATGAGAATAAATATCATTATCAATAAAAATTTGATTTATATATGCAATTAAGTCTTTTATCC
>NZ_JBALOS010000021.1:0-12819 GCF_036962765.1 Neobacillus drentensis
GAGATAATATCTATGGTTTAAAAATAACGAAATGATAATCGTTAATAAAGTCCAATACCATTTCCATTCGTGATATTCCACAAGTGTTGTATTCTTTTCAAGAACTACCTCACAAATAGTAAAGAAACCAGCAAATGATATGTAATATATTAGGGCACCTTTTATTTTAGCTTTATTTGGATAATACAGACTAAAAAAAATTGCAACAATCGGAAAAATGAAAAATTCAAAAGCGAAACTTGTCTTGTTATAATCATTTGCATTTGGAAGTAACTGTGTAGGATATTCAATCCATCCCATTTCAACTGCAAATAGACCAGCTGGCCAAGTAATTACTTGGAGGAACAAAAATAACACCCAAGCATCTCTTACTTTCTTTCTTGGCACCAATTTAAAAATTGCAATGATGCATAAAAAATAGATTCCTAATAAAATCCACCTTTCAAAATTCATTCGATTATTCTCCTAAAAAAGAATTTATGTTTGTATTATCTTTCTTTTTATAAAAAATAAACATTTTAATGAGGGTATGCCAATTCACATGCCATTTTTTATGTCATATATCAAGAAAGCACACTAATGCGTTATGTGGAGGGAAATTTCTTTTTAAGTTGATTGTGTGGGGGAATTTCAAAAACTTGAGGTGAAAACGATTGCCTATCAACCATGAAAAAATCGCATCAAGGTCACCAAAAACTCTTATTGATGCAAGAACCCATGGAAATTCCGCTAGACCGGTAGTTAATAGGTAAACGGAATTCCCATCGCTCGTAGTCTACTCCATCACTAAATCTCTCACTTTTTCTCTAGCCCCGCTGCGCCAACTTTTTACGGCTGATAAAGATACCTTTTCTAGTTCGGCTATTTCTTTAACAGAAAGACCATCACAGACGGTGTACAGGAGCCATTTCTTTTGGTTCGGTGTCAGCATACAGCAGTAGGATAATAGGATTTCTTCTTGTAATGGGTCATCTGAGCACGAATCCACTGCCAGGTCCCAGAATTGCTCATCTGGTTGGACATATCTTTCTTGATCCTGGTTAGATTTTTTCAATTCCATGAGAAGGCAGCCTTTGATGTAGGTGTAGGCATAGTTGGTGAAGCTTCCTTTGTTTGGGTCGAATCGTTGGCTTGCTTCCCAAAGAGCGATGAGACTGTGCTGATAGAATTCCTCATGGTTTTTGTAAAGGTGGAGCGAGTGCATGATTTTGTGGAGCATCGGTTGGTACTGGTCGACTAATTGTTCAAAGCTTTCCAAGGGAGAGTCCTTTCAGAAAGCGCGCTTTGCCTGTATTCCCGGGTACCTCTACCATAACTTGAAAGCTCAATTGCATCGAACGGAGATTATTCACATTTGGAGTGTTATTGGGATGAAAGACGTTATTTTTTGCACTCGAATTTCATTTTTAAAAAGGGTTTTCTGCTATTTCAGTTACTTTTGGGGTGAATTGCCAAATAATCAATCGTTTGTTTTCCTATTAAAAAAAGGCGTTCCTTATAGGAATCGCCATTTGCGCATTTTTTTAAGAAAGGGCTTCGTGTAACCAATTGTTCAGCGTGACTGTAATATCTTTGCGTTTATTGATATAGTTATGGTCGGTTTCAAAAACTTCACATTGAAGATGTTTCGCCCCGGCCTTTTCAAGTATACCCACGAGCGGGTCATGAAAATATGGTTTTGGAAGTTCCTCATCAAATGCAGCCGCGGTTAAAAGAAGTTTTCGATCCGTTAGTTGAGGAGCGAATAAAAAGGTATTCCACTCATGTTGATGGAAAAGGACTTCCTCTATAATGGATTCTACAGAAGCACCATTAAGGAAAAAGGTACCTTCTTTTAACACTTCCGCTATTTGAGCCTTAAAGGCAGGGTCTTGTTCGAACATTTGGGCGAATAAACCAAAATTGGCCCCTGAAAGGGAGGCAACAGCTTTAATTGATGGTTCTAAAGCGGCCGCTTTTAGAGCTAAAAAGCCGCCGAAACTATGCCCTACCAACGCAATTCGCTCAACATCGATCCTATTCTCAGTGGCGATTTCCTTTTGTTTGATGTACTGAAGCGCAGCACGAACATCCTCGATTGAATGGGTAAATGAAAAGGTCCCTTGACTTCCCCATGCTCCACGGTAATTAATGACCAACACATTCCAGCCTTGCTGCTGCAGCTCAGCAGCCGTATCAAGATTCATCATTACCCCTGGAAAACCGTGCAGTAGCACAACCGTTGCATGTGGGCCTTCCCCTTCCGCGATATACATACGTCCAATAATGACATCTTCTCCACTCGGAATTTTCAACAGATTTAACATGCTTGAATTCATTTGCTTCAACTATTATCCCTCTATCTTTTAGAATTTTCAAACTCTTAAACTAGGTATATTTTAACCTATTATGAACCAAATCGCTAACGCGACAATTTTTGTAAAATGAAACCCAGACCTAGAATTGAGTAGGTGAATAAATATCCCTTAATAGACAAAACGTTTACTGTTAGTTTTTAAAACAAGGCCCAAAGGCCTGGACAAATATCACATTCAATCAGTAACATGCTACAAGCTGTTCTACAAAACTCTGATAATCTACTGCTGTCATAATTTGAGAAACATTTCCCTCTTCAGTTAAAATAGTTGCTAGCGAATCAACTACCTCATGGAATAATCTCCTATCGTCCTTACTAACTGAAAAAAGTAAGACTAAGTTAACGGTTAGTTCACCCCAATCTATCCCCTTGTCATTGATTAAAGCAAACATACCGGACTTTTTCGCATTCATTTTGATAGCGTGAGGAATAGCAATCCGGCCAAACGCTGTGGACGACATCGCCTCACGTTCTATTACGTTCGTAAGGAAACTAGCATCGACAAATTCTTTTTGTTCCATGGTTTCACACATCATGGTTAGTGTTTCCTCTTTTGCCCCTGATGAATGAACAATTTCAAAAAGTTGTTCATCCGTAATTGCCTCAATATTTCTTTTGAACGAGTCTTTCCTTTTCCTTTCCTTTAGTTCATTAATTTTATTAGCTACTTTGTTTTGATCAACAATAGAGAAAAAAGGATTAATTAAAACAAATGATATTTTGGGCACAGAATTGAGTTGGACTGCAGAAATGACCAAATCACAGTTTAGCATGTTCAAATCGCTTTCATTGGTTACAATATGTTGAATAAGAAGATCCTCACCAAACTGTTTAACTAACTTTTCTGTCAGCTGTACGTTGTAATTATAATAAAACGGAAAAAGAATGGAACAAGTAATTTTTGAATTGGCCTGCTTTTGCATCTCTAAGGCATAGCCTAAATGAAAGGCAACATAGGCAATCTCATCATCATTCAGCGTAAATCCGGTTTCTTCTTTAATGGTATAGGATACATTAACGGCACAGTCATAGATGGATGGGCAATTAAGCTTAATGGTAGAAGTCAACGGATTTTTGCTGACAAAATGATTTTCCAAACGCATAAGGAGATTTTTTATATGAAGTGTAAAGCGTACCAAAAAATCTGCATCTTCAATCACAATGTAATAATTATCTTTCAAATCTTCTAGGATCTTCCCTACTAGATTTAAGCAACGTAATCCCGCTACATCCTGCAAATCTGAAAGTTGCAGGTGCATGAAATTGATGCTTGTTCCACTACTGGAAATAAGCAAAGCGAGGTCGCGAATTTCACCCTTGGAATACTTCACATCAAAGTGCGATTCCAGTCTTTTGGCAATCTCATTGGCGATTTTATATTCCTTATCTAGATTGTCTTCCCCATCCACCTGTTTCGTGAAAATAAAGCCATTTTCCATACGATCTATGGCGATGGCAATGTGCAGGATAACGTTGGTAAGCGAATAATCATTTGTAAAATAGTGATACGTTGAAAAGACTTCCGCAATCACATCACGGATATAGTCAATATCATATCCCTCAAAAGATGATTTTAGCTTATCGATATCTAGAAAATTATCGTTCGTCTCATTATATAGAATGGAACTCATTAATTTTCGTTTGCTTTTTTCCTGTCCTACAATTTGAATAGTGTCGCCGGAAATCTTTAGTTCTAAATTCTGATCCGCTAAACGTTTTTTGACTTTACGTAAATCTCCTTTTAACGTGACTTCGCTAATATATAATTCATCACTTAAATCGAAAATATTAAGTGGATGATCTGCATTAATTAGACTCTTCAAGAGATATTCTGCTCGTTCTTTTGGTGATTGTGGAATGGTTTTTTTCATTGACGTTAAAAAGGGGGTTAATTTTTCTATGTCAACCTGATATCCCTTTTTTGATGAATTAATCAAGCCTTTTTCCATTGAGTTAATATCGGCAATATAGGTTTTCACACTTCTCTTAGAAATGCCCAATGAATTGGCAAGTTGGGCTGAAGAAATCCAGTCATTTTGAGTACTTAGATGGCGAAGAATATTTCTGTATTTTATATTCATGAATTCAGCCTCATTTCATTGCACAGGTGTATTTCCATTTTTTTCATATATGTATTTGCACTACAAAATATATTTTTTTGCACCACCCTAGTGTAAATGATTATTGGAAAATTTAAAATATTAATTTTATAGTTAGTTTGTAGCAATGATAACGCTATCAGAAAATTAACGGAGGAGATCAATTCATGAAACAATTAAATGTCTTATTAGTATGTGGATCTGGGGCAAGTTCTGGTTTTATGGCGTCTAATATTCGGAAAGCAGCTGCTAAGCGTAATCTTGACATTAATATCAAAGCCCGAGGTGAGGCTGAAATTGAAAATTATATTGATGAAATCGATGCCTTAATGGTTGGCCCTCACTTAGCCTATATTTTAGATGAAATCGAGGAGTATATAGGGGATGCGGCAGTGAAAGTTTTACTCATGAAACCTTCCTACTATTCTACCCTTGACGGAGAGGCAGCTTTAGAAGATTTATTGAAGGAATTCTAATAATCTATGAATCGAGGTGCTTAATTAAATGGAGAGACTGATTAATTGGCTTGAACATGACTTCTCACCTAAAATGAACAAAATTAATCATAATGTTTGGGTAGTAACGCTAAAAGATTCCATCATGCAAATTCTTCCATTTATCCTGCTAGGCTCTTTATTTTGTTTGTTAACCATCCCTGGGGATGTATTTCATATTAAAAACTACCCTAATTTCTGGACATTGTTTGGATGGACGATGGGGGTGTTATCCCTACTGGTTTCTTTTTTAATTCCATTTAATTTAATGGAAAAGAAACGTTTGCGCAAACAACGCTTTATCGCAGGGTGTACGGGTCTTATTACTTTTTTAATGATTATTTCACCGCAAGTCATAGCAGATAAAACAATTGGATTTGGCCATTCATCATTAGGTGCAGGCGGTATGTTTATCGCCATCGTTGCCGGTGTATTTACTGGTTGGATTATGGGTTTATTCGGAAAGTTTTCTTTCTTCAAAGAAGATTCCGTCATTCCTGATTTTGTCCGAGCTTGGTTTGATTCCATGCTTCCAATTGCAGTTGTCATTGTGGCAACTTGGTTAGCAGTGGATATTGCTGGCTTTGACTTATACAATCTGATTTTAAATCTATTTATGCCTTTAGCAAAAGTAATGGAATCACCGTGGGGCTTCTCGCTAATCATGTTTATTACCTGTTTCTTATACACCATGGGGATTTCCACTTGGGTTCTGACTCCTGTAACAAAACCAGTTTTATTAGCTGCCATTACGGCAAATGCTACGGCTGGGGCCTCAAATCTTGTAACGTCTGAAACCATGTATTCGGCTTACCTTTGGATCGGCGGCATCGGTGCTACTATGCCTTTGGTTTTCATGCTAGCTTTTTCAAAAAATGCGAAACTAAAAGCACTTGGTCGAGCTAGTATTACCCCTAGTATTTTTAACATTAATGAACCGGTTGTGTTTGGGGCGATTGCCTGGAACCCGATCATGATGCTGCCAATGTGGCTTAACGGAATTATCCTGCCAATCATCGTTTGGGTCGGAACAAAAGTGATTCACTTTGCACCAATTCCAAAAATTGTATTTGATTTATGGTATGTTCCTTTTCCAATTTCCACTTGGATTACAACGGGCACAGTTACCGGTCTTATCTTAATGCTAGTCTGCGTGCTTGTAGCATCTCTCATTTGGTATCCATTCTTCAAAGTTTATGAAAAACAAGAAATGAAAAACGAAATAAAAGAAGAAAAAACCGAATTAAGAGCAGCAAAATAATGATGTTAAGGGGATTTTAAACAATGATTTCTGAAAAAACCGCAGAGAATGCCATGCAGATTATTCTCCATGCTGGGGATGCACGTGTTCATTGTATGAACGTATTAAAAGCGATTGAAACGAGTAATTTTAAAATGGCCAAAGAGGAAATGAAACGGGCGAATGACGAAATCGTCAAAGCCCATCGTATTCAAACAGATGCGATTTCAGAGGAAACTCAAGGTGAAACTGGTGATTATTCTGTGCTCTTCGCTCATGCCCAAGATACATTAATGACCATATATAGTGAAATTAACATTGCGAAACGAATGATAAAGATTTTTGAATCGTATGACGCCCGGTTAGCAAAATTAGAAAAGGAAGCAAAGGAGAATGGCCATGAGTAAGATACCTACAGGTTTTCCTAAAGACTTTTTATGGGGAGGTGCGATTGCAGCTAACCAGGCGGAAGGCGCATATGACATTAACGGAAAAGGTTTAAGTGTAGCGGATATTAACGAATTCCGTACCGATATTCCGATTGAGAAAAAAACAAACCTCGAAATTGATACACAATACATTGAAGCTGCCTTAAAAAGCACAGATCGTGTTTTTCCCAAACGTTGGAGCATTGACTTCTATCATACGTATAAAGAAGATTTGAAATTATTAGCAGAAATGGGCCTAAAAACGTTTCGAACCTCTGTTGCATGGACACGCATCTTCCCTAAGGGGGATGAACGAGAGCCCAATGAAGCAGGTTTACAGTTCTACGACGACTTATTTGATGAAATAATCAAAAATGGTATGGTTCCGATGATTACCATATCCCACTATGAAATGCCTTTATACTTAACCACTGAGTATAAAGGCTGGTATTCTCGAGAAATGATCGACTTTTTTACTCGCTTTTGTAAAGTGCTGCTTGATCGTTACCATGAAAAGGTGAAGCATTGGATTATAGTTAATCAAATAAACTTAATCGTGCATGAATCCTTTAATCATCTAGGAATTGCAGAAGATAAAGTCGACAACCTTCTTGAAGCAAAATATCAAGGTGTTCACAATGAGATGGTTGCTTGTGGTCACGCGACAAAATACGCTCATGACAATTATCCGGATTTGGAAATTGGAATGATGTTATGCGGTGGCCCAACTTATGCAGCAACTCCAAAACCAGAAGATGTATTGGCTACTGTTCGTCATAATCAAATGGAATACTTCTTTGCGGATGTATTGCTGCGTGGATACTATCCTGGATATGCATTCAGATATTTTGACGATATTGGCATCAACATTGAATTTGGCGAGGGTGATGAAGAAGCGCTAAAAAATACGGCTGACTTTATGTCATTCTCATACTACTATACACGCATGTGTGATGCAGAAAGTTATGCAAATGGTAATGAAGCCCACCGTAATCCACAATTGGATGCAAACCCTTGGGGCTGGTCCATCGACCCAGTTGGTTTAAGAACGTTTCTTAACCTATTTTACGATCGTTATCAATGTCCAATCTATATCACTGAAAATGGTGTGGGATACTACGACAAATTAGAAAATGGAGAAATTCACGACCCTTACCGTATTGACTACTACCGCGCACATCTCGAACAAATGAAAGAAGCAATCAAAGACGGTGTTGACCTACGTGGTTACTATGCTTGGGGCCCAATTGATATTATTAGCTGTTCATCATCTGAAATGTCTAAACGCTACGGATTTATCTATGTAGATCAAGACGATTATGGTAACGGCAGCAAGAAACGCTTTTTGAAAGATAGCTATCATTGGTTTAAAAAAGTAATTGAGACGAACGGAACAGATCTATAATAATCTAAAATAAATATATGGATATTTTGGAAACCAAGAGAAATCTCTTGGTTTTTTCTGTTAGTTTCTAGTAGTAGATAGAGCACCTCCGCGAAACTTGTTGAAGATTTAGAAAATATTAGAATGAAACCTATATAATAAATAGTATAATAATTGATAGGTTCCCAGTGTCCAGAGCCAGAATGCAGGACACCTTGGACTTATACATCATGTAGAGGGTTGTATAGTTTTTTAGAAGAAGGGCTTGAGGAGAAAAGATGGGGCAGCCAAATAGATATATTAGTGAACAACCAAACGAGTCATTGCATGGAAACAAAGTGAAATCATTTTTTCAAGATATAGCGGTCCAAAATGTATCTTCCGGATTAATTTCTAGCACGTTAATCATGACAGGTCCTGCGTTAATTATTTTGCAGGCAGCAGAGGCAGGGCATTTTTCTAGTCAGCACACCATCAATTGGATGTTTGCGGTTTATTTCTTAGGTGGGTTATTCGGGATTGTCATGCCTCTGTTATTTAAAATTCCAATTACTGGTGGACACTCGATTTCAGGGGTTGCTTTTTTAGCCACAGTAACAACACATTTTACCTATCCACAGTTAATTGGCGGGTATGTTGTGTCAGGGCTATTGATTTTGCTCATTGGGTTATCGGGCCTTTTTACTAAAATCATTAAATGGGTCCCGAGGGAAGTCATCGCAGCTATGTTAGCAGGGCTGGTCACCAATTATGTTGTCCAGCTGGTCTCAGACGTTAAGGCGTTACCAGTAGTAGGTGGAGCCGCCTTGCTTAGTTATTTTATCTGTACGAAATTCTCAAAACGTCTGCCGGCAGTTATGATTGCGGTAGTGGTTGCTTTTATTGCCTTGTTCCTAACCCAAGATCTGAATACATCATCAAAGGGGCTCGCCTTTTTCTTACCATCCATACAAGTTCCGGAATTTACATGGATGGGGATGGTCACCCTAGGCCTTCCTTTGGCGATGTTAATTCTAAGTAATGATGTAGCGCCTGGAATTGGTGCCCTAGAAAGCTCAGACTATGAGCCTCCCATCCGGAAAATTGTTTCTTTAAGTGGTGTTTTTTCAATTATGGCCAGCTTTTTTGGAGGGCAGAGTGCAAATATCGCCGGGATGATGACCGCTATCTGCTCTAGCGCGGATGCAGGGGTCAAGTCTAAGCGGTACATGGCATCAGTGGTATCAGGAATTTTGACGTTGTTCTTCGGTGTCTTTGCCTGGAAAATTGTCCCGTTTATCCAATCCTTACCGGGAGCTTTTGTATCCATGCTAGCTGGCTTTGCGTTAATCGGTGTCCTTCTATCTAGTTTGCAGATGGGGTTCTCTGAAAATAAATATCGCTTAAGTGCCCTATTTGCGTTCCTTATTGCGCTATCTCATGTATCATTTTTCCATATTAGTGCTCCTGTGTGGGGCTTGGTGGTTGGGGCCGTTATTGCAAGGACAGTGGAGGCGTAAAACTTTTATGCCTGTCACCGTGCTTAAGCTTAGTAAAATGGATAGGTCGCTAGAGAGATGTGTTAGTGCACATCTCTCTTTTTTACGTGTGGTTCATACAGGGGCAAGTCCCGAAACTTGACAGCGATTATTACCGGATATCATCTAATTTCTTGCCGCAAACTAAAAGAGGACTAAAGATTAGTCCCCTTTGGATATTTTCCTATTAACGCTCGCATGCAATAAAATCTTTATCACGATCACTTTTCTTGTTAGCGTCATAAAGCGCCTTTGAAACATACGGCTTGTACTTCGTTTTTCCACCTTTGTTTTTGACTTTAGATGTACGTGCTACTCCACCTTTAAAGTCTTTGTTCAAAGCCGTACAGTTTTTGTAAGTTTTGATCTTTACTTTTGCTTCAGCAGAATCAGTCATACTAAGGGATAACCCCAAAACTAATCCCAAAGATAGTAAAATAGTAACCAACTTTTTCATATTTCTCCCACTCCCTATTATGTATTCACTTTCCATAATAGGATATTAGTAGGAAGTTATCAATATGATAATAGTGAAAAATAAGTACTTGTGAAAATGGTGAGATAAAGGAGGGATTAAAATAGATGTTCGTTTGGAGAAAAATATGTTCGGATTCCCGTATCGCTCACGCTCGGTTATTTAAGCGTATATTATCCATCTACCTGCAAAATCTAATGACAAACTGAAATAGGAGAGTGTGAATGATTTGAAAAAAATTGCCTTATTGATCTGTTTGTTTTGCATTTTATTTCCATCCTTTGCTGAAGCATTTTTTTCCTTTGAAATGAAATATCCCGTCATAGAACAACATCTGACAGCACCGAGCGAAAGAAGACCGGGGCTAAAAATGGACAAGGTTTTGTTCATTGTTGCTCATGATACCGGCAATGATCTTGGAGCCAGGCACAATGTAATATATCAACAAAAAACGGTTAATAAAATGAAAGCATCAGCACACATTTTTGTTGATGATAAAGATATCGTAGAATGTATTCCTTCAATTGTGAATGATCCTGAAGTTGCATGGCAAGTCCGTGAGAGCAAACCATATGATAATCAAATGTATGGAGAAGATGCAAATTATTACGCCATCGGGGTGGAATTAAGCATTAAACCAAGAGGAAATAACGAAGAGGCCTACAAGCGATACATATGGACACTTGCCTATTTATGCTACAAATATGGACTCAATCCTGAAACAGATATTGTTGGGCATCATCTTCTCGATCCAAAGCGAAAAATTGATCCGGAAAACGGATTGCGTAAAATCGGTAAAACATATGAGCAGCTATTACAAGATGTCGTAAAGGAATATGAGAGCTGCATAGCACTTCATTGACAATCGAACAAAGATTATTATGAACCCTTTACCACTGTAAGAATTAGAAGGGTTCCTAATATTTGCCCTTACTACATAATTACGGGTACTTACTACATAATTACGGGTACTTACTACATAATTATGGATACTTACTACATAACTACGGGTACTTACTACATAATTACGGATACTTACTACATAAATTCAGATACATACTACATATTCTACGAGACTTACGACATTTACTGGATATCAACTGGAAATTATTTTGGAATCCATTGGTCTAGGGATGGTTGGAATTTTTCGGATTAACTTAAAGGTTGTTTTATTTAGTAAGCAAGTTAGTAAAGTGAACAAAAGAAAGAGGCTTACTCCTTGTTTTTTAGGAGAGTAAGCCTCATTTCTATTTTTAATAAATTCACTCTAGGACGTTACTGAGTTCAAATTACACTCGTCGTTAATTGTACATCGATATTCCCATTTGTTGCTTTAGAATAAGGACAAACACCATGCGCTTTCTTGACTAATTCCTTTGCCTCGTCTATTGAAGCCCCTTTTATTGACACGTTTAACACCGCAGCTAATTTGAATCCACCATCATGATCTTTTCCTAGTGAAACTTCCGCCGTAACTCTAGATTCAATTCGTTTTCTCTCTTGTCTTGCGACCAAATTTAACGCACTATCGAAGCAGGCTGCATAGCCAGCAGCAAATAATTGTTCAGGATTCGTTGCATTTTCTTTTCCTTGACCGCCAAGTGATTTCGGCATTGATAGTGCTAAATTTAAGGTTCCATCACTACTTGTTACTTTCCCTGCTCTACCACCCTCTGCTGTAGCACTTGCAGTGTACAATGTATCCATAAAAAATCACTCCTAAAATATATTTTACAAAATTAAATTGTGTGCAATTCAATTTATAAGACTATATTAGCAACAAAACAATATGTAGTCAACAATTAAATTGTGTAAAATTAATTTGTGGTTTAAATAACTGTTTGTTGTATTATAATGGTACTGATGTAGGAAGAAAGGACAAGAACATGGAAAACAATAAATTAAGGCTAGAGAACCAAATTTGTTTTAAGATTTATTCAGCGGAACGTGAAATCACTAAATTATACAGAAATTTATTAGAAGAGTTGGATGTCACATATCCTCAATACTTAGTATTGTTGGTACTATGGGAGGAAAAATCGGTGACTGTTAAAGAGCTTGGGCAAAAGTTGTTTTTAGATTCGGGAACATTATCTCCTATGCTAAAGCGAATGGAGGGAAATGGTCTTATTGAACGCCGGAGATCATTAGAAGATGAGAGAACCGTTATCATTTCATTGTCTAAAAAAGGCGAAGATTTGAAGGACAAAGCTCAATGTATTCCTTCTAAATTGCTAGAAAATCTGTCCTTGGACTTAATGGAATTAAATAATTTAAACCAAACGCTATCAACCATATTAAGCAGAATACAAAAGATTAACAGTTGATAGTACTAGTTATGTATGATTGTGGAAGACATGTAATTGACAG
The DNA here is from genome assembly GCF_036962765.1 of Neobacillus drentensis. Taxonomy (GTDB): domain Bacteria; phylum Bacillota; class Bacilli; order Bacillales; family Cytobacillaceae; genus Neobacillus; species Neobacillus drentensis_C. Next base: position 12,364 of record NZ_JBALOS010000021.1, read on the forward strand.
GGGCCAAATAAAAAGAGTCATTTTTTAAGCCGACTTTCGACACTATTTTTAGTTATTTATAGGGATAAAGTCAGGAACAGAGGGGGGTGAGGGCAATTTTAATCAAACGTTTGTGTAATGGGGAAAAGGCGGGAATTTAATAGAATGATGTAAGTTCAAGTGAAACTGACCTGATTTTGGGGAATGGTAAGTTATTTCCTGCGAAATTTAGTTGCAGTTCTCGACAATTTTCCTACTTAGATGGTAGGTGAAATCCTTATCTATCAGGTCCTGACAGTTGTTTCAACCAAACGTTTGATTAGTATAGCCTATATGGAATTTAGTCGAAAGGATGTCGGATAATGTACTTCTTTTAAGAGACAGAGCATCTTGGATTTGTACTATCGCTGGCGAAAAATGAAGTCAACAATAACGAATACCAGCCTAAACATGCCCGCGCCCCCAGAAAAAAGAAGC
>NZ_JBALOS010000021.1:12958-30290 GCF_036962765.1 Neobacillus drentensis
CGAGCCCCCAGAAAAAAGAAGCCAACGGTAACGAATAGACCCTAATCGTGCCCGTGACCACGGAAAAAAGAAGTCAACGGTAAAGGTTAATAGATCCACACACCCCACAAAACAGTTAGTTTTTCAAAAAGCCCCAATCTACAGAAATGAATCTCAAAAAGTGCATGGCCAATTTTTCCTCCTTTGTCAGTATCAATCGTTTGACGTAAATCTAGATTTAATATATTATCAATTCGAGATACTCACATCAAAGATATCAAAAAGGAGAGTTTAAATAAATGAACATATTAGTAGTGAAAGCAAATAACCGTCCAGCTTCTGAAGCTGTTTCTAGTAAAATGTATGAAACTTTCATGGAGAACTTAAAAGGCGTAAATGTAACAACTTACGATGTATTTGCCGAAGATATGCCTTACTTTGGTCAAGATTTATTCAATGCTTTCGGTAAATTACAATCTGGTGAAGAGTTAACTGATGTTGAGCAACATATTGTTGCTGCGAAACAAAAAGCAATGGATGCTCTTTCTGCAGCAGATGTTGTTGTATTTGCATTCCCGCTATGGAACTTAACCATCCCAGCAAAATTGCATACATTCATCGATTATGTAGCTGGAGCAGGTTTCACTTTCAAATACACTGAAGCTGGCGTAGTCGGCTTGATGTCTGACAAAAAGGCTGTTATCCTAACTGCACGCGGCGGTATTTACTCAACACCTGAAGCAGCTCCAATGGAAATGGCAGCTACTTATATTAAAAATATGGTAGGCGGCTTATTCGGAATGGAAATCGTTGATGAAGTTATCATCGAAGGTCACAATGCTGCTCCAGATCAAGCACAAACGATTATTGCGGAAGGTCTAGCAAAAGTGGCCGAAGTAGCAAAGAATTTTTCAGCAGTAACAGCGTAAGTCGAATTTAAAGATTATGATTTGTTAAAAGGGCCCTGGTGAGAGCCTCTCCAAGGGCTTCTTTATTGCATTTCTCCTGTCATAAAACATTTACTTCAAGAAGAAAATAAAGAAGGATAGAATATCTTATTTCGATCAAGACAATTGATTTACATCAACTCCGCTAACAAAAAGGCTTCGCATCCCGCGAAGCCTTTTTGTCATGCTTAAAATTCCTTTAAAGAGTACCTAATTGCAGCATTTTTTAATCGATGAAAAGGGACAATAATTTTCATATATTCCTAGGAAGGGTTAGGTAATATTTATTCGAATCATATCGAAAAAACAAGATTGATAAAGGAATTCTGTTCATCTTGAATTTGGCCTTTTGAGGTTTGCTGTAAAGGTTGTAACATTTTTATCTACCTTGTAAGAATCTTAATATAATTAGCAAAAATGTTACCCATTCTTTAAATGCAATCCCAAACCTCTATGTTAAGATGATGCAAAGCCACTTTTTCTGGGAGTATTTTTTGATATTAAATATAAGTGGCGAAACATTACCCATTCTTATATGAATGGTTGAATGTATAAAAGGAGGTCTTTTTTTGAAACGAAAATTTCAGGCAATGTTTCTTGCCATAACGATGCTTTTCTCTGTTCCTTCTGTCAGCTTTGCAGACGTAGCGAAAGGAGATGTCATTGTTACATTAGGAGAAGACCTAACCGAACAGCAAAAAAATGAAATGTTAGCAGAGTTAGCGGTACCGGAAAACGCACAAATTATTACCGTATCCAATAAAGAAGAGCATGATTATTTAGGGGAGTCTATACCTAAGGCACAAATTGGTTCCATTGCTATTTCATCAGCGAGCATCACAACTGGTGCCAAAGATTCCGGGTTAGAAGTTCAAACGAACAATATTACATGGGTTACGGATGAAATGTATACAAATGCCTTGACTACAGCGGGTGTAAAGGATGCAACCATTCAGATTGCCGCTCCATTTTCTGTTACAGGTACAGCTGCTTTGACGGGAATTATGAAAGCTTATGAAACGAAAACTAATGAAGAAATTCCTGAAGAAATCAAAAAAGTGGCTAATGAAGAAATGGTGACAACCGCACAGCTCGGGGACTCCATTGGAGCGGACAATGCTGCTGCTCTCATGGGAAAAGTTAAGGATGAAATCGCCAAGAATGAACCGAAAACAGAAGCTGACTTGCGTACATTAATTGAACAAGTTGCCACGGAGCTTGGGATTACTTTAACAGATGCAGAGTTAGATATGTTAGTAGACTTCTTCAACAAACTAAAGGCTATGGATATTGACTGGAACCAAGTAAAAGAACAAATAAATGTTACGACAGAAAAAATCTCGACATTTTTGCAATCTGAAGATGGTCAGTCATTTTTACAAAAGCTGCAAGATTTCTTAAATCACTTACTTGAAGAGATTCGCGTCCTCTTTGCTTAATGAAAAAAGGTTGATATTGCAAACTATCAAAATAAAACTTCTTTATTATAAGGAAAAACAAAGGGAGAAAGAAAATGAGGAAAGTGAAAGATTAAATCATCAAAATCATACTTTGGTGGGAGCACTACGGTCTAAAAGGGATGCAAAAGACGCTTCCCATCATTCCGTACGTGTCGATTCGGTACTAAATGGATCGATAACCACGGAGAATCTTAATTCAAGGTCACGAAAGGAGAAGGATCATGCATGAAGAAAATAATATTTCCTCTTATTGCAGGAATCATGGCTATTACGCTAACAGCTTGTGGTTCAAATGATAAAGGTGCACAATCCAATCATAGTAAAGAGCAAACTAAAACTGCTCAAACCGAGCAACAAGATCAAGAGAAACAGATGAAAGAAATGCAGAAGAAGCTAGATAAGCAAAAAATAGACGAGAAGAAAACCGTTGCTATCATCAATGATGAAAAGGTTTTAGGTAGTGACTATAATATGGTGTTATAATCTCTACAAATGCAAATGCAACAAATGGGACAAGATCCTACTTCTGAAGAAGCAGCCAAACATGTGAAAGAACAAACTATCGATAGCTTAGTGGGACAAACGTTGATTCTTCAAGAAGCAGATAAAAAAGGGTATCAAGCGTCGGATGACGAGGTAGAAAAACAACTAGCCAAAATGAAAGAATCGTATAAAGATGATACCAAATTTGAAGATGCTATGAAATTAGCTGGTTTGGATATGACGACCCTAAAAGCCAAAACTGCTGAGAATATTCAATACATGAAGTACATGGAGAAAGAAATACCAGTAGGACAAGTAACGGATGAAGAAATTCAATCCTATTATAATCAATCAGCCCAGCAAGCAGGTGCCGGTGGTCAAAAACTTCCAAAGTTAGAAGATGTGAAACCGCAAATTAAGCAACAACTTGAACAACAACACCAACAAGAACAGCTCACTAAAGTGGTAGAAGAGCTTAAGAAAAATGCTAAAGTTGACATTAAAATCTAATGAGTTCCGTGCCAGTCACTCCACAATATTTGTTGAAGGATAAGTAAACAGTGACTGGAGCTGTTGTTCCAATTTTGTTCCATAATTATCGACATTGTTCTTCCTGGTTGGAAGCGGAATCCCTTCATTACAAAAGGCTAGTCGTATATCTAATCAATCGTTTAGTTAACAATCTTTTGTAGAAACCCGTCAAAGTTTGTAAAAGGATACTTTTTTTATCAAGTTTTGAAGATTGGTAGCGAAAATGGAATCTTATTATTCGACAAAAACCTTTCTTCTTTACGGATCAAATTTCGTTTTTCAAAAGGGTTCGACCCACATTTAATCAAACGATTGATTAGGGATAACATTTGTCAAAGTTTGTTACATTACCGTTAACTGTGCTTTAAGAGAGAGTGAATAGGAACGTTAGTTCGGTAAAAATGCAACTAAAGTAACTGTTCTAATAGATTCTGAATTGTTAAACTATTAGCAACTCCCAAGAATATACAGAAAATAATTCTGTCAGGAGGGATACGAATGGAGGAAAAATTACATTTATTTCCGTATCAAGTGATTGAAAAGGTCGAAGTGGTGTCTGAGGTGCCAAAAGGGATTGAGCTTATTGCAGCTCCAAAAATCTGGGAGAAATCGAAAGGTAAGGGAATCACGGTTGCGATCTTGGACACAGGCTGCGATGTCAATCATCCTGATTTAAGTGAGCGGATTATGGGTGGACGGAATTTCACGGATGATGATAATGGAAATCCTGATGTATACACTGACTATAATGGCCATGGAACCCATGTGGCTGGCACCATTGCTGCCGCCCAAAACGGTACAGGAGTCATTGGTGTTGCACCTGAAGCAAGTTTACTGATTTTAAAGGTGCTTGATAAAAATGGATCAGGGCAATATGACTGGATCATAAATGGAATTAACTATGCCGTTGAACAAAAGGTGGATATCATCTCCATGAGCCTCGGCGGTCCTGAAGATGTACCTGAGTTGCATCAAGCGATTCAAAACGCAATCGCTAAGCAAATTCTAGTCGTTTGTGCTGCTGGAAATGAGGGAGATGGACAGGAATCTTCAGATGAATTCTCCTATCCTGGTAGCTACAATGAAGTCATCAGCGTCGGAGCCATTAATCTGCAACGCCGTTCTTCTGAATTTTCAAATTCGAATAATGAAGTCGACTTAGTAGGTCCTGGTGAAGAAATCCTTTCTACGTATATAAACGGAACTTATGCAATCTTGAGCGGAACTTCGATGGCAACACCGCATATATCCGGTGCACTTGCGCTCATAAAAGAGATTGCCAACAAACACTTTGAGCGAAATCTGACCGAGCCTGAGCTGTATGCCCAATTAATCAAGAGAACGGTTCCTCTAGGAAACTCTCCAAAACTCGAAGGCAACGGATTGCTGTACTTAACAGCGGAGGACTACCTATCGGATGTGTTCAACCAAAAATTATCTGCTCAAGCGTTGAAAATATAATGGAAAAGCTAGATGTGCTTTACAGTGAATGGGAAACAGCTAAGTCAGACTTTTTAAATGATAAAGAAAATCGACCCTATTATGATGAAATGAAAGATAAGGAAGTTAGGAATCAATACTATCAGAGCATATCATTCACGGATGCTAATCTGTCAGACAGCCTTCATGCATTGCTTGAAAAAACACATACAGATCAGTTAAACTACAGCCCGCACCGTTTTGTGTACCCTTGGGTTGATTTGCAAGAAAACGGCTCATTAAAAAGCCTTTATTCTGGAAAAGGGATGAATCCACTTTCTGTCATAGAGGAGGACATTCGGCTCCATGAAATGCAAGCAAAAGGGTTAATCGGCATCTTTTCGGAAGAACTATTAAACTGTGAACATGTAGTTCCTCAATCATGGTTCGATAAAAAAGAACCGATGAGAGGAGACTTGCATCATCTATTTGCCTGCGAACCCACCTGCAATAGCAGTCGCAGCAACCATCCTTACTATGATTTCCACGATTATGTCCCTGAAGGATGGCTTCTAGGAATCAAAGATGGCTGCGGCAAGGCGGAAGAAAGTAAATTCGAACCAGAATACGGCAAAGGAATCGTTGCCAGAGCAACACTCTATTTCCTAATTCGCTATCCAAACACAATAAAAAAAGAACTAGAGAATGTCTCTTTATTGCTAAAATGGCATCAAACCTTTCCAGTCTCCATCTATGAAAAGCATCGCAACCTAGCGATCCATGAACTTCAAGGCAATCGGAACCCATTTATTGATTTTCCAGAGATGGCAGAGAGTATTGTAACCATATAAAAATGAAGTGATTGATTGGAAACTCATTTGCAATATTGAATTGCAAATGAGTTTTTATTGAATCATTACCCTAAGTTTTAGGTTTTATTTTGTTAGCCAAGGGGAAAGATGGTAAGGATAACTTGGAAAGGGAGGAATGAAAAATGGATGTTCCATTCACATCAAAAGAAGTCATTACTCAGATCCAGAAGTTACAGAACCAAGGTGATTCTCTACGTAAAAAAGAGGTAAAGCAACTTTATCCTGATTTAATGAGGAGTGCTTTGTATTACTACCCAAGTTGGCAACATGCCGTAGAAGAAAGTCAAGTAGGATAGCCTATCTAACTTCCATCAAGACAATTGATTAACATGAACGCTGCTAACAAAAAGGCTTCGCTCCCCGCGAAGCCTTTTTGTCTTGCTTAGAGTGTGATTTATCGTATGTAGCCGTTTTGGGCAAAGGATTTTAAATAAGGTTGGTACTTAACGTTGTATATCCGCATTTTGCTGATGGTACCCCCTTTTAAGTTTCCGTTTTTACACCAGAACCTACAAGTCCAATCTAACAAAGTTCAAGACGATCAGTTATTCATTAAATCCTCGCAATACTCCCGGATTAGTTTCGAGGCTTTCGTCTGGCTGATATCGAGGTCCTTTGCGACTTTTCTGGACGATTTGTGAGTTTGGTAAGCTCTTCTGATTAAGTACCGCTTCGTTTCGTCAATCGCTTTATCGAGCGAAGTGGGGAGAGCGAGCTGGGTGACTTGTTCAACGTTGTCGGTGATCATATCCGGCAAGTCGGCTACCTGGATGATTGAGTCGCTAATGACGACTAACCGTTCAATCAAGTTTTCGAGCTGTCGTACATTTCCCGGCCACGAATAATGGATTAATAGATTCAGGCATTCTTCCGAGATGACTTTGTTGTCCTGGTATTTTTTATTGAATTGGTGTAAAAAGTTGTACGTGAGCGGAATGATATCTTCTTTGCGCTCACGCAGCGGCGGCAGGTGGATGTCGATCACATTCAGCCGGTAAAATAAATCTTCCCGGAATCTTTTGTCATTGACCATTTCAATTAAGTCCCGGTTTGTTGCAGCGATGATACGGATATCGACTTTTTTCAATTCGCTGCTGCCGATGGGAATGAACTGTTTATCCTGGATGACTTGTAAAAGCTTTGCCTGCAGGGCGAGCGGCATTTCCCCAATTTCATCAAGAAAAACTGTACCGCCGTTCGCTGCTTCGATCAATCCCGGTTTTCCGGTTTTGTTTGCGCCAGTAAATGCCCCTTTTGAATAGCCGAATAGTTCCGATTCGAGCAGCTCTTCCGGAATGGCCGCACAGTTAATCGTCAGGAACGCGCCGCTTTTCCGCTTGCTGATCCGGTGGATGTACTGAGCGAGTACGCCTTTTCCTGTTCCTGATTCTCCCTGGATTAAAATCGTGGAATCTGTTGGCGCCACTTTTTCGCAAAAAGCTAGGATTCGGTTGATTTTGCTGCTATTCGTAATGAACTGGCCTGTTTTTTCTTCCTCTTGAGTGGTTTTTGACTCATTGCTCGTTCCAATTGCTTTTCCCATTTTATATGTCTGCAATTCGGTCGACGTGATGACGACTAGTTCGATTTCCCCCTCGTCATTTAAGATGGGAATCGCCGACGTCATCAGTTCCGCCCCGATATACGTCTGCTGCCTCATGTAGCAAGGCTTTTTTCTTTTATACACTTCCGGCACAATGGATGGTTTCCAGTAGCCTTTTTCAAATAATTCGACATTGTATTTGCCGATGACATCACTCGGCTTCAGCCCATAATGGCGCTCACAGACCTGGTTCACATAAAGAATCCGCTTTTCGCCGTCAAGGACGAAAATTTCATCTTTGGAATGATCGAGAATTTTTAAAAGAGTTTGCAGCGTCATCTCAATATTGCCTGTTGCATCAGGACTTTTCATAGAATGATCCTCTCTTTTCTAAAGGTGATGAGTTAATTCTGACAAAAATGTGACCATATTGAGTTAATTATAACTCAATATGAAAGCGTTTTTTATAAAAATCAAAATTTTTTGTTTGTTTGCACTGTTTAGAAAAGTTGGCACAATAATTGCATATATAAAATTGTCAGGAAGCAAGGTAAGTATGTTGTTAACGTTGTTAATTGTTGTACTATTTTAAATATTTAATAAGAGTCTTTGCCAGCAAGTACTTAAAAATCATTTATTTATGAAGGAGAATGAATTATGGCTTATAACACAGTAGAAAATGCAACCAATCGGACATTTGAAAGAACATTGACTTATGACAAATACACAGACCCGAAAGTACTTGAAAAAGAAATGGATCTAGTTTTCTCTAAATCTTGGCAGCTTGTGGGGCATGTCAGTCAGTTAGAAAAAGTAGGTGCTTTCTTTACGACGGAAGTAGCTAACGAACCGATTATCGTGACGCGTGGCCAGGATGAAGTCATCCGCGCTTTTTATAACGTCTGTCCGCACCGTGCCACAAAGCTTGAAAAAAACGAGTCAGGTAAGAAGAAAATTTTACAATGTGCCTACCATGGCTGGACATTTAAATTAGATGGGCAATTAAACAAAGCACCTAACTTTAAAGGTGAGGATGCAGCGTGTGTAAAAGATGCTTGTTTACGCTCAGTCCGCATGGAAATCTTGGAATCTTTAATCTTTGTCAACTTGGACGATAACGCGAAGCCGCTTAGCGAATCTTACGGCGATTTCTTCGACCGCTTGAGCAAATATCCGTTTTTAAGTGAGTTAAAAAGAACAAACCAAACATCACGGGTGATTAAAGCGAACTGGAAAGCGTTTATTGACAATTATTTAGAGTGTGACCACTGTCATGTCGCCCATCCAAGCTTCGTTGCAGCCCTTGACATGGATGATTATCAAATCATTACATGTGAAAATTATTCATTACAAGGCTCCATGGTTAAACCGGATAAAAATTATGGAACAGTCGATTTAAATCAGGCGGAAATGCAAGGCGGATCTTTCTTCTGGTTGTGGCCTAACCTAATGTTGACCATTTATCCGGGTCCTGGCAATATGGCGACAATTCAATTGGTGCCGATTGATCATGAAACAACTTTGATTCTTTATACTTATTATTTCCGTGATGAGAATTTGACTCAAGAAGAAAAAGACTTAGTTGCTTTTGCTGAACAAGTTCGCCTGGAAGATGTGGAACTTGTCGAGTTAGAACAAATCGGTTTCCGCTCTCGTGCATTTAACAAAGGAAGATATTCGTCTTCAGAAAAAGCAATTGTACAATTTCATGAAATGGTATTGGAGGCCCTCAATGAGTAATTTAGCGAATGAAGTAAAAGCGACAAAGCAGTTTTTGATGATCAATGGCGAAAAAGTAGAAACAGCAAGATATGCTCCTCTTTACTCCCCTTATTCTGGGGAAGAAATCGCTCAAATTGCGATGGCGGATAAACACCAGACGGTTCAGGCAATTGCGGCGGCCTACAAGGCACGCGAAAGTATGGCAAAAATGCCAGCGTATCAGCGTGCGGAGATTTTGGAAAACGTTGTGGCGATCTTAAAAGAGAAAGCGGCCGAAGCGGCTGAAGTCATTTCTCGTGAATCAGCGAAGCCTATAATGTTCGCCAAAGCTGAAGTGGAGAGAACCATTGAAACGTATAAATTTGCATCGGAAGAAGCAAAAAGAATTCACGGAGAAACGATTCCTTTTGATGCAGCGACTGGCGGTGTCGGCCGAATTGGCTACACGGTTAGAGAACCGATTGGGGTGATTGGTGCGATCACACCGTTTAACTTCCCGATGAATCTTGTTGCTCATAAAGTCGGGCCGGCGATTGCGGCTGGCAATACGATTGTCTTGAAGCCAGCATCGCAAACACCTCTATCTGCTCTTTTTATAGCGGAAATTTTTGAACAAGCGGGTCTTCCAGTAGGCGTATTAAATGTGGTAACAGGTCCCGGCGGCACGGTCGGGGACGCGATTGTCGAAGACGACCGCGTAAGCATGGTTACATTCACAGGAAGTCCTGGCGTCGGTATCGGTATCCGGAACAAGGCCGGCTTGAAAAAGACGACACTAGAACTCGGTTCAAACGCCGCCTTAATTATCGACAAGGATATTGACATCGATTCCATTATTGACCGCTGCATTATGGGTGCTTTCTCTAACCAAGGGCAAGTATGTATTTCCCTACAGCGTGTGTATGCGCATGAAGATGTGTATGAAGAATTTGTTGCGAAGTTCACGGAAGCGGCGAAGAAGCTGAAAATCGGCGACCCGCTTGATCCGGACACGTATATTTCCGCTTTAATCTCTAAAGGGGAAGCTGAACGTGTCCTGGGCTGGATCGAAGAATCGAAAGGCGGCAAGGCAACAATCACTGCGGGCGGCAAACTGCAAGATGGCGTGCTTGAGCCAACCATCATTATCGATGCGGACCATTCGTTAAAAGTTTCTTGTCAGGAAGCCTTTGCTCCGGTTGTCGTTGTAAACAAAGTGCGTTCGATTGAAGAAGCGATTGAGCAGGTGAATGATTCTCGCTTCGGATTACAGGCCGGAATTTACACAAACAATGTGAAAAATGCTTTGTACGCTTCACAGGAATTGCATGTGGGCGGGGTCATGATTAATGACGTACCGACCTATCGTGTCGACCAAATGCCATACGGCGGTGTGAAAGATAGTGGGACAGGCCGTGAAGGAATCAAATACGCTGTGGAAGAAATGACTGAAATGAAATTGGTCGTTTGGAACCAAGGCTAAAAAACGAGGGAGATCATTGTGAAGCAATTTAAAATAGCAGTTATCGCCGGAGACGGCATTGGCCCTGAAGTCATTAATGAAGGGGTCAAAGTATTAAAAAAAGTGGCCGAACTTGATTCGGGTTTTCAATTTGATTTTACTTACTTTCCATGGGGCTGCGAATTTTACGCAAAAAATGGAAAAATGATGGATGATGATGGAATCGAGCAGCTCAAAGAGTTTGATGCGATTTATTTGGGTGCAGTCGGGTTTCCGGGCGTCCCGGACCATATTTCCCTGTGGGACTTATTGTTAAAAATACGAAAAAGCTTCGATCAGTATGTGAATATTCGGCCTGTAACGCTGTTAAAAGGAGCGCACTTGCCGCTTGTCGACGTGAAACGCGAAGACATCGATATGCTGTTCATTCGCGAAAACAGTGAAGGTGAATATTCAGGCGCAGGTGACTGGCTGTTTAAAGGGCAGGAGCACGAAGTCGTTATGCAAAACGGTGTCTTTTCTCGTAAAGGCACGGAGCGAATCATTCGTTACGCGTTTGAAAAGGCGAAAAAAGAAGGCAGATCGCTGACGAGCATTTCTAAAGCAAACGCCCTTAATTACTCGATGGTTTTCTGGGATCAGGTATTTGAAGAAGTGAGCTCAGACTATCCGGAAGTCGAAACGGCTTCTTATCTCGTCGACGCAGCGGCGATGCTGATGATAAAAGATCCAAAACGCTTTGAAGTCGTTGTGACTTCGAACTTGTTCGGCGATATTTTAACGGATTTGGGCGCTGCCATCGCTGGCGGGATCGGCCTCGCTGCTGGAGCTAATATCAATCCCGAAAGAGACTTTCCATCAATGTTTGAGCCGATTCATGGGTCGGCTCCTGATATTGCCGGACAGCAGATTGCTAATCCGCTTGCCGCTATTTGGTCCGCAAGCCAAATGCTCGACTTTTTCGGCTATGAAGCATACGGAAAAGTAGTGTTGGATGCGATCGAACAACTTTTGGTGGAAAATGAGGTTTTGACACCGGATATGAAAGGAACTTCTTCTACGTCAGAGGTTGGAAACCGTGTCGTAGACCTGATGAAATCAATCGTTTATTCTCAAAAGGTGAAAAGCTGATAGACAGATAGATGATCTGCTTTATTAGGTAGGCTCTTTTCGTAAACTTTGTTGCTTTTGGAGCTTTATAAGAGTCATTTACTAAGTTTCTAGGCAATTTTCGCAAATGTTCTTACGAAAAGATGCCACGAAGCATCTAGTTATACGGGTTGATGAACTTATACGAAAAACAACAATCTCTGCGAAAATAGCCATTAGGTATTACATAGAAGGTTGCGTATTGGCCTTTTATGTAATACCCCTTTCATATTTGTTTTCAAAAATTTAAAGCGTTTTCAAACATGGTGCTAAACTCACTTGTTTTTTGATTATTAATACTCTACTCTAGTAGAATTCGAAACAACCAGAGAATTTAAAGTCTGAAAATTCATACTAATTTTTCGTGAGGGGGAATTTCTGAGTGAAAGTTTTAATTTGGATCCTTGCAATAATTCCTATCATTGGTGCGTTCACGGTCGTAAACCGGATCGAGCCTTATATATTTGGGTTACCCTTCATTGTTTTTTGGGCGACTGCCTGGCTCGTTTTAACTTCTGTATTTTTATTCATTACTAATATTTTGTTAGATAGACAGGAGGGGACTAAATGATTAGCTCTATCATCATTCTTATCGGTACTTTTCTTCTTGCTTTCTATTTGGGGATCCGTGCTCGCAAAGGACAACAGCTCGAAGAATGGGCTGTAGGTGGCCGTAATTTTGGTCCAATCGTCATGTTTGTGTTAATGGCCGGTGAAATTTTTACAACGTATGTATTTCTGGGAGGAACCGGCGGAACCTACCGCATGGGAGGCCCGATCATTTATATCTTCAACGCCTTCTGTTATATTGTGCCGTTCTGGATTTTGCCTCCGATTTGGCGTTATGCCAAAAAACATCGTGTGATTACTCAATCTGACTTTTTTGCAAAGAAGTATGACAGTAAATCACTCGGGTTATTAGTAGCCATCGTCGGTGTTGTTTCGATGATTCCTTATATCGTTTTACAGTTAAAAGGACTTAAAATCATTGTTTCAGAGGCTTCATATGGCGCGATTTCACCGAACTTAGCGGTGTGCATTGGGGTGGTTGCGGTCACGATATTTGTGACATTGTCCGGTATTCACGGTTCAGCCTCAACAGCCATTTTAAAAGACATTCTCCTTCTCGTTGTCATTCTATTTTTAGGTATTTATCTGCCGTATCACTATCACGGCGGAATCAAGCCGATGTTTGAAACATTGGATAAGGCAAAGCCGGAGTTTTTATTAATTCCGAAAGAAGGATACAGTATATCCTGGTATATTTCGACCTGTTTAACCATCGGATTAGGGCAATATATGTGGCCTCAATGCTTCGGGGCAAGCTTATCATCTAAAAATGAAAGGACGTTGCGACAGAATGCTGCTATTTTGCCGCTTTACCAAATCGTTTTAGTATTCATTTTATTCATTGGTTTCACAGCCCTTTTACAAATTCCAAATTTACAAGGAGCAGATACAGATTTAGCTCTCTTTAAAATCGCAAAAGCAACTTTCGATCCGTGGGTGGTCGGAGTCATAGGAGCCGCCGGTATCTTAACCGCACTCGTTCCGTGTTCGATGTTATTACTAACAGCTTCGACGATTTTATCGAAAAATATATATAAGGCGATCAAACCGAATACCACCGATGAGCAGATTGGGCGATACACGCGTAGGTTTGTCCCTATCGTGGCGCTAATCGCATTATTTTTCACTTTTTTCGGCGGAAACAGTATTATTGCCTTGCTGATTATGGCTTACAGCTTTGTGCTGCAATTATTCCCTCCACTGCTTTGCAGCCTATGGAAGAAAAACCCTGTAAACAAAGCAGGCGCATCTGCAGGAATAATAACCGGTGTCATCATGGTTGCTTATGTAACCCTAACTAGTTCAACTATGGGGACGTTCTTTCCGAAAGCCCCACAGTTTATAAAAGATCTTGATGTCGGTATAGCGGCCCTTGTCGTTAACATTGTTTTCATGTTCGCGGTCAGTGCATTTACTAGAACATCAGTCAAAATAAAGACAGAGATTGAGACAAAAGCGGTATAACCATTATCGAATAGCCAGCCTTTATCCTACAGGTTTACTTTTTAGGTGCAAACAAGATGCTAAAGGTTGAACAAGAAGCGTTAAAAGTTTAGTTTAAAAAAACCTAATCACTTATCCCCAACTAACCTACAAAGGATGTTTCTTTGTAGGTTTTTTTAATACCAAGCAAAATTTATATTGATTATGATCGCTGAGAGGACACGCAATTGTACGTGTCTTTTTTGTTAATAAATCTGTTGCTTGAGTTCGCCGGTGCGTATTTATTTTAAAATTTCTTCATTATCATAGTTTTTTAAAGCCCATACTACATGATCGTTTGCATAGAGAGTGACTTCATCTAAACCTACTTCGACAAATTCCCCGTTTACAAAAGCAGCCCAATGTATATTTTTCTTCGGAATGGAGTTAATACCGTTGATGGATATAATATTACCCTTGGATTCCTCTACGTCAAATGTCCTTTTCGTCACTTCGTATAATGTTTCTCCTTCTTGAAATGAAACTTCTTTTGAAACAATAGTCTCTTTATTGTCGTTGATAATTCTGAAAGTGCCCGTCGTTTCTATTGCAAGTGTTGGGAAATAGACAAAAAAGAGAAATAGTGGTAAAAATATCGCTATCCTTTTAATAAGCATTTTTTAATCTCCTTTTAGCGTATTTGATTCATATTGTAAGCAATTTGGCGGAAATTATTGATTTAATTGTTAAATTAAAGGGGGCATTTATAGAGATGCTTTTTTAATCCAGTATCTACAAAAGAAAATCTCACAAAACTGTTGAAAATCACTACATATTTATTGTCACTTACTACATATTTATAGGCACTTACCACATAATTACGGAAACTTACTACATATTTTACGAAACTTACGACATTTCCTGGATATTAATTGGAAATCCACTAAACCCCCAGCCGCTTATTACATCAGACTCTTATTACTTTATTTAAGCTTGATCGATTTAAGATTTATCAGGTAACTGAGAAGATAACTAGGGTGGTTGGAGATTTTTCGGATTAATTGTGGTGAACCGTACCATAAATAAATGAGGTTTTTTAGGACAAAAAAAGAAGAGGGAGTCTGGTACTGTTTAATAGTGCCTGACTCACTCTTTTTAAATTTAGAAAAAGAGTTACTATATTTGTCAATGAAGGTGTGAAGTCAGGATTTTTTGAGCATTCGCTTTTTCAGATAAGAAGGAGTAAGGGGTGATTAGATTGAACGATCCATTGACAGACTTTCAAATATCATTTCAACATATTGAATTACTAGTTCCAAGGATAAATAAAGGGATTCAACGTACCTCAATACCAACAGAAAGCCGCTAATTGAGAGAAATAAGTATCAAAAGAAGTTGGATTCGGCCTATTTTTCTTCATTCTATACCATCAAAAAGGGAGACGAAAATGATGAAAAGTGAATTAATGAGCATGTTAGAATCATGTAAGGAAGAAATTATAGCAATCCGCCGTCATTTACATGAAAATCCTGAGATTTCATTTGAAGAAGAGAAAACAGCTCAGTACATTGTGGATTTTTATAAAGATAAAGATGTTGACCTTCAAACGAATGTTGGAAATGGTTATGGCATTATCGTAACGATTAAAGGTGGAAAACCTGGAAAAACAATTGGTCTTCGCGCTGATTTTGATGCACTTCCAATTGAAGAAGAAACAGACTTACCATTTAAATCAAAGAATACAGGAGTCATGCATGCGTGTGGGCATGATGGACATACGGCTTACATGCTAGTTTTAGCTGACTGCTTAATTCAATTAAAAGACTCCATTCCAGGTACCATCAAAATCATTCACCAACATGCAGAAGAAGTACCACCAGGTGGAGCAAAAAGTATTGTCGAGTCTGGCTTGATTGACGATTTAGATGCGATTTATGGCATTCATTTGTTACCAATGGGACCTGCGGGAACAGTAGGGTATCATGCGGGGTATTCTTTCAATGGACGAGCATACATGAAATTGAAAATTCAAGGAAGAGGTGGACATGGTTCCTCTCCTCATCTAGCCAATGATGCCATTGTTGCTGCTTCGCATTTTGTTATAGCAACTCAAACCATTGTTAGCCGCAGATTAAGTCCTTTCGATGTGGGTGTTATCACCATTGGATCTTTTGATGGTAAAGGTACATTCAACGTGATCAAGGACAGCGTAGAGCTTGAAGGAGATATTCGCTATATGACTGTGGAAACAAAAGAAACGATTGAGAGAGAAGTTAAACGGATTGTAAAAGGAATTGAAGAAGAATTTGGCGTAACATGTGAGCTTACTTATACTCCAGATTATCCACCTTTATACAACAACCCTGAGCTTACGGCAAAGGTTGCAGAAAGTTTACGAAGCATGAATGATAAAGATATTAAAGAAGTGAAAGAATTTCCGGCAATGTCTCCATCCGAAGACTTTGCTTATTATGCTGAAAAATTCCCTGCCTGCTTCTTTTACATCGCATGTACACCAAAAGGAGTAGAAAATCCTTACTTTAATCATCATCCAAAATTTGATATCGATGAAGATGCACTCCTAGTAGCTGCGAAAACTGTTGGTCAAGTTGTTTGCAGTTATTATGAATTAGACTAAATGAAATTTAAAAAAATCATAACACATA
Organism: Neobacillus drentensis; assembly: GCF_036962765.1. Taxonomy (GTDB): domain Bacteria; phylum Bacillota; class Bacilli; order Bacillales; family Cytobacillaceae; genus Neobacillus; species Neobacillus drentensis_C. The sequence continues at coordinate 29,163 of NZ_JBALOS010000021.1, forward strand.
CTCCTTTTGATTTAGTATGTGTTATGGTTTTTTGTATGGAATCATTTTGAATGAATCAAAAGTGATAGTAAACATTTATTAACCTCATTTTGATTAATCACGGTGAACCGTATCATAAATAGGTGGTCAATCGAATAATTTAATAAAGTTAATGTACAAAAAACTGCAACCCCTTGGTACCTAAAGGGATTGCAGTTTTTTGTACATATATTGAGATCCTCAGGATAGCCCGGTTTTGGCTATGTTAGTTTAATATTTTTACTTTTAATTGTTTTACCCCAAAATTAATTGCATCTTGTTGAGAAGGAATAAAGACATCAATTCGATTTCCTTTAATGGCTCCACCAGTATCTCCGGCGGTTGCTTCACCATAGCCTTCTACATAAACTTTACTGCCAAGCGGTATAACATTTGGGTCAACTGCGATGACTTTTGCATTTGGATTTGATTTAAGGTCTATTCCAGTAGCCGTAGTACCTGAACATCCCTCACATGAAGCCGTATAGGCTGTAGCTTTCACAGTAATTTCCCTTGAACCTGTATTACTAGTTGATGCAGCTTCTTCTACCTCAGGTTCACTTTCCTTTGGTGCCTGCGCTACAGGCTTTGCAGATGCTGCTTGTGCCGCCTGCTTGATTGGTTTTTCTGTTACAACCTTAGTAGTAGTAGTATTTAAACCTTCATAGATTAATAGATTTAATCCAGGATGGATGAGATCGGTAGTTAATTGGTTCCATTCTTTAAGTTGCGGAACAGTTACACGATAATCCATGGAAATGTCCCATAGTGTGTCACCTTTTTTAACTGTATAATGTTTTTCCGGCGCAATGGTTAAAACATCGCCGGGGTGAATAAGGTCTGTAGTAAGATGATTCATCTTTTGAATATTTTCTAAAGAAGTATTATTTACGCGTGATAGATCCCAAAGGGTATCCCCTTTTTGTACAGTAATAGTTGCAGCTTGTACATTAGCACTTACAGTTACTGAGAGTACAGCAACTGCTATAATTGATATAATTCTTTTAAGCATTCTTTTACCCTCCATGTTCTTTGGTTGATAGGTTTTAGAAATAGTAACATAGAATTTTCTGAAACAGAGAACATGGAGATGATAAATAGTTTACATCC
>NZ_JBALOS010000022.1:0-2862 GCF_036962765.1 Neobacillus drentensis
CCTAAAAGGAGTCTTTTCCTTTGCTTTATTTAGATAAAGTTCAGATACTCCACTTTGAGTGAGTTTCTTTTGTTCAATTAAATATTTATTATTAGCTAATTTAAATATATTCTGCATTTATTATAATTTCTCATTATATTCACCTTCATATAATCACTTTATATAAAAAAACAACCCCGTAGGTTAGACTGTAACAACCCCAAAAACCTCATTTACTTACGGTTCACGTATCATAAATAGTTAGGTTAAATTAAAAGGATTTCATACTTATGAAATCAATTCAGTCAACAAAAATAACATTTACCTTCCTTTTCATCTCCCTCTTTAACCTTTCTTGGTAAAACAACAAAAACTCTTTCACCGGATGCTGAATATGAGAATCTTTCTGGTTAAAGGTAATTCCGCTTGCATTCATATCACTTAATAACACCTTCATGGAAACTATTAAACTGTCTTCCTCTTGATGAGTTTTAATCCATTTTAAAATAAAGCCACGCCACTTTGATGGTGGTCCACCGATAAATTGATCTCCCTTGATTGGGTGGGTTAATAACTTCTCTTTAAATTTCTCTCTTTGTTGTATTGTATACTTGTCTTCTGCTTGATTAAATGTTGAGTTCGACTGACTCTGAACCATACCTGTTTCTCTAGATGAATACATTCTTCCTGTTTTTTTATTCCATTCCCACTGTTCAGGCGACATATGAATTGGCCGCTCTTTTGCTTCTGCTGCTCGTTGAGCCATTTTCTGCTCTATTAGTTCGTCATTTTTTTGTTTTATTTCTTTGCCGGAATAAACACGTTCCTGTGCTTCTAATCTTAATATGTTTAAAACGGCCTTTCTTTCCTCTTCTTCACGCTCTATTTTTTCCATATCTTTTCTTTGAGCCATTTCCTCACGTTCTGCTTGTTCCTTCTTGTCCAAAATGGTAAGGATAAATGACATTCGTAGATCTTCTTCATTTTCAATATGGAGGAGAAAGTCGTCTTGTCTATTATTTAAAGTTAAGGTTCTTTCCAAAGGGATAGTCGGTTCTGATAGTTTAAGAAAGGTTACATTCCGGTTATTTCTTTGTGTTACGACTAATCTAATTATTTTACAACTGCGACTATCAATATTGACATAAGCAATACTCCTTGTATCTATAGGAAATGGGAGACCAACTACCTCAGATACTAAATTCTGAATCTCCAAAGGTAGATCATCATTTATAAACTGATCCCACGCTTTATCTTCTTGACTCTTTTTTGTTACCTGCATCTCATGCAGTAAGCAGCGTCCCTTTATTCGTTTCAGGATCAATGGCAAGCCAGAAATCATCAACAAAGGAGAAAGCTTTAAAACCTTCTCTATTATAGGTTTTCAACCGTTTTTCAATGTTTTGGGTATAACTACCTTCTGTTATTGAGGTGTAATAATCAATAGCCCAAACTTCCTCTGAAAAAGGGAAACTAACGGTAAAGTCCGGAATAAACGAAAGTTTCTTTTTATAAAAATATCCTCTTTCAATTACAGCTCCCAGTTGTTTTAATTGACCTTCTAGAACCTCTCTAAAGACAGTTAATCCAATGTCTTTCTTTTTCTTATCTTGGTGTAAGGAAACCAGTGTCTCATAGGTCTTACTATTTTCTGAATAAGAGCATTTTTTTCCGTCATAGTGTTTAAAGTAAAAGGGCCTTCCCTCTTCTTTGGTTAAATTCAAATTTACGGGTTCATCACAACATCGGCAGGTAAATGCTTTTTTCTTAGAGAGTGCACGGTATCGTTTATTGAGCTGATTTATAATATCGTCTCTACGTATATTTTCCGATTCAAGCTCTAGTCTCTTTGTTTCTATGTTAATGAACTCCCCATGCAATAGTGCCTCTTCCAAAATCCCCACACCTTTTCAAGAAAATCCCAAACAATACTTTTATTATAATATAATAAACTTAAAATTGGCCTTTATTTCCTATAATTAAAATTAGTTATTCATCACATACCCTACTACCCTGTGGACATTGATACCCCAGCCACAAAAAATTGATTGTACATTAAAGCTTACAGTGTAGATGATGCTGACTTTGATGAAAGCCCATTTTAAACAATTGATATGTTGCACCGCCACGGAAGGCTTAACAAAGAATCCTCAAACATGACACTGTTCTTATTGAATTCAAGTCACGTTACTTTCGAAACCATTAAGATATCCTTCACCCGAGCCATGAGGGACAAATCTCCCTTTAATGGATGGAACATATAAATATAGGAAGGCATTAATACTTAATGGAAAGAAGGCAAATGAATGCCAACCGGAATGCATCAAGCTGAGGTGGATTTACCGATTACTAAGGTTTGGGATTTTGTTAAAGATATGGATAAGTGGGCTCCTCTTATTCCTGGATATATTCAACATCGAAAATTTACGAACCGTCAGTCCACTTGGGAGTTTTATAGTAACATTGGATTCATAAAGAAAAAGATTAATCTGATGGTTACCATAAAAGAATGGATTGAACCGACAAAGGTTACTTTTCATTTAAAGGGGGTAAATGAAGGACTTTCAGGTGATGGATACTTCCTGGCAGAGGCGGTCGATAAAAACAAAACGAGGATAACAGGTTTTCTTGAGCTCACGGCCGGTGGCGCATTGGGGCCGGTGGTGAATGCTGTCTTAAAATCGCAGCTTCCTAAAGGAACGAAGGATATGGTCATCGCGATATCCACTAAATTGGAGGATCTTAATAACATTGTATCTAATGTTTAGCACCAAAAAAGGGACAGTCCCCCACTTCCATTAAGCAATAAAAGATTGGGGGTGCTGTCCCAAATGGTGTGCAAGAAGGATATATCTCTTCACTGTAGCCAGCGATACGTTCTTC
>NZ_JBALOS010000023.1:0-20875 GCF_036962765.1 Neobacillus drentensis
AGAACAAACTAAGTTAATACTTAATGATATATTTTATCTAAATTTTGACTATTCTTTGTTTTTTTGATAGTCGGATAATTTTAGCCTACATGGAGTTCACTGATTGCTGCAGTAGACCATGTTATATGTATTAACAGACAAACAGGAAGTATCATATATGGTTTTTTCAATATATCAAGCTTTAAAACCTCAACTGCATTTTAGGAATATGACAAGCATATTGAACACCTCTATCTGAATGAAAGAAGAAAGTTTGATACCAAGAGAAAGTTGGATTACGTGAATATGTTTAGCGACAATTTAATTTCCAAGGAAGATTTAATTGAATACAAAGAACTAACTGATCAAAACCTAAAAGAATTAGATTTGGCTAAGACTCAGCTTATAAAGAAACTCGAAGAGTGTACAAATGAGAACTACACTCTTGAAATGGGAAATAAGCTTAAAGATTTTCTTTCGCTTAAAGATCTTACCTCTCAAGTATTACATTCACTTGTTGAGAAGATTACCTGTAACAGCCAAGGTGATATTCGTATCCATTATAACTTCGTAAATTCTTTTCAGTAATAGTCCAAATAATACGAAATAAAGTTACTTCAATTTGTAAGAAAACATCAAAAGAAGCCTTTGCAATTGATAAATTTTGTATATAGGATGGCTTAATACCACACCCCATCATGCCTTATTTTGAATAACTGATTTAATAAATTGTCTAACTCTTGACTACATTGAATGGTTTTGGAATGAAGAAATCCATACCGCTTATTAATATCAAATAATTCATTTCTTTTTTCCTCTATCTCTTTTGTTACCTGTTTTAATAAAGTAGCCATCTCTTTACTCTCCATTCAAATAACTCTCCAGTAAGAATTCTATCTTGATGTGATTGCCGAAATTAGCGGCCCTAACCACCTTTGTATGCATCCTTTAAATCAGGGTGATTATAGTCAATCCCAGTATCAAGAACAGCTACTTTTACGCCTTCTCCGGTAATGCCTTCCTTATGTAACTTGTCAATCTTAAAATAAGGAATACTCTCAACAGAAGTTGTGATTTCTCTATCAACATCTGTTGGAAGATCTTGCTTAATAGGATCAACAATAGGATCAACCGTAAAGGTCTGGTTTTTGTAAACAGCTTGGACAACATCAGATTCCAATAGGAGTTTTACTTGATCGGCTGGCAATGTCATCGATACGCCGTTATAAGCTTTTTTAAAGGTCTGGGTGATGGAGCTAGAAATGCTTTTTGTTTTAGAGTTCTCTTGAGGCAAGTGTTTTTTGATGTCTTCTTTAAACGTTTTATGTTCTTTCTCTACTTTCGCAGCAGCGTCTTCAATTTTTAATGTTTTGCCTTTTGCAGCAGCTGCTAATACAGCTACTTTACTAGGATCCGATTTGAATTGGACAATGACGGATATATCTTCTTTCGAAGCCAACTCCGCCTCACTGAATCCTTGCAGGCCTGTAGGCTTGTTCACTTGCAATTTATGCAATGCTTCACGTTGTTCCTTTGTTAAAGATGACAGAATGTCCGCTGTCTTAAGTTCTTGTGCTACTGCTTCAATGGAAAGTACCGAATGAATAGGTGAGATTATTAAGCCAGCTGAAAATGCCATAGCAGCTGCTTTCTTAAGTAATGAATTAAATTCCATAATACCCTCGCTTTCTAATTTTGATAAACATTTCAGAATACTAGTAATCAACCGTCATTTTCTTAAAATTCCGAATTTTCTACACTGACCATGCCTCTTTTTTAGAGTAATATTATCCGTATGTCCAAGAGTTAGAGATTCATTGCAAGTGTTTTGAAGTTCTTGCACCAGAACCAAATATATAATATAAGCTGCTTCAGTTAATATTCTTGGCTACTGCATCTTATATTAAAACTTTAAGTTTTTACGCGTTTATTGTAAAATCATGAAATATTATGGTAACCATAACATTATTTTATTGATATTCAGCACTATACTAATATGCAAAATCCAAAAAATCAGGTTCTGGTGCAAAGATAAAATAAAAGAGAATATATCGATATATTCCTAGTGGAATCGTATCTTATGCTACAAGCCTAAACAATTGAGGGATGAATCCTTTCTGAATTTTGGACAGACTGATCTTGTAAATCAATCTGTTCTTTTTTAATCATTTGCATGGCTTCTACTCCTGAAAGAATGGATATAGTTGTGTCAAAAGACTTGAACCCTAACATTAGAAGGACTCGCCTCTTAATGAATCGATGATCCTGTTCCACGATGGTGTTCAGATATTTTACTTGTCTTATTTGGATGCTTTCCGGCATCTTTTTTTCATTTTTCAACTGTTGAATCGCTACTGGATAAGCTGGACTTTTTATCTACTGTTATTACACGAGGTCTGGCAACATACGAAAAAGCCAGGGCTTTTTTCAAAAAGCGCTTGGCTGATTTGGCATCTCTCGTTTTACCAAGGAAAAAGTCAATGGTATTTCCTGTTGAATCGACTGCACAATATAAATACATCCATTGTCCTTTTACTTCGATGTACGTTTAGTCCACTCTCCATGAGTCATTGGTTTTTTTGAAATGACGACGGATTCTCTTATCCAATTCAGGACCATATTGATGTATCCAACGCATAATGATTGTGTGAGCAATGGATAAGCCCCGTTCCTCCATCATTTCCACTAAATCACGAAAAATAAGTGTGTACCGTAGATACATCTCACCGTTAACAAAAGATTGTCAGCCAGTTAATGCTTCCATTTGAACAAATTTTGTTTTTCCATACTGATTACACACCTTGTTTAAAGTAATAGTATCAGTATGTCCAAGAGTTAGAGATTCATTGCAATTGCTCTAAAGTTATTGCACCAGAACCTGTTCCACCTGTCATAACGTTACCTCGCCACTAATAACGGTGTTATATCACTACTAAAATAATATCGTTCGACTTTTTTACTCCATAGTAGAAATGCTATTCCAAATTTTTTGGATTACATTAATAAAAGATTGAATTGTTACTACGTTTTCTTTTTCCTTCAACGTAATGATAGAGGTTTTTACTTTTACCTTGTTCTCAGTAACTAGGATCGGGACTAAATCACCATTGCTAATTTCTTAATCCAACATTTAGAAATTGTAAAATCAATCTAAAGAAAGCAAAGGATTGTTTTACATCAATAATTTGTACCCCAAGGCCCACTTTCTTTTTAACGAAAAAAAATCCCAAGCGTCCTTCTTTTTACATTTAGGCTCCAACTTGAACAAAAGCGAAAATTAAGTCACATTCTTTGGAAAGGGAATCTGTATCTTAATATAGAAGAGAAGGTTATAAAAAATTAGAAAAAGAGTAAAAATTACCCATTCAAAACACATTGTTTCATGTATAAATTAAAAGAATGAAAGTCACCACGGTATTCCCAGTTACATTTTTATTAAAAAAGAAGGCCTATTGTTGAAAAGGAAAAAATTTTTTTATTGGATCATCCCAATTGTGTTAGCTGCTTTTTTTGGGAATGCGGTGTATGCTGCACAACAGCCAAAAGCACCTGAAATAAAGCAAACTTCTGCTTTAAAGGGGCAATTCTACCTTAAAGACATTGTGAAAATCTACATTCCATCTACATATAATGTAGATCAACCCATTGATAACACACCATATGTTAATAAATCGCTAGAGATATTCTCAAAAATGTTTGGAGGGGCAACAGCAATCGATGGGACAGGAGCCTGGCTCTCAGATAATGATCAGTTAGTGAAGGAAAAATTATCCATCGTCTATAGCTTCGCAGGAGATTTGAATAAGAAAAAAATAAATGAAGTAGTTGCCTACGCTAAATCTCTTTAGGAAGAGATGAAACAATCATCCGTATCTCTTGAAGTGAATGGGAAAATGTATTTTATCGAGTAACTGCTATACCTTTTATGGCAAAGAACAAAAAGAGGGGATGTCCCTAAAGTATAAGTTTTTAAGAGAAACCCCTTTTTGTATAGCGTTACTAGGTGTACTACTATGCTCATAGTTACAAATTTTTCCGTAACCCTGAATGAAAAAGAGAAGCTCTTCGTCCATGTACGACGAAGGGGTGCTTCTCTTTTCTTTCTTTCTTTTCTCATAATCATTTCGGTATATCACCAACACTAAAACCAATATACAGGATTTGCCCTAAATAATTATTCTATACCAATTCCATCAAAAAACCTAAAACACTTTGGAATAGAATAGTGTTTTAAACCATTCTCTCTTGAATAATCCCAAAAATTACTCATATGATAAAAAAATTTTATATTTCATTATAAAAAGTCCTTAACAATTTCATCCGAGGAAGTTTAAACTTCTGTTGAAAACCCCTATTCCCTTACAACACCTTTTTTAAGAATAACGTTTGCATATGTCGCCTTTTCACTAGTAGCAACTATGGCAAATGCTTTTTTTGCTCGTTCATAAAAAGCAAACCTTTCTACCATATCAAAGTCTGTAAACGATTCATCATGTTTCTTTACGATCATTCTGTACTCTTCCCAGATTACTGGCTTCGTGTCGTCTCCCGGTACTACTTCCATTAAAGATACTGGATTTTCTACATATGTATCGAGTGGAAAAAATTTTAATGTGGCATCTAACAATTCCAGAATATCATGACCGTCAGCTCTTACGATTCTTTGTGCACAGCTTGCAGAAGGAAAATTCCCATCTGCGAACACTATTTCATCACCGTGTCCCATCTCCATGAGGATTTTTATTAGTTCAGGGGACAGTATGAACGGTATACCCTTCAACATAAACATACCTCTTTTCCTCAAAAAAAGAATGTGCCTTACCGACAATCCTGCGGAAAGCTTTAGTTTTCGATGTTTTCATTTAAAAGAAATAGTATAAAATTGGATAGTGGCGATTTATACCCTATTCAATTCTTTATCCAGCACCTTTTCTGGAACAAATCTATTTGTTAATGCACCTAGGTTTTCTACTTCAACCGTCACAACATCGCCAGGCTTTAAATAAACTTGTTTTTCTTCTGGCAATCCTAACACAACTCCTTCAGGAGTACCTGTTAATATGATGTCACCGGGAACTAGAGTCATATGTTTGGAAATATAACTTACAATTTCGGAAACGGAAAAAATCATATCTGCCGTAGTCGAATTTTGGCGTACCTCCCCATTGACAATTGTCTTTAAACGTAGGTTTTGAGGATCTCCGACTTCATCGGCCGTGACCAAATAAGGACCCATAGGACTAAAGTCATCACATGTTTTACCAAGCAGCCATTGTGGGGTCTTAAGCTGCAAATCTCTTGCAGACAAATCATTTACTGTACAATACCCAAAAACATGATCAAGAGCGATATCTTGTGAAACATCTTTTGCCCTCGTTCCAATAACTACACCTAGCTCTACTTCATAGTCAAGCTTTTCAGTCACTTTAGGCACGGCAATCTGACAATGATGACCTGTCAATGTATTATTAAACTTGTTAAAAAGGATCGGTACTTCAGGATAAAGTGCATTTGTTTCATCCGCATGCTTCCGGTAATTAAGTCCGACACAAATGATTTTATTTGGATGTGTGACACATGGCCCCCATTGTATATTATTTTCATCCAAGACATATGGAACACCCTCAGAAATTTCAAGACCAGTTACAAAACTTTCTAATGCAGACAATGCTGGGAGTCCGCCTTCGATAACTTCCATCACTTTTGATGGTATGTTATCGCCTCCAATACTGGATAAAGCAGCTTCCACATCAACGATCCCGTTGGTTGTTTTCACACCAAGAGATGGCATCCCATCCTTTACAAAAGTTAAAAGTTTCACCTATACTCCTCCTCTTAATCTATCAAGCTTTTATATGCTCTATTCTTTTACGCATTTTTACCAAAGACGACACCGCCATCAACATAAAGTGGAGATCCCATCATAAACTTAGATTCATCCGATGCTAAAAATAGTGCAGCATTTGCAACATCTTCCGGTCTTCCAAGTTCACCGCTTAATTGACGGGTTTTGATTTGTTCAATTGCTTCGTCTGGATTGTCGTAAGATGTTTTTAAATAGTTTTCCACGAAAGGAGTGAAAATCGTTCCAGGCAACAAAGCATTCACACGAATATTGTAGGGAGCATAATCCACCTGCATTGATTTTGTAAGTGATAAAACGGCTCCTTTTGTCGTAGCATAAGAAGCTCTTCGCGCCAGACCAATTTCAGCAATACATGATGACATGTTAATAATGGAGCCGCGTTTTCTCTTCATCATATGGGGCAAGGCATATTTACTCGGCAAATAAACGCCTTTAATATTGACATTGATCACTCTATCCCAGTCTTCTGGTTCAATTTCATGCAGCTGGCCTACACCGCTTATGCCGGCATTGTTAAAAAGAACATCAATTCTAGAGTATTTGTCGATAACATGTTGGATCATTTCTTTGACCGAGCAGGAATCCGTTACATCAGCCTTAATGAAAAGTGCTTCTGTGCCTAATTGAGTAATTTCATCTACTGTCTGATCTCCATCATTTTCATTGATATCATTTACAACCACAACGGCACCTTCTTTTGCAAAAAGAAGTGCTGTGCTTTTTCCTATGCCAGAACCAGCCCCTGTGATTAGACAAATTTTCCCCTTTAATCTCATAACATTCACACCTCTCGTTATATATCCATACTTGGAAAATAGGAATCTTATAAACTAATGCCGATTCGATTAATACTGAATTCTTGATGACCAAGAATTTCTGCCTTTGTTAAACTGCCGGTTGCTACATTAACAATTTCCTTAAAAATATGTTTTCCAGCTTGTTCTAAGGTTTCTTTTCCTTGTAGCACATTGCTTGTATCAATATCAATGTTATCAGCCATACGTTTTCCGGTTCGTTCGTTTCCAGTAATTTTAATGACTGGAACGATCGGGTTTCCTGTCGGAGTCCCGAGCCCTGTTGTAAAACATACAACGTTTACACCTGCTGCTGCCATGCCCGAAACACATTCAATATCATTACCCGGCGAATCCATAAAATAAAAGCCTCTACCAGGGATAGGTTCTGCGTATTCCACTACACCTTGCAAGGATGAAGTCCCTGCTTTACTAATGCATCCTAACGATTTTTCTTCAATGCTCGAGAGTCCACCCTCGATATTTCCAGGGCTTGGATTGCCGCCGCGCATATCGACTCCCATACGTTCGATTTCTTTTTCAAACTTTTCGACACATGAATAAAGTTTTTCGCGGACATCTTCGGAGACAGCTTTCTCCGCTACAATATGTTCTGCACCGATAATTTCAGTTGTCTCGCCCATTACGATGCTTCCGCCTTCGCTAATGATTAGATCCGAAGCTTTTCCTAAAGCAGGATTGCTGCATAACCCGGATGTTGCATCTGATCCACCGCACTTCACTCCGACAATAATTTCAGATAAATGAATGTCTTCTTGAGGGGTTTGTTCAACTTGCGAGACAAGCTCTCGAGCAGCCTCTATCCCTTTTTGAATGGCTTTCACTGATCCTCCTTCATCTTGTATGTCTATCCATAAGACTGGCTTTCCTGTCTCTCTAATTTCATCCCTAATTTGTTTGGCGTTCATTACTTCGCACCCAAGGCTGACGATTAAAACAGCTCCGACGTTTGGATTTTTCCCCATTCCTACAAGTACTCGATGTGTCCTTTCCTTATCGTCACCTACCTGGCTGCAACCATGTTGATGGGGAATCGCGACAGTTCCAGATACTTGTTGCCCGATTCTGTTAACTACCTGGTTTGCGCAAACAACAGTCGGCATTAGTAAAACATGGTTTCGTATACCTGCTTTTCCATCCGCTCTGCGATATCCTTTAATTATTGTCATTGTGATTTCACTTCCTGTTCTGTTTTACAATCTCCCCGTCCTCGAATGCCTTCAATATTATGGACATGGACATGTTCTCCTTCATCAATAAACTCAGTCGCAGCACCGATTGAATCACCATACTTAATAACATGTTCCCCTTTGCGAATCGGACAAAGCGCTGCTTTATGACCAAATTTCACATTTTGAAGAAGAGTTAATGTAGACTGGACTCCGTTTACGCTATATGAAATTTTTTCACCTTCTTTCATGTCACGAAGTAAAGTTACTACATTATCTTTTGCGTCCATTACAATGCAAGATACACCTGCTTCAAATGAATGTTCTGCCATTTTTTACACCTCACTTTTACTGATTTTTTTAAGTTGCACATGATCCCATTCCGGTTTGGGACCCGCAGCATAGCCGATCGTTGCACCACCGTCAACAACAATATTCTCACCTGTCACGAAAGATGAATCATCACTGGCTAGAAATAAGGCAACGTTTGCAATTTCTAACGATGAGGCCGTCCTGCCTAACAAATGGGAGCGATCTTGCGCTTCTCGCGCCTGTTCCGTGTTCTCCTGTTTTTGTAACCAGTTTTCGAATAAAGGTGTTCTTACCCCAGCTGGACTTAATGAATTGACTCTTACTTCATATGGGGCAAAATCGATTGCCATCGCTTTGGTTAAGGCAATGACCGCCCCTTTCGTTGCGGAATAAGCGGCGTTGTTTTGCTGACCAACCACTCCTGTCATGGAAGCCATATTAATAATGCTTCCTTTACAATTTCTGAGACAATCGGTCGCATATTTGATGGTTAGATACATGCTTTTCACGTTAATTTCAAAAAGGTTATCCCATTCATCACTCGTGATCTCCTGTAGCTTCTTAGGTAATATGGTTCCGGCATTATTAAAAAGAATGTCAATCTTAGTGAATGAATTGACTGCAGTGGTCATTAATTGTTTAACGTCAAATTCATTGGACACGTCACACTTCATGCCGTGTGCCTGATATCCTTTACTTTGTATGCTTTGAACTAACCGATCTATTTTTTCTTGATCGATGTCAGCAATGATCACTTTTGCTCCTTCTGAAGCAAATAATTGTGCAGACGTCTCTCCGATTCCACTAGCGCCACCAGTGATGATAGCTACTTTGTTGTGTAATCTCATTCTTAATCCTCCTAGCTTTCGTTGTCTGCCTCATCTTAGTGCAGCTTATAAAATCTAGCGGCATTTTTACCAAAAATGCCTTGTAAGTCGTTTCTTGATAAGTTCTCTGGCAATGTTTCTTTTAATGTTTCATAAACTTGTTTATAGTCTCCAGCTAATAGACATACAGGCCAATCGCTCCCAAACATTACCTTCTTCGCACCAAATACACTAATAATATGTTGGACATATGGTTGTATATCGGAGGAAGAAAATGGATGTTTTGCTTCCGTTATCATTCCTGAACATTTACACATCACTTTTTCGTAAATGGCTATTTCAGCCATATGATCCTTCCAAGGTTCCAGAATGCCATTGGCGATGTCTGGTTTTGCAATATGGTTAATAACAGCTCTTAAATTCGGAAATATTTTTAACAGTTTAATAATGTAAGGAAGATGTCGGGGAAAAACCAAAATGTCAATTGGAAAATCATCATGCACCAACAACTGAATGTTGTTAATAACTTCAGGACGCAAAATCCACTGATCATCGTCTAAATCCTGTAACATTGGCCTTATTCCGACAAATCCGTAATGGCTTTTAAATCTCTTATACTCTATTTCAAAATTAGCTGATTCCAAGTTTAACCAACCGACAACACCGGCAATAAAATCATTCTGTTCATACAGCCTTAATAAATATTCTGTTTCTGCTAGTGTAGGGGCGGCCTGGACCAGAATCGTTCGATCAAATTGATTTTCCTTTAGATGAACAAGTAAATCCGTTGGCAAATAATCGCGATATAAGACTCTCAATTCAGGGGTTAACCAACCGTAATCTCCTCGATAAAGTGTCCAAAAGTGTTGGTGTGAGTCAATTCTCATATCAGCATCCCCTTCGTAAAATGGTGAATAATTTTTGGTGATAATTAGAGGCTGCTCATTCTGAGCAACCTCATGATTTTATTCATAAAGGACAGCCTTGATCTCTTCACTATCAATATTGTTTTTATCGTACCAGAAGAACCCAGTATCGATATTCTTTTCAATCTTTTCGCCTTTTTTCGCTTGAACGGCTGCTTTTACTGTTTCATAGCCGATACCAATCGGATTTTGAGTGATTGCCCCTGCCATAAGCCCGCTCTTAATTGCTTCGATTTGTTGTTTTCCGGAATCGTAACCAATTACTACAAGGTCGCCTTCCTTTTTCATCTCTTTCACAGCATTTACAACACCAATAGCAGAACCTTCATTGGAACCAAAAACTCCTTTTAAATCTGGATGAGCTTGCATGATTGCTTTTGCAAGGTCAGTTGATTTCAGGTGGTCACCTCCGCCATATTGGATATCAACGATTTCAATATCCGGATATTTATCTTTAATTTGATTGACAAATCCGTCACGACGGTCAATACCGGTACGACTCGTTTGATCGTGTACAATTAAAGCAATTTTTCCTTTTTCCCCAATTAACTCTGCCATCTTATCTGCTGCAAGAGCGGAAGCAGCTACGTTGTCAGTAGCAGCAGTAGCTACTGGTATATCACTTTCCACCCCAGAGTCAAACGCGATTACAGGAATATCTTTTTGTTTCGCTTCTTCAAGAAGAGGAATTGCCGCCTGGCTATCAAGTGCTGCGAAACCAATAGCATCAGGACTTTTATCAAGGGCAGCTCGCAGCATCTCGATTTGTTTGTCGACTTGTGATTCGCTCTCAGGACCTTCGAATGTTACTTCAACATCGAATTCTTCAGCTGCTTTTTCAGCACCTTGTTTCACAGCTTGCCAGAATTGATGCTGGAACCCTTTTGAAACAACCGGAATATAGATTTTGTCACTCTTTCCTCCACCTGATGATTCTCCCTCTGTTTTTTCAGATGACGAGCATGCATTTAGAACAGTTACAACAATCAACACTAAAAGCATTAAAAATGATAGCCTTTTTTTCAAATCCTTCTCCCCCTTAAGGTTAATAATGTATATAGTTCCTATTGGAGCTAGTACCAATAGTGAAATTTTTATGCCTTTTTCCTGCGCAGGTTATCGGCATAAACAGCTAAAAGAACAACAAATCCAACAACAACCGTTTGCCATTCTTGTGGAACTGAAAGGATACGTAATCCATTTGTCAAAACACTCATAATTAAAGCGCCAATTACCGTGCCTAAAATGGTTCCTTTTCCACCGCTAAGAGATGTTCCACCAATAACAACTGCTGCAATCGCTTCCAACTCATAACCCATTCCAAGTGCCGGTTGAGCAGAGTTTAATCGCGAAGCCATTAAAATGCCTGCAACACCTGTAAAAACACCGGCTATCGTATAAATAATCACTTTCCAGAAATTCACGTTTACACCTGAAAGACGAGTAGCTTCCTCATTACTGCCAAGAGCAAAGGTATATCTTCCAATAATCGTTTTATTTAAGATTAAACCACCCAGTACTGCCATTCCGAAAAAGATTAAAACTGCATTTGGAATTTCAAACCCGGCAACAATGGAACCTGTAGAAATCTTAGGGAACCCGGGACTAGCCGTAAAATAAATCGGCTTTGTTCCAGAAATAACTAAAGCCAATCCCTTTGCAATCATCATCATCGCTAACGTTGCAATAAACGGAGGGATTTTCAGCTTGGCTACAGCTAATCCTGCCAATAAACCGGAAATGGCTCCCGTTAAGATTCCTCCCAATACGCCCAAAGGCATGGGCAATCCCCAAGAAGTGATAAATACACCTGCCATGACTGAACACATAGTCATTACAGTCCCTACAGATAAATCAATGCCCCCCGTAATAATGACAAATGTGGCACCTAAAGCTAGGATTCCGGTCACGGAAGTTGAAAGCAGGATTCCTATAATATTAGAAAATTGAAAAAAATTACTTGATGAAATAGAAAAGAAAAGAATTAGAATGATTAAGCTGGCAAACGCCAATAACTGCTGCACTGCCCCAGATTGTATCGGTATTTTTTTCTTCAATGGCAAGTTCACTGATTCTACTTTCATTTTGCTCCCTCCAATTAATTATTAGAAACTAGCTTATACGTTGAGTTGCATACTTCATGATCGCTTCCTGTGAAGCGTTTTCAAAATTGATATCACCGGTGATTCTTCCTTCGCACATGACAATAATACGATGGCTCATACGAAGAATTTCAGGCAGCTCCGAGGAAATCATGATAATTGATTTACCTTGGGCCGCTAACTCATTTAGGAGATTATAAATTTCGCCTTTTGCTCCAACGTCAATTCCCCGAGTAGGCTCGTCAAAAATCAAAATATCACAGTCACGTATTAACCATTTGCTGATAACAACCTTCTGTTGATTTCCACCTGAAAGGAACTTCACTTGCTGATTGATACTTGGTGTCTTAACTCTTAACATTTTCACCATTTCTTCTGAAACAGTGGCAATCTCTGAATCTTTCGTCCAACCAAAAGGTTGTCTGAATTCATTAAGCGAGGCAATGGCTATATTTGTTTTTACATCCATATCTACCATCAACCCGAACCGCTTGCGATCTTCTGAAAGGTACCCGATCCCACGCCTAACGGCATCATGTGGACTTCTTATTCGTACTTTTTCTCCATGTAGGTATATTTCTCCTGAATCAATACGGTCTGCACCAAAAAGTGTGCGTGCTACCTCTGTACGGCCGGCACCCATAAGGCCCGCAAAACCGAGAATCTCTCCCTTATTTAAATGAAAGCTGACATCTTTAAGAATGGAACCTCGATTCATATTCTTTACTTCAAGAACCTTTGTGCTGCTTACCTTATCTACAATAGGTTTTGAATTTTGATCGATTTCTCTGCCCACCATCATCGAAATAATCTTGTCGATCGAAACATCCTTTGTTGTTACCGTATCGACATAGCTTCCGTCACGCATAACCGTAATTCTATCGGAAATTCGTTTTAGCTCTTCCATACGGTGAGAAATGTAGATAATGCCTACCCCATTTTTCCTAAGCTGATTGATGATTTTAAATAGCGTTTCTATCTCAGAGTCTGTTAAGGCTGCTGTAGGTTCATCCATAATCAATACTTTTGATTGAAAGGAAAGCGCTTTTGCTATTTCAACCATTTGCTGCTTTGCCACTGTTAGTTCAGAAACGAATGCACGAGGATCGAGGTTCAGATTCAATTGGTCAAATAATTGCTGTGCCTTCTTATTAAGTTCGTTGTCATTTATAATTAAATTAAATACTTTTCTCGGCTCTCGTCCGATAAAAATATTCTGTGCAACCGTTAGATCAGGCATTAGATTGAGTTCTTGGTGAATAATACTGATGCCCAAGTCTTGTGCTGTTTTTGTATTCGAAATATCTACTTCCCTACCTTGATAAACTATTTTTCCTTCATCTTTTTGATAAATACCGGTAAGAATCTTCATAAGAGTCGATTTTCCGGCACCATTTTCACCAATAAGAGCAAGCACCTCACCTGCTTCTAATTCGAGCCGCACATTGGATAGAGCTTGAACTCCTGGAAACCCTTTGTAAATCCCTTCCATCCTAAGCAAACTAGAACGCATTTTACCACCAGCCTTAATTGCATTATTTTCTATTACCACTATTAAACCCGACAAACAGCAATGGTGTTATAATTTATTGAATTTTTAGTATGTTATCGATAACAAAAAAGTATCATTTTTAATTATTGACGTCAACCTGTTTATACATATATTAAATTTAGAAATATAGATTGTGAGAAAGGAACTTGACATGGTTATCATTTTGAAGTTGCTATATTGCTTAGGTTTCTACAGTCACATAGTGGATGTGAGTTTTTAATCGCTCCTTTAGGGAATGATTTCTTAACTTATTTAACATAAATGGAACCTTAATCTATCCGTCAACATAATTAAGAGATAAATATTAGGACACCTACTTTCTGACAAGTAAGTGTCCCCTTCACGAATGATTGGGTGTTTAAAAGATTTAATCTTTATAATCGGTTCGTTAGGCATTCCATAGCATTCCAACGTTCTATTGGCAGAGTTGCATCTTCATCAAGATCAGCACGATCCTTCTCAGACATATGATTTTCAAGCGCTTTATTATTAAGATCCTTCATATTAACCGCCTGTTCAACATGCTTTTTTTCATCGTTATGTCCAGCCTTTGCAATATTATTCTTTAACTGAGTTTCAAGTAGCTATTCGATTTCACCCTCGTTCTCATACTGCTTTAGAGATTCATGAGGATAAGGGATTTTCAACCGTTTCTCCAATATTTTTAAATGTTCGGTCGTTAGTAAGCACTGTTATATGCCCCAAGAGATTACACTCTCTTTACGCATTTGTAGATTCTGTCCCGTATCCGATTAGAAAACTGTTATTGTTTGACATGTACAATGTTAATTACTACTCAACCATGCATCTGCCCAATCACCGTGATCGGCTCCATTGCCATTACCGCCATCGGTCACGATCAGTTTAAGCTGGTGTATCCCTTCCACACTGATATCAACTTTCTTTGTTTCGGAAGCAGCCTTCATTAGACCACTATCAAAAAGTTTATTTCCATCTCCCCAAACTTGGAATACCACACTCGCAGAAGTGGTGTCTCCCATCTCATCGTCTATACCAACTTCTGAGGTGAAACGTGAGTAATCACCGCCAAGATCATAAACAATTTCTGATGCTGCATGTACACCGATTCCTTTTTTATAGACTTTTCCGTTCAAGGTAATTGGCTTTCCGTCTCCAGCAGGCTGTTCATTGTTGCTCATATCTCTCTCGATAGGTCCCCAGCCGTTAACAGATCTTTCCCATTCCATATCACTAAGGTAGGCACCACCTAAAATGACTGACACGTTAGATGAAGAGACCGGTGTGTCTTCGATCAGTGCTGAGACTTTCAACTCCTCAGCTCCAGTAAAATTAGACGGAGGAATTGCTTCAAAAGTGAAAACATCCTCAGAATTGGCAGAGATCTCAAAAGATTGCTCAATAGGTTTAATCGTCCAGCTGTCTGGGGCATTTACCTTAAGCTTCCCATTAGTAGTATTGGAACGGTTATTCTTCAAGGTAGCCTGTATTGTGGCTGTTCCACTCTCCTTAGGAATCGACTTCGGAACTACAGACACTTGAACAATTTCTACCGCAGACCGTACATCAATTTCCTTGGAAGCTTCAACAGAGCCATTCATGACATTTGCCACTGCCTTGATCTGATATTTATTCGACTTAGCATTCAAAGCTACTCCTAATCTTACCTCGGTTGTGTAAGAATCTCCCGGCTTTATACTCGGAAAGCTTATTTTAGCCGGTTCAACATTCCAGCCTTCCGGGGTAACGAACGTCAGCTCTCCCGAAGGACTATTTTCGGTACCAGGATTAGTTAATATCACCTTGGCCGGTACCGTTTCACCTGCTGTCGTACTTTCCATTACATCAAGTTCAACACTTAAGAGCGATTCAATTTTATACGTTTTTCCAGGTTCGGTTTGAAAGGTAATGGTGTCTCCATCCAGTTCGTATTTTACCTTTTTGTTGTCCCCTACCCGATTGATGGAAAACGGACCATTAAAGATTGAGCTTTTTATTTTTGCTTTGTTCCCCTTATCTGATGTCAGTAAAACCTCTGTTGGTTGACCACCTTTCCAGTTTGCGTTGACAGTGAATCCGCCTCGTGCTCGGAGCCCTTTATAACTTCCGTCCTCCCATGCATCTGGTAGTGCAGGAAGTAAATGAATTATCCCCATATGGCTTTGAAGAAGCATCTCGGCTACTCCTGACGTTGCTCCGAAATTCCCATCAATTTGAAACGGCGGATGGGTATCGAATAGATTTGTCAGCGTGCTATGCTTTAACTGTTCAGAAAGCATTTTGTGTGAATGGTTACCATCCAAGAGACGTGCCCAAAAATTAATTTTCCACGCTTTACTCCACCCAGTGCCCCCATCACCACGGGCAGTAAGTGACTCCTTTGCCGCCTCGGCATATTCAGGCGTAGTTAACGGCGAAATTTGTCTGCCTGGATGCAATGCAAACAAGTGTGAAACATGTCTATGTGTATTTTCCGGGTCATCCCAGTCTTGTTTCCATTCTTGCAATTGTCCCCATGATCCTATCCGTAAACCTGGATCGAGCTTCTGTTTGATCTCGTTCAACTGTTCACTGAATTTCTTGTCTTCGTGTAAAATATCACTCGCTTCGATCGTGTTTGTGAACAAATCCCAAATAATCTGTTGTGACATTGATGCTCCGCCGGAATATGAACCTTGTTCAGGTGAGTAGCTTGGTGTGGCGATAAGTTTTCCGTCTTTAGGATCAACAACAAGGTTATCGATCCAGAACTCTGCAGCATCTTTCATGATTGGATAAGCTGTTTCCTTAAGAAACTTTTTATCCCCCGTAAAGGCATAATGTTCCCACAAATGTTGAGTCAGCCACGCTCCGGCCTCAGGGAAGTAGAATGACGACCACCAATTCTTCGGCCCTGTATGGTCGAATATGTTCATTTCGTTATGGGTAACCCATCCGTCAGCTCCGAAATGGATTCGCGCGGTTTCACTTCCTCTTTCCTGCATTTTATCGATGTAATCGAACAATGGAAGGGTCGTTTCACTAAGGTTTGTCACTTCCGCTGGCCAGTAATTCATCTGCAAGTTAATGTTCACATGGTAGTCTGAACTCCATGGCGGATTTGTTGAGTTATTCCAGACACCCTGTAAATTAGCCGGCAATGAACCTGTACGGGATGAGCTAATTAGCAGGTACCGTCCATACTGAAAGAAGAGGTTTTCAATAGCTCGACTCTGACTGTCCTGTTTATTGCCCGTATAGGACTTTAACAATTCGTCTGTTGGGACTTGGGGCTGTTTTTGGCCAATATTGAGTTCGACTCTATTGAATAACTCATGATAGTCTTCTTCATGAGCGCGAAGTAGCGTATTATAGGATTTTGCCGATGTAGCATCAAGGTTTTCCGTTACACGGGCATGCGGATGTTCCCCCTTATATGTTGGGTATTTATGCTCGTAGTCAGTACCCGCAGTCAAAATAATTGTAACAGCGTCGGCATTTTGTACATTGACTTTGTCAGTGCCAGTTTCTAGTGAGCCCCCCTCGTTCTTTACCTGTAATTGTGACTCAAAGTTCATCTTATTGCTTAAACTGCCCGTCAATTGTAATCTTCCATCAGAAGCAGTAATGTTTGTATCCTTGTGCGGTGATGTTAAATGAGTAGCAAAACTCAATTTCCCTCGTTCACTTGCTGTTAAATGCATCACTACCACTTTGTCAGGATAACTCGCGAAATATTCACGTTTGTATGCTACACCGTCAACTGTATAAGTAACTCGTACGACGCCATTCTTCAGGTCAAGCTCGCGACGGTAGTTTTCCACTTTTGATGAAGAATCAAAATCAAGGTAAATGTCTCCAAAATTTTGAAAGGCACCAAATGCACGATCGGTGTTCATGAGACTATTTGCCGCCTGATCAGCTTCGCCCCATTTTTCTTGCTCAATCAGACGGCGAATGTTGGCCAACGGCTCTAGATTTTGTTCTGTCCAGTTACCTCCTGTATAACCTTCCCACTCACCTGGACCTCCTGTCCAAAGCGTTTTTTCATTGAATTGGATGTGTTCTTGGTCTACACCACCGAAAATCATTGCGCCCATATAGCCGTTTCCGATTGGTAAAGCTTCTTTTTCCCAATCCACAGCTGGCTTTTGATACCATAATGCAAGGTCGGAATCCGGAGGTGCTGCTTTTCCGGTATATGTAATTCCGTTCATTGAAGAAGCTTCACTTCCCTGTTTTTCTATTGCTTTGACATTAAGAATTGTGTCACCTACACTACTAAAAATCAGTGTAAGTGCAAGAATGAAAATAAGATTCGAGGAAAATAGTAACTTTATCGGATTTTTCTTAGTCAAATTAAAACACCCTCCTTTTATACTTAAACTAGTGAAATCATAAAAAATGTAATACATCTATCAAACTATTTCATGCAAATCAACTCCCCCATATCTGCCTTTTGTACAATAATAGTAGCTGCGAATTCAAGGGATGAGTCAAAACCTTTTCAAACAACAACTATGGTACAAACATTGGCAAATTATAGTTTTTTGACTTTTCTGTATGTTATCGATAACATAAAATTAACAATTTTTCATTTTGATGTCAATCATTTTTTTAATCACTTTAGCAACACTAAGGAAATTAAAAATAAAGCCGTGTTAAGTGGATATAACGAAGGACTATACAGATAAAATTCTTAGGGAGTTATCGATAACATGTTTAATATTGATGTCACCCTGATTATAAACTATATTAATAATAGGAAAAATTAGATTTAGAAAGGATCTTCTACATGATTACCATTTATGATATCGCTAAAAAGGCTAACGTTTCTCCAATGACAGTATCCAGAGTAATCAACAACTCTGGAAAAATTAGTGAAAAGACAAGAAAAAAAGTTGAAGAAGTCATAGAGGAACTCAATTATATTCCAAATAATGCAGCAAGAAGTTTAATTTTAAAAGAATCGAAAATTCTTTCCTTGATCATCACCGATATTACAAATCCTTTTTACACAAAGGTGGCACGCGGTGCGGAGGATAAGGCAAAACAAATGGGCTATCGCTTGCTTCTTAGTAATAGCGATGAAAGCTTGGAAAAAGAAACGGAATATGTTAAAATGCTTCTTTCTGCAGGAGTCGATGGAGTTTTAATCGCTCCTTCAGGAGATGAGTCGAAAAAAAATCTTAGAACACTTATCAAACATAAAATACCGTTTGTTTTAATTGACAGGGAGATTCCGGAAATTGATTGTGATCTTGTACTTGGTGATAACTATCAAGGAACCCGAAAATTAATTGAGCACTTAATCGACGAGGGACATTCCAGAATTGCATTAATCAATGGACCGTCCAATGTTTCAACAGCTCGCGCACGGGAAAGAGCTTTCATCGAAACGTTGCAGCTCGCTGGGATAAAACCGAATAAAAAACTTTTGGCGAATCTTTCTTTCATGCAGAATGATGCATATCCACTTATTAAAAAGATGATGTCTTTACCAGATGATGAAAGACCAACTGCAATTTTTGCTGCAAACAACTTTATTGCGATTGATACAATTAAAAGCCTTCGTGAGTTAAATATTCATGTACCTAAAGATATCGCAATCGTTTGTTTTGATGATCCTGATCCAATACCTGACTTTAATCCTTTTTTGACTGTAGCTTCACAGCCTGCCTATAATTTCGGCTATATTGGTATTCAACTTCTTATTGAAAGAATTGAAGGCAACGGTCCTAAAGAAAAACAAAAAGTGATTCTTCCTCCACAAGTGCTGGTTAGAAAATCATCTATAAAATGTAGTAAATAAGATTTCAATAAAAAACAAAGGAATGGCCTAAGATTCATTCATATTCTATCTCTTTTAATTAGTATCAATTTGCGATGCATCTTTTGATGATACTAGTATATTTCATGGACACACCTTAGTTAATTTTTCCATATTTGACTAAAATGATAATGAAAGGATGTGTCCTTTATGGGGAATCAAAATGCAAACAATAAATTTATGCAGACTTCAAGAAAGTGATAGTTGATTTTTATAGTTCTAGTAATCCAGTAAAAAATATCTAGGCCGTTTCATCGTTGCCAATAAGCGATAAAAAAATGTTTTATTATGTAAAATGAATACGTTTTTGCATAAGTTTATCCCTAAAAAAAATGGGATACAAAACTTCAAATTTTTTTTAAAAAAAGCAGAAACGGTTTTGAACTGCTTCCGCTTTTTCATTTTATTACTTTTTCATTAATAAATAGTTTACCAGCTGCAGTTTTTCTCGTTTCATTTCCATAGGCATCTGTAAATTTTTACTTCAACCTCTGCGCCAGGTGCTTTAACTTTTGAGGTTGCCGTATAATAGCCTACATAATGCCCGGGGAGGTTTCCATCATTAGGAATTCAGTTGCATTTGCCAATTGGTTTACAGTATTCGTAAATGGCATTCTGATTGCAAACACAGTTTTTAAACCAGCTTCACTGTCAAATTCTATTTTAAAAGATTTGCCTGATTTCAAAATTATACCTTCTGCTGTCTGCAAGTTCTCTACGAATGGAGCTGTAAATTTAGCATCAACCACTACAGATTTTTTCAGAATGTTTCCAGCTTTATCCTGCGCTATTACTTGAATAGTATTTTCCCCTTCCGATAAAAGGACGCGATGAGAATATTTACCTTTATTATTCTCGACTTTTTGCCCATTTACTTTAACCCAATCCAAGTTCTGGTCTGATACGGTACCCTCTACTGTCACTGCCTCCCTATTTGTTTTTAAGTTGTTAACAGGTTTATCAATAGAAAGCTCTGATTTTGTCTTGTCATATATCACCTTAACAGGGGCTGAGGCATCTGTTAAACCATTTGCGGCCGAAGGCTTTAGCAGTGACCGAGTTCTCCCCTTCATTCAATTCTATTTGTGCAGAGAATCTGCCATTTTTAGCTGTTTATACTGTTGCAGCTTTCTCTCCATTATTATATATAGTAACTGTGGTAGTCGGGGCTGAGTTTCCTTCTACAATGACTGTACTTTGATTCGTAAATAATCCATCTCTCGGTGATGTGATAACAGGTGCTTTAACTTCATAGTTAACTGTTGCGGAATCATGAAGTTTCCATAAACTTCTGGTGCTTTAGTAAATCCACCTCCAGCAAACATATAGTTCCGTCCTGAATATTTACCATTTTCATCTGCTGCAAGTCCTGGGCAATTCGGATTTGGTGCAGTCTGTATATAAACCATGTAGAAATCTCCGTTTACTATAATTTCATGCGAACTTAGATCTACAAATGTCCACTCACCATTTCTTAATGCAGTTGCATTAAATGGTCCTGCCAGTTTCCTAAGCTGGACTTTTATCTACTGTTATTAC
>NZ_JBALOS010000024.1:0-11317 GCF_036962765.1 Neobacillus drentensis
TACTTACGGTTTCGACTTCAGGTACTGGCTCTGTTATTTCATCAAATTCCTCGATCACATCAACAACCACTTCATCATCGGAAACACTTTCCTCATTTTCATTAAATAATTCTGATTCATCATCAGTTACATCAGCCATTACCTCATCTTGGAGGAAAGAATCTTGTTTTACTTTTTTAATTTTTCCAAGTGCAATTGTCCTCTTAACAGCGATTCCAATTACTTCATCAATTAGTTCAGTGAATTGATCGAAATCCACATTATTTTCGCCGCTATTTTGGATGACATTTAGAAAATCCTGATGAAATAGATTAAATTCTTGTTCGAACTGTTCGCGGTCCATTTCTCGGAAAGAGGTACCTTTAATACGAATAAATCCATAAATTAATTTACTCAATACCTTGGAAACTGCTTGTAATTCCAACGGGCTTAATTCAGTATCATTCGTTAGATAATAATGGACATCCCGAAGTGTTTGATAATAGCTCTTAAAATTCCTGCTTATTTCTAAGAAATCTAATTTACTCATTAGAAATATCCCTCCCTATTTATTTAATGTATAATATTTGGAATTAGTGCATATCTCCTTTTTTTTATAAGGATATGTATGGAATATGCATATAGAAGGGATTATTTTTATGAAGGTGATAAATTTTATTAAAGAATGGCAGAGGGCTCTACAACATGAAATCCTCCATTTGAAAAAATATGGCAGTAATAAATTTCTTGTTTCTAATGGAAGGCTTTTATCCACAGAAGGATCCTATACATACTATTTCGATACCGCGCTCTCTCTCCGTATACCCATTGGTTCTCAAGTACGACTCGAATGGGGAAGTATGAAACAAAATGGACGTGTCCTTTCTTCTGAAGGTAAAGGCGTAATGCTTGCCATGGAGCAATCTTTTGGAGATTTAATTGGTGAAGCGCAGCTATTTCACGATCCATGGGAACTACTCGAACAGCTTATAGAGCGCCTCGATGAAATGAAAAAAAATAAGCAGAAACGAATCAGAGTAAAAAGGTTGATGGACCCATCCATGCCTGCTAAGCATCCGGTTGAAAAAAGGAAAAGCAATGTTCATGAACTTGTTTTACGATCGAAATACAACCCTGTTACCTTTGTTTGGGGCCCGCCTGGAACAGGGAAAACTTATACTTTGGCACGAGTAGCCGCTAATAAGTATTTTCAGGAAAAGAAAGTGTTGATATTATCACACAGTAATCAAGCAGTAGATGTTCTGATAAGTGAAATATCTACTTTTATTCAAAAGAAAGACCGTTTCCGTGATGGGGATGTACTTCGTTATGGATTTAATACAGGGGAGCAGCTCGAACATCATGAAGCAGTGACCACTAGTCAACTTCTTCAGAAAGACAATCCCCAGCTTGCAGACGAGAAAGAAATGTTACTTGATGAACGACGTAAACTGAAGCAGGATATTGCCCGTTCCTTTAGCAAAAGGGATACCAATCAATTGCTAGAACTAGAGACCAAAATTGCTAAGATTCTTGACAGGATTCGCCAGAAGGAACTTGAATTTATCCAGGATGCGTTTATCGTCGGGACAACACTTGCCAAAGCAGCAGGTGATGCGGCGATCTATGAAAAAGAATTTGACATTGTCATCCTCGATGAAGCCAGTATGGCTTATGTTCCTCAAGCTGCTTTCGCTGCGACACTCGGTAAGCGCGTCATTATTTGTGGGGATTTTAAACAATTACCACCGATTGCATCCGCTCGTGATCCATTAGTCACCATGTGGTTAAAGGAGGATATCTTTCATCGCGCAGGTGTTGTCGACTGGGTTAATGACGGAATGCTGCATCCGCATCTTTTTTTATTAAAGGAGCAACGCAGAATGCACCCAGATATTTCTGCATTCACGAATCAGTACATCTATCATTCACTTGTCGGTAACCACGAAAGTGTTATCAAAACCAGAAAACCTATTGTAGATCTTGCACCCTTTCCAGGCATGGCTGCAGTACTTCTCGATACCAGTCATCTTGGGGCTCATTGTATATCAGAAAAGGGGTCACATTCGCGCATGAATTTATGGCAGGTGTTATTGTCTTTTCAATTAATTCATGAATCCTATATGGCCGGGGAACGATCGATTGGTTATGTTACCCCATACCGTGCGCAAGCGGATTTAATGGAATTAATACTTGCGGATTTATATGAAAAGGAACTCTCAACGGCTGATATTATCGCTGCCACCGTGCACAGGTTTCAAGGCAGTGAGCGTGATGTCATGGTCTTTGACACGGTGGAAAGTGAGCCGCAGACACGGGCAGGGATGCTCCTAACCGGAAAGGATAGTGAGCGATTGATTAATGTTGCCATCACCAGAACGAAAGGAAAGTTCATTCATGTCAGCAACCAGTCTTTTATTCGAAATCATGTTTTTCATCGTAAAACACTTCGACAGCTGGTGGAACATCAGGTAAGGAATCAGCAAACAATTGGAACAAAGGATATTGGAAAATGGATTAAGAATCAGCACCCAAGATTAGATTGGATGCATGCTCGTAAGTTAGAGAAAGTAATCCGAGATATTGAGTCTGCTAAAAATTCGATTCTTCTTTCTTTACCGGAGCAAACAGTCCTACCTGAACAATGGAAGGTTCAGTTGCAAAACCGGAACCAATCCGTAAAATTAACGGTTTTGGCTGGGGAATCATGGAAAGAATTACAGCCTGATCATATCCTTTCCGTCAGCTTGTCGTTTCCATTTATCATCATCGACGAGCAGCTCTTATGGCTTGGTTTACCTTTAGAGGCGAACAAGGGTGTCCATCCCCCCTATATTGCCGCTAGACTCCAATCGGAAAAGGTATGTGAGTATTTGATCGGACAGTTCCAGACGAGGCAGTAGTTCATTGTATAACACAAAAGTTTTGTCAAATAGACTAATTTGATAATAGTTTGACACGATAATCTAATTTAATTAAAATTAGATTATATAATCTAATTTTTGTTAAAGGGGAAAATAAATGAATGCTCCGATATCGATTTTTATTCTTGATGTAAGCAATTCCAGTGCCGGAAAAATGGCGGAGGAACTTACCATTTATTTGGATGAAGTAGTCGACTGGATTACTTGTTGGACAAAGAATATTGGTCCAATCCAAATTAAGCATCGGGCCGGAGATGAAATTATTTTTGTCGGTCCTGGTTATTCTTCTGCTTATACCATTGCCTTTTTTGTCAGTAGGGTGTGGAAATACAAAGATCATATGCCTTATTTTGGCTTGGCCTTTGGTGATATAGAAAAGGAATTAAAGGAAGTCGATATTGAAAAATGGATCCACCCTTTGGTCAAACAAGCAAGATATGCGAATGATTTAATAAAACAAGAAAAAAATAGAATGCTCTTTAAGTTTGAACTCGATCAGTTTTACCCAATTGAGACCCTTCATTTGTTACCGTATCATCAGTTCAGAAATGAATTTGAAACACTGATCAATGCATTGCTACATTTACAGTTGAAATTTATTCAAAATCAAACGGATATACAGGAGCTTGTATGTTCCCTTTTCCTTATTTTAAATCAGCAAAAGGGGGTTGCAAAAATCCTTGGCAGAACGGCTCCGACAATATCGAGTCATTTTAAAAAGGGAAATAGTGAAGAAATCCTAGATACATTTACCAAAATAATTAGTATACTGCATTCATTACAAGAAAAAGCATATCCTGGAAATGCAATTAGTCCAAAAGATACCAGCGAGAATCTAACAACAAGCATTCGGAATCATTTAAAGTCGATACTGAAAACATTAATCGATTCTTAGATTCCATAATAAAGAGAGAGGAGAAACCATGTTATTTTTCAGTCTAGTCCTTGCCCACTTAATAGCAGATTTTTATTTACAAACAGATGACATGGTCATTGAGAAACGCAAAAATCTACGGAAACATACTATTCACCATTTTTTCATGACTACAATCGTTTTAATCGGATTCTGGGTACACGAGTTTCATTTTAAGAATGTCCTTCCTAATCTGTTCCTTCCTTTAATCGCGATTGTAATATCGCATTTTATCGTGGATTATTTTAAGATTAAGCTGCTAGATAAAATGAAGATGACGAAAGAAGAAAACATGAAGCGGCTGGGTTACTTTGTTTTTGATCAGGGACTTCATCTAGGCGTCATTTTATTTGTATGTATGCTCTGTTTTCAGTTTGAAATAAAAGGGTTAATCAAGGATGGGGGATTAGGTTTTATTGATTCTGTTTTGTTTATCATCATCATTGTCATTTTAGCCACAACTGTAAGCGGGCATATGATCAAGATTCTCTTAGGGTCCCTGCCAAATCAACTATTAACCTTTGAGGGGAAGTATTCGTTTAAAAATGAGCGCAATGAAACTGAGTTTATACATAAGGGTAGAAAGGGACTAACAGAGGAATATAATTATACCGTTTTTAGTAAGCATGATCTTTCACGGGGAAAATTAATTGGCTATATTGAGAGATTGCTAGTATTATTGTTAACATTTTATAGTTCCTATCCAGCGATTGGGTTTATTGTGGCAGCCAAGTCTATTGCCCGCTTTAAACAAATGGATGACAGGGACTGGGCAGAATATTTTTTGCTTGGAACACTAACCTCGATGTTCTTAGGAATTACCCTAGGTATTTTATTAAAAGCCGTCCTAACATAAAGCAGATTGAGACTAAGCATCCAGTGGGGTGCTTTTTTAATTTGTGGAATGGATTCAAAGTAATTGACGAGATGCTAAAATAGTATTACTATTATCTCATATTCGAGATAATTGAATTTAAGATATTTATCATTTGGACGGTTAGGAAATGATTAAGTATCGAACAATAATTGTAAGGTGCATTTAGAATGAGGAAGGGGATGGACAACATGAAACATATTTTTCAAAAGGGGAAAGACACATCGAAACCAACTTTTTTATTGCTGCATGGGACGGGCGGAACGGAGTTAGATTTGATTCCACTCGCAGGTAAAATTGATGAGGATGCTTCATTTTTAAGTGTGCGTGGAAATGTCCTTGAGAATGGGATGCCGCGATTTTTCCGAAGATTAGCAGAAGGTATTTTTGATGAAGAGGATCTTATTTTTCGTACAAAAGAATTGTATGAATTTCTAGACGAGGCTTCACAAAAATATGAATTTGATCGAAATAATGTCATCGCGATTGGATATTCCAATGGTGCCAATATTGCGGCGAGTTTGTTGTTCCATTATCAAGATGCGTTAAAAGGAGCCATTCTTCATCATCCAATGGTCCCTTTAAGAGGGATTGAATTACCAGACTTAACAGGGGTATCCGTATTTATAGGCGCAGGGACAAACGATCCGATTTGTTCACCATTGGAATCAGGTGATCTCGAAAAATTGTTGGAAAATGCGAATGCGAAGGTCCATCTTCACTGGGAGCATAATGGACACCAATTAACCTATAGCGAAGTCGATGCAGCAGCGGCTTGGTATAATAAAATCAATAAATAAGACTATCTTTAAGAGCTAATCCGATTGTTTTCGGTTAGCTCTTTTTCTAAAATTTTAAAATATTCTATTGACTTTTATTCATTTTCTAAGGATAATCAAAGAAATTATAAATCGAAAACAGTTTGGGATTAGTAAATCTTTGGAACGTGTTAGAGAGTGAAACCCATCGGCTGAAAGGTTTCTAACGGAAAAAAGATTGAACCTGCCCTCACACACACTGCTTATGCAAACATAAGCCGTCACCCTCGTTACGGGTTCAAAGTGGGTGCATGGCATCAATAAAGGTGGTACCGCGGAAACGACTTTCCGTCCTTTTTTAAGGACAGGAGAGTCGTTTTTTATTTTTTAAAAGAAGGGTTCGAGGGAAATGAAAAAACAGTTGGTGGTTGTAAAGATTGGGAGCAGTTCGCTTACGAATGCCTCAGGGACAATTTCTGAAGAAAAGATTCGAGACCATGTAGAGGCGCTTGCTTTTTTAAAGGGGCAAGGGCATGATGTCATTCTTATTTCTTCTGGTGCAGTTGCCGCGGGATTTGGCTTACTTGGTTATCCAACTCGTCCCAAAAGTGTGGCAGGGAAACAGGCCGCCGCAGCTGTGGGACAAGGGCTCTTAATGCAAAATTATATTCAGTTGTTTAATGAGTATGGGATAGTACCAGCACAGATTCTCTTAACTCGTGAAGACTTTTATAGCCAAGTCCGCTTTCATAACCTCTTTAATACCATTCATGAGTTACTTCAAAAAGGTGTCATACCGATTATTAATGAAAATGATTCGGTGGCGATTGAAGAATTGACTTTCGGCGACAATGATATGCTGTCCGCTTTAGTAAGTGGCTTTTTACATGCGAACGCATTGATGATTGTAACGGATGTCAATGGTTTATATGATGGCAATCCAAAAACGTCTAAGGAAGCTAAGAAATATCATTTTATCTCTGAAATATCTGACAATCTCTTAGGAGTTGCAGGAGAAGCCGGTTCCTCGGTAGGAACGGGCGGAATGAAATCAAAATTACTAGCTTCAAAAAAAGCTCTCTCCCTTGGGGTCAGTGTTTTTGTCGGTACAGGAAAGGGTAAGGAAAAACTGGTTGATATTCTGGCTGGTAAAGGGGATGGGACGTATATTGGCGGACCATTCCAAACGCAAATGCAAATGAGAAAGCAATGGATTGCTTACCACTCACAAGTAGGTGGTGTGATTGTAATTGATGACGGGGCGGAGAAGGCTGTGTTGTTCCAGGGAAAAAGTTTATTGCCTGTTGGAGTGACAAATGTAATAGGTGAATTTAATGCTCTAGACGTTGTCGTGGTCCGCAATCAAAAAGGGAGTATCGTTGGGAAAGGACAAAGCTACTATTCTTCTAAAAATCTACTAAAAGTAAAAGGTATGCCAAGTGAACAGTCAAAAGATTATTCGATTAATAAAAAAGCAGAAGTGATTCATCGTGATAATTGGGTCACGATGACTAAGGAGTGATAACAAATGAGTGAGTTACTAGAGAAAGCAGGCAAATTAAGGAAAGCAGCCAAACAATTGGGAATGCTGTCAGCAGAGGAAAAAAACGAAGCACTAATGATGATCGCTGACCAATTATTGAAGGACAAAGAATGGATCATTGCTGAAAATGCCAAGGATATTGAAGCAGGAACGGAAAATGGATTATCCCCGTCGCTGTTGGATCGTCTGCTGTTAACAGAAGAAAGAATCGAACAAATTGTGGATGGTGTTCGTCAGTTAATTGAATTGAAGGATCCAATTGGCGAAACAATTGAAGCATGGGACCGTCCAAATGGGTTAAAAATCGAAACGATCCGAGTTCCGCTCGGAGTGATTGGAATGGTGTATGAAGCGCGTCCCAATGTTACCGTTGATGCAGGAAGTCTTTGTTTAAAAGCTGGGAATGCTGTTCTTTTAAGAGGGAGTTCTTCGGCGATTCATTCGAATAAAGCGCTCGTTCATGTCATGCGCAAGGCGCTTGCAGAAACCGCTGTACCAGCGGATGCTGTTCAACTTTTGGAGGACACAAGCCGGGAAACGGCATCAGAAATGTTTAAATTGAATCAATACCTCGATGTCCTTATCCCGCGCGGCGGTGCAGGGTTAATCCAATCGGTCATCCAAAATGCAACTGTGCCAGTTTTGGAGACCGGTGTGGGTAATTGTCATGTGTTCATTGATGAAACGTCCAAAGAAAAGATGGCCATCGACATCGCGATCAATGCGAAACTACATCGTCCATCGGTTTGTAATGCAGCAGAAACCCTGCTCATTCACAAAGAATGGCCGTATGCAGCTGAAATTTTACAAGCTTTACATGACCAAGGGGTAGAACTGCGTGGGGATGAAGAACTAGCATCCGACTATCCGTTTGTGAAGCAGGCAACGGAAGAAGATTGGTGCAGTGAATTTTTAGCTCCGATTTTGGCTGTAAAAAGGGTAAATGATGTGAAGGATGCGATTGACCATATTGACCTGTATGGGACAAGACACTCCGAGGCAATTATCAGTGAAGATCCAGATAATGTTCGTTTGTTTTTCCAGGCAGTCGATGCAGCGGTATTATATCATAATGCATCGACTCGATTTACCGATGGAGAACAGTTTGGCTATGGGGCAGAAATCGGAATTAGTACCCAAAAGCTTCATGCCCGTGGACCAATGGGGCTCCGTGCACTAACAACGACAAAAGCGATTGTTCGTGGTTCAGGACAAATTCGTTCATAGGAACCAACATACAAAACAGGTAAGGATGCTCGTTCATCTTTACTTGTTTTTTCATTTTTGGGGTCAGTACTATCCAATCAAGAGGAAAATTTGCTATAATTAATAATAAGGCAAACATATATTCTGGTTATGATTTTTTAGTGAGTTGGTGATTTAGTGACAGATGCTATTTCTATATCCGTAAGAACTCTCGTTGAACATGTATATCGTAGTGGCAGTATTGATTCACGTTTCCGGTCACAATCCACGCTCCTAGATGGAACAAGGATTCATCAAATGATCCAGAAAACGTATCAAGAATCCGATCGAAAAGAGGTATACCTCCGCGCTGAAGTCAAGGCTGAGGATCTTTCCTTCATTATTGATGGAAGGTGTGATGGGCTGTTGTTTCGTGATGACGAGGTGGTCATCGACGAAATTAAATCGTATTCACTGCTTACCGAGCAGATCCAACAAGGCGGCTATCCTGTTCACTGGGCCCAAGCGAAACTGTATGCCTATATGTATGCGAGGGACAATGATTTACAAGAAATTTCTGTTCAGCTTACCTATGTCCATGTTGATACACTTGATAAGATATATTTCAAAAGAAATTATCACTTCACAGAGCTCGAAGTCTTTCTGGGACAAATAATCGTGGAGTATTCTCCCTATGCAAATCTTCTCCATGAACATCGCCGAAACCGGAATAAGAGCTGTAAAGAGCTTGCTTTCCCATTTGATACCTACCGTGAGGGACAACGGAAATTAGCTGGAGTCGTGTACAAGACGATTTTCGATAAAAAAAATCTATTTGCTAAAGCGCCAACAGGAATAGGGAAAACCATCTCGACACTTTTTCCTTCCGTAAAAGCAATCGGAGAAGGTCATTTGGACAAAGTATTCTACCTGACAGCTAAAACGATCACCCGGACAACAGCCGAAGAGGCGTTTAAGAAAATGCGTGCTTGTGGTCTTTGTATGAACACCGTTACGATAACGGCTAAAGATAAAGTCTGTTTTAAGGACGAAACCAATTGTCAAAAGGATTACTGTGAATTCGCCAACGGTTATTATGATCGGATTAATGGTGCGATTCTTGATATATTATCGAATGAAACGGCGATGACTCGAGACGTAATCGAAAATTATGCAAAGAAACATACCGTCTGTCCCTTTGAATTTTCGCTTGACCTTGCCTATGCAGTCGATTGCATCATTTGCGATTACAATTATGTATTCGACCCGCGCGTCTCCCTAAAGCGTTTGTTTGAAGAACAAAAGAAGTCTGCTGCTTTATTGGTAGACGAGGCCCACAATCTTGTGGATCGGGGACGGGAGATGTTTTCATCTTCCATAAACAAAGATCAATTTCTTCAATTGAAAAAGGAATTTAAAGGTATCAATAAAGAGATAGTTGACGCTGCTGGTAAACTAAATGCATGGTTTCTAGCACTGAAAAAAGCAAATTCGGAGAAACATGAGTTTACAATTGATAATCTAGATGAAGAATTGATTGAACACTTGCTGCAATTTGTAATAATGACAGAGCAAGTTCTTCCCACCTTAACGTCACAGACACTTCTAGAAGCGTATTTTACAGCCAATCATTTTTTGAAAATGGCAGAGTTTGTTGATGAACACTATATTATTTATGTGGAAAAAGTGAAAAATGATTTGACGATTAAACTTTTTTGCATGGATCCATCTAAGCTTCTTAAACAAATGGGAAAGGGATATCGATCCAAGATCTTCTTTTCAGCAACACTTTCGCCATTATCCTATTATCAAGATCTACTTGGCGGGCGGGAGGATGATTATGCGCTATCTATCCCTTCTCCATTTTCTAGTGATCAGGTCGATGTCCATATCCATCCATTGTCCACCCGCTACCGGGATCGAGACAAGACGAAGGAGTCGATTGTTTCCGTCATTCAATCATTGATTAAAAGCCGGCCCGGGAACATATTAATTTTTTTCCCATCCTACCAGTATTTATTGGCTGTTTATGAGGAGTTCAAGCAACAGGACGATGAAACAAAAACGATCATTCAAGCAACTGGGATGACTGAAGCGGAAAGAGAACACTTTTTGGGGGCCTTTTTGCCTAACCAAACAGAAACCTTACTGGGCTTTGCTGTTCTTGGCGGGATTTTTTCAGAAGGTGTCGATTTAATAGGGGATCGCTTAAATGGGGTCGTCGTTGTTGGTGTCGGCTTGCCGCAACTTTGTTTTGAACGGAATCTCATTAAGGATCATTTTAATCAAAGAAACAAAAATGGTTATGACTATGCCTATGTCTATCCTGGCATGAATAAGGTGCTTCAAGCAGGGGGACGTTTAATTCGCTCGGAAGAAGACCATGGAACGATTGTATTAATCGATGATCGATTTTTACAACGACAGTATCAACAGCTTCTGCCGCCTGAATGGCAGCAGTATACGCTTGGTTCTCCTAAACACGGATTAATCCTATAAAAACCCTTATGGAATCTTTTCCATAAGGGTTTTGTGATGGTTATATAAGAAATGTTCCAGATACCATAAAGCTAAACAAGGACCCAAGAATTAAGCCTGTTGCCGCAAAAAAGGTTAAGATAGAACCGTGGACCTGACTGCGCTCACAGAAAGTCATAATTCCCATGAATACTGCCCCAACCCCAAATAGGAGAGGCATAAAGACAAGTGAAATAGCAAAGAACAACCAGCCCAAGATGACATAAGTTATTCCTTTCTTTTTACTAGAGGAAGATGCTTCATGCTGAAACGTTACACTACCGCAAGTTTGACAAATATTTGAGTTGACCCCCTCGTAGGATCCTCCTGAAGAATTAAACATTTTACCCACCCCAATCTTATTTTTTAAAAATACTGAATATTATAAAAATTAATCTCAGATTACCATAATTTTATAAAAATACAAGTGATAAAGATTATATCTTTAAATAAAAAGTGAATTTTTTTCCTTTTTTTTGAAAAAAGTCAAGTTTCCAAACACTGTTAAAATATTTATTTTTGCAAAATAGGAGACATTTTTATATTTATTACATATAATTAAAGAAAAGTTGCACACGGTAAAAACTTTGAAGGAGGGGAAAGAGAGATGGATAAACCTAATAT
>NZ_JBALOS010000025.1:0-11863 GCF_036962765.1 Neobacillus drentensis
CGATTGATCAAATTGCGAAAGAAAAAAATAAAACCATTTAATAGTTTAGTCTGAGAGGTAAGTAAAATGGAAAAAGGCTTGACAGGAAAGCGAGTCGTCATCTGCGGATCGCGCAAGATAGAAGAAATAAGTACCTTAATTGAAAAACAGAGAGGTATTCCTCTCGTTCGACCCCTTCAAGGGACAGTATTTTTGGCAGAGAAAGAAGTAGAACCAGATTTAAAGGAATTCGTGGAAAATGGTGCAGATTGGGTGATTTTCACCACTGGGATTGGCTTTGAAACCCTAGTCGATCTAGCAGGAAGACTTGGGATACAAGATTCATTTTTTAAGAATATTCGCCAAGCAAAGATTGCATCGAGAGGATATAAGACCTATTCTGCCCTTAAGAAATATGAGCTTCAGCCACTCGTGGTCGATGAAGATGGCACAACTAAGGGATTAGCGCTCTCGCTCGAAAAAGAAGATTTATCTGGAAAGAGAGTGATGGTTCAACTACATGGTGAAACAGCTCCAGCATTAACAAATTTTTTAATAGAGCGCGGGGCAACTGTAAAAAAGATACTTCCTTATCAGCATATACCCCCTGAAAATGAGACAGTCGACCAGTTACTTCATGAACTGAAATTCGATAAGTGTGATGCGGTTTGTTTCACCACGGCTACACAGGTTCATTCACTTTTTGACTATGCACGTAAACAAAATATCAATTCAGAAATCGTGGCCCTGTTTAAGGAAAAGGTAGTTGCTGGAGCTGTTGGAAAAGTGACTGAAGCAGCATTAAAAGATGAAGGAATACAAAGAATAGTTGTTCCCGAAAAGGAACGAATGGGAGCAATGGTTATCGAGTTAGCTAAATATTATCTAAGTTAAACAAGTATTCGTGTACCTACATTACGTTTGGTACACTTTTTTTATAAGGCTGTGTTAAACGTTATTGTTGATATTTCACCTGTGTTAATTGGAGCGGAAACCAACATGTAAGTTTTTCACAGCCTTTTTGAAAACGGGTGAATGCCATAATAGTAGAATATGTCGAGAAGTTTTTAACAGATTTATATCGAAATTTATGTTTTATAAGCGAGAAGAAGTCCAAGTAAATAAGTAATGTAAAGGGTGAGTAAACCTTCCAGCGAGTATAAATAAAGTATGGAAGATTATTTGACAATTCGATATATTTTTACAATTTTTTTGGTATTATTATGTTAAATTGAAAAAGTATTCAGAAAAGAGTACAAGTAAAGTAAGTCCTCTGTTTAGTCTTTATCCAACATTCCCTATCAATGCTCCACTAGGATTCTACAATCATTGGCAACAATTTTCTTTTTACATAATGGTTAATTTATTGCATGCATCATTTTACAGATTGTCAGGTGAAATGCCTATTTACAGTCTGTAAAATTATTATAAGATGCAGAATTTTCTGCGAAATACATAAATGCGTTAAAGGAGTTGGTCCCTTTTTGGTAATATCAGTTTATTGAAGCGCTTACATTTTAGAGTTCAAAAAAAGCAGGACAACTTTAAAAACCCATAAGTATTGAAAAATCCATATATATAAAAGGAGGTTTCTCTATGGCGAATGAAAAAATGCAGCGTATTTCCTTTTCCCATCTTGAAAAGAACTTTCTAGAAGTGGAAAAGGGGCTGACAAACCGAGAAGCTGTTGAAGAATCTAATCGTTGCCTCTATTGCTATGATGCTCCATGTATTAAAGCCTGTCCGACAGGTATTGATATTCCTACCTTTATTAAAAAAATTGCCTCAGGAAACTTGTTAGGATCTGCTAAAACAATTATGTCTTCCAATCCTGTTGGTGCAAGTTGTTCGAGGGTTTGTCCAACCGAAGAACTTTGTGAAGGGGCTTGTGTCCTAAATCACTCCACCAAGCCAATCATGATTGGAAACTTACAAAGATATGCTACGGATTGGGCAATGGCAAATAATCAAACACTGTTTCAAGCTGGTCAAGCAAACGGAAGGACAGTGGCTGTTATCGGTGGTGGTCCGGCAGGATTATCTGCAGCTAGAGAATTGGCAAGATTAGGTTACGAGGTAACGATCTTTGAACGAGCCGAGAAAGCGGGCGGTTTAAATACGTATGGTATTGTCTCATTCCGACTACCGCAAAGGGTATCCTTCTGGGAAGTAGAGCAAGTCGAGAAATTGAATGTAGAAATTAGAACGAACACGGTAGTCGGCAAGGATATTTCTGTTGAAGAAATTACTGAAAAGTTTGATTATATTGTCCTGGCGGTGGGGATGGCACATGTTCCAAACCTTGGAGTGGAAGGCGAGAACCTCGCAGGTGTCTATGATGCGATCGAATTTGTTAAGGCAACAAAAAGCGGTCAGTTATCCGATGAATTTGTTGGTAAACGAGTAGTCGTGATAGGGGCCGGAAACACCGCGATTGATGGTGCAACCTGTTCTGTCCGCTTAGGAGCTGAAAACGTCAAAATCTTATATCGAAGAACAGAGGAAGAAATGACCGCGTATGACTTTGAATATGAATTTGCTAAACAGGACGGTGTGGAATTCCGTTGGTTAACAGCACCAAAACGAATTATCGGTGATGAATCTGGAAAAGTAACGGGAATCGAGTGTATCAAGATGGAGCTCGGCGAGCCTGAACAAGATGGCCGACGCCGCCCTGTAGCCATTGAGGGGTCTGATTATGTACTTCCTGTTGATGCCGTGGTAAAAGCCATTGGACAAACCAGATACCTTAAACTGATTGAAGAGTTTGGTCTTGAGCATAATGGTGGTGTTGTCAAGGTAGACTCAGAATCATTCCAAACCTCCAATCCAAAAGTATTTGCTTGTGGTGATGTCGTGTTTGGTAAAGGAAACGGTGACGCCATGGTCGTAACAGCTGCCCAACAAGGAAAAGATGTGGCTTATGCGATTCACAAACAATTATCTGTTGTAGGGACGGTAAACTAACTTTTATTTGATAAAGGGGAGAAAAATAGATGGCTGATTTACGTATCGATCTTGCAGGGATTAAATCTCCTAACCCATTCTGGCTGGCATCGGCTCCGCCAACCAACTCTGGTTATCAAGTGCAAAGAGCCTTTGAAGCAGGTTGGGGCGGGGCTGTCTGGAAAACATTAGGAGATCCGATATTGAATGTATCTTCAAGGTTTGCTGCGGTAAGTTTTAACGGACAAAGAGTAGCCGGTTTTAATAATATTGAACTCATTACTGACAGACCATTAGAAGTCAATTTAAAAGAAATCTATGAAACTAAGAAACGTTTTCCAAACCATGCCATCATTGCTTCGTTGATGGTAGAACCAAAGCAAGAAAAGTGGCATGAGATTGTTAAACGAGTCGAGGATGTCGGTGTTGATGGACTTGAATTAAATTTCGGCTGTCCTCACGGAATGGCCGAACGTGGCATGGGAGCAGCTTCAGGTCAGGTGCCGGCCCTAGTTGAACGTCAAACCTATTGGGCGAAGGAAGTTGCCAAGACACCTGTCATTGTAAAATTAACACCAAACATAACCGATATCACTGCTACGGCCGAAGCTGCCTGCAATGGTGGTGCCGATGCAATAAGTATGATTAATACGATTAACAGCCTAATGGGCGTCGACCTCGATACATGGAATACGATTCCACATGTTGCAGGAAAAGGAGCACACGGCGGATATTGCGGACCTGCAGTAAAGCCGATTGCCTTAAATATGGTCGCAGAATGTGCAAGGCATCCGCATATTAATGTCCCAATTTCTGGGATTGGTGGGATTTCTGACTGGAAGGATGCCGTTGAATTTATGTTAATGGGTGCAACAGGGGTTCAAGTTTGTACTGCTGCCATGCACCATGGTTTCCGAATTGTTGAGGACATGATTGAAGGTCTTAGCAATTACTTGGATAGTAAAGGGATTGCTTCCGTTTCTGAAATCATTGGGAAATCTGTACCTAAATATTCTGATTGGGGTAATTTGGATTTAAATTACAATATCGTTGCAAAAATCAATACGGATGTTTGCATTAATTGTAATAAGTGCCATATTGCCTGCGAAGATACTTCACACCAATGTATTGACATGGTAACAGATGAAAATGGAAAGAGCATTCTTAGAGTTAGGGAAGAAGATTGCGTCGGCTGTAACCTATGCTCGATTGTATGTCCTGTCGATGGGGCAATTGATATGGTGGAAATCCCAAGTGAATTGATGCCGATGACCTGGAACGAGCGGCAGGCTGCCTTAAGTGGAGTAGCCGTGACTAAAGCA
This sequence comes from Neobacillus drentensis, assembly GCF_036962765.1. Lineage (GTDB taxonomy): Bacteria > Bacillota > Bacilli > Bacillales > Cytobacillaceae > Neobacillus > Neobacillus drentensis_C. The sequence goes on from NZ_JBALOS010000025.1 coordinate 4,248, forward strand.
GATATTACCAAGTAAAAGATACGGAGGGAATTGTAGATGAAAAAAATTATCAAAAATGGCACGATCGTCACTGCTTCTGACACTTATCAAGGAGAAATATTAATCGAGAATGGGAAGATAGCACAAATCGGCACGAATTTAACAGCGATTGGGGCAGAAATTATCGATGCAAAAGGCTGTTTTGTTTTTCCGGGCGGGATTGATCCACACACCCATCTCGACATGCCTTTTGGTGGAACGGTAACGAAGGATGATTTTGAATCAGGAACCATCGCAGCTGCCTTTGGCGGCACGACAACGGTTATTGATTTTTGCTTAACGAATAAGGGTGAGCCACTAAAGAATGCCATTCAAATTTGGCATGATAAATCAAAAGAGAAAGCGGTCATTGATTATGGCTTCCACTTGATGATCTCAGAAATCAACGAGGATGTCCTTAATGAACTGCCGCAGGTTATTAGTGAAGAAGGAATTACTTCTTTTAAGGTATTTATGGCCTACAAAAATGTCTTTCAAGCGGATGATGAAACATTGTTTAAAACCCTTATTTCTGCGAAAGATCATGGAGGCCTGGTTATGGTCCATGCAGAGAATGGGGATGTCATCGATTACTTAACAAAGAAAGCCCTTGATGAAGGGAATACAGCTCCTATTTACCATGCTTTAACGAGACCGCCTGAATTAGAGGGAGAGGCTACAGGCCGTGCGGCAAATTTCACCGGGCTAGCCAATTCTCAACTGTATGTGGTCCATGTATCTTGCGCGGAGGCTGTTGAACAAATTGCTAAAGCACGAGCTAAAGGCTTTGATGTCTGGGGAGAAACATGCCCGCAATATTTAGTCCTTGACCGAAGCTATCTAGAAAAACCTAATTTTGAAGGAGCAAAATATGTATGGTCCCCGCCGCTAAGAGAGAAGTGGAATCAAGATGTACTTTGGAATGCGTTGAAGAGCGGTCAGCTGCAGACGCTTGGATCAGATCAATGCTCGTTTGATTTTAAAGGCCAAAAGGATTTAGGTAGAGATGACTTTACTAAAATTCCAAACGGCGGCCCAATTATTGAAGATCGATTATCGGTTTTATTCTCTGAGGGGGTGAAGAAAGGACGGATAAGTCTAAATCAATTTGTAGATATTACTTCAACGAGGAGCGCAAAGCTATTTGGTTTATTTCCGAAAAAAGGAACAATTGCCATTGGTGCAGATGCGGACCTAGTAATCTTTGATCCTAACATCGAACGTGTCATTTCAGCTGAAACACACCATATGGCTGTGGATTACAATGCGTTTGAAGGAATGAAAATTACTGGTGAGCCTGTATCGGTGCTGTCCCGTGGAGAATTTGTTGTCCGCGATAAGCAGTTTGTAGGTAAACCTGGATCTGGTCAATATTTGAAGCGTATGAAATATAATAAAAATGCTCTCGTAAACCAAGGCGAAACTCTATCAATCTAACCTTATAGAATAAAGCCCAGATATGATAAGAAATATATGAATGAAAAAGGGGGAGATTGGATGTCAGATCATCAGCAATTTTTAGATGAAAGAGACAAAATTGATTTTCTCATCCAAAAAGGGTATCGGATTAGTGGTGTCAAAGAACATCTTAATGGGGCTACAGTTGAATTTGAACATCCAAAAGGAAACGTAACTGAAATATTGAAAATTGGAACGGCAAATGCCCGTAAGTATTTTGCTAGTCTCCTATTAAAGCAAAACCACTCAAGATAGAACAGAGTTAAAAATAGAGTAAAAAGGGGGTGGGAAGTATGGAATTTTCTTTAAGATCCAAAGATAATGTCTATCCTTGTGAAGTTACAATTGACGAAGACAATGGCCGTTATACGATTCGAAAGTCCGATTCGAGCGGAGAATACTTTAACTCTGCGAAAGAATTAGTAGTTTGGATTTTGGAAAATTGGCACTCTGAGGATTTTCTTGATCGAGAGGAATTTGAATCAATGCTTAGCCAAATAAAAGTGTACTTCCCAATAATCCATTAGAAATAAATGAAAGGATTGGTTGAAAGGCCAATCCTTTTATCAACCATTATTTCTGTTCAAATTTTTCCAAGGAGAGCCAAATGATCAAAGACCATTTTCATTTAACAGTGGCAGATATATTAAAGCGAAAAAATTTTGAAAATGCACGGGTTATTGCCGGGGAAAAAGGTATCCAACGCTTTGTCAAATGGGTTCATGTTGTCGAGGTCACCAGTATTCGAAATCTCCTTAATGGGAATGAACTTATTCTCTCTACTGGAGTTGCCTGGAGGGAAAATACCGATTTATTTGTCTCGATGGTAAAGGAATTTCTTGAAAACCAAGCTGCAGGTTTATGCATTGAAATGGGAACATATATGACGGAGATTCCAACTGAAGTCATTGAAATTGCAAATGAACATCAATTCCCTATCATTGTTTTTTCTCAGGAAGTTCCGTTTGTACAGATTACTCAAGACATTCATTCTATGATCATTAACCAGCAATACCAGAAGATATCTGATTTAGAGAATTACTCTCAAAACCTGAATAAACGACTCCTAACGATCGAAAGTTATGAAGATATTTTGCAATGTATGTATTCTGCTTTAGATTTACAGATTATTTTTCGTTTGAAAAATAAAGAGTATGAATTTGTTCCACATATCAATCAACATGATCAAAAATCAATGATTATCCAGCTCAATGCACTCAAAACACACACATGTGAAAACATTGCTTCGTCGCCAATTTTCTTGTTTGAGCAAGAATGTGCAGAGTTATTTATTTATTCGAAAGATCTTCCGATAAGTGAATACGATTTATTGATTTTAGATCGGACCGCTACAGCAATTGCCCAACATTTATTAAGGGATATGTATGTCGAAGAAAAAAAACGTGCAGAAGAGTTTGAGTGGTTGTATGGCTGGCTTGAAGGTGAACATTCACCCGAGGGCATTAGTGAATATTTTGTGCAGAATGGAATCAAAACAAAAACCAACGAGGCCGTTGTCTTAATCGCAAAACTTATTCCCCTCAAAGAGAAAATTACTCAAGATGTCACCTATCTCAAATTATTATTTCGTTCTGTACTTGAACAAAATGGCTTCACGGCATTATCGGTTGAAAAAAGAAATGAAATAACCTTCATTCTTGTAAACAACCGGGCAAAAAAGAATGTAAAGGAACGCATTAAAACGGCAATCGAATCGATAATCGAATCCGAGTTTATTAGGAAACAATGTTCAGCGAAAATAATGATTGCTGTTGGGAGTTTTATCGGGAATTTACATGATGTACATAAAAGTTATCAATCAGCAAAAGAAACTCAGCGAATCCAGCAAAAAATGTCTATTAAAGCAAACTATTATTTTTATGAAGATTTGCATTTATATCGTCTAATCTCACAGATGAGTAAACATATCAATCTTCAAGAGTTTGCAGCTGAATATTTACAGCCAGTTATTCACTATGATCAAAAATACAATGGCAAGCTTTTAGAGACATTAAAAGTCTATTTAGAGTGTAATGGCTCAAAGCAGGAAGCAGCAAGCAGGCTTTATATCGTCAGGCAGACTCTGTACCATCGTTTGCAAAAGCTTGAAAACATTCTTGGCGAAGACTTTATGGAACATGAAAAACGGGTGGCTATCGAATTTATGCTGCTCGTTCAGGACTATTTAGCATCGTCTCAATCCAATGTAAATAATAACCAATATCGAAAACTGGAATAATCATAGATGGTTGCTCATATCGTCAAAGAAATGCCGCACCTCATTTTACAGAATGTCTAATGAAAGCAGCTTCTAGATACGAGATAATGAGGTTACAAGGCTTACAATATTAGAAAATTCAAAACAATATATAAAAATTAGGAGGTTGAATATATGAGTGTAACGAAAAAGGAAACGGCAGTTTTAAAAAATTATATAAACAGTGAATGGGTAGACTCCAATAGTGATCAAACCCTGGATGTACCGAATCCTGCCACGAATGAACTGTTAACCAAGGTTCCTGTGTCAACGAAGGAGGATGTAAATCTAGCTGTAACAGCAGCTAAAGCAGCCTTTAAAGAGTGGAAAAACGTTCCTGTCCCAAAACGAGCAAGAATTCTTTTTAAGTATCACTACCTGTTAACTGAAAACCATGAAGAATTAGCTAGATTAATTGTTTTAGAAAATGGAAAGGCATACAAAGAAGCATACGGAGAGGTCCAGCGCGGCATCGAGTGTGTTGAATTTGCTTCGGGTGCACCAACGCTAATGATGGGCGAAACGTTATCAGGAATTGCTGAAGATATTGATTCAGAAATGTTCCGTTACCCAGTTGGGGTTGTCGGCGGGATCACCCCGTTCAACTTCCCGATGATGGTCCCGCTGTGGATGTTCCCGCTTGCGATCGCTTGCGGAAATACATTTGTACTAAAACCATCTGAACGCACACCAATACTAGCTAATCGATTAGCAGAGTTGTTTACAGAAGCTGGAGCACCAAAAGGCGTGTTAAATGTGGTCCACGGTGCTCATGATGTTGTCAATGGTTTACTCGAGCATAAGGACATTGCCGCGATCTCATTTGTTGGCTCACAGCCAGTTGCCAAGTATGTTTATCAACGTGCTGCTGCCGAAGGAAAGAGAGTTCAAGCTTTATCTGGCGCTAAAAATCATCATATTGTAATGCCAGATGCCGATATGGACAAGGCAGTCCAACATATTATCAGTTCCACTTTTGGTAGTGCAGGTCAACGCTGTATGGCTTGTAGTGCAGTCGTAGTTGTCGGTGATAATGAGCCATTTGTTGCTGCACTAAAGAAAAAGGCGGATGAATTAATTATCGGAAACGGTATGGATGATGAGGTGTTATTAACACCAGTTATCCGCAAGGAACACCGCGAAAAAGTTCTAGAATATATTGAAAAAGGGCTTAATGAAGGTGCTGACTTAATTAGGGATGGACGAAGAGAAATGGATGAATTGCCGGAAGGAAATTTCCTTGGGCCAACGATTTTTGATCACGTCACACCGGAAATGACGATTGCAAAAGAGGAAATCTTTGCACCGGTGTTAAGCTTGCTCCGTGCCAATGATTTAGATGAAGGATTGGAATATATCCGTAAATCCAGATATGGAAATGGAGCGACCATTTATACCAACAATGCTAAAGCTGTCCGTCAATTCCGTGAAGAAGCAGATGCAGGTATGCTTGGAATTAATGTTGGCGTTCCGGCAACCATGGCATTCTTCCCATTCTCAGGCTGGAAGGATTCGTTCTATGGTGACATGCATGTAAACGGAAAAGATGGTCTGAATTTCTATACACGGAAGAAAATGATTACTTCACGCTTTGATGGTTAGAAAAGGGAAAACGCCCTTGCAATGCTAGACAATAGAAAAACGAATGTGCCTGAATACCTTTTGGTGTCAGGCACCAATTTTAAAAAATGGAGGGATGAGGATGGTGCAAACAAGTCGATCCCAAGAAACGTTGTTAGAGCAGGATGATAAATATGTATGGCACTCGATGAAGCCATATAATCCAAATGCGACGTTAGTGGCAGCAAAGGCAGAGGGTTCCTGGGTAACAGATGCCGATGGAAAACGTTATTTAGATGCGATGGCCGGTCTTTGGTGTGTGAATATTGGTTATGGCAGGACTGAGCTTGCAGAGGCAGCTTATGAACAATTGAAGGAAATGGCCTATTTTCCACTCTCGCAAAGCCATATTCCAGCAATAAAACTTGCCGAAAAGTTGAATCAAATGTTAGGTGATGATTATGTCATCTTTTTCTCTAACAGTGGATCAGAAGCCAACGAAACAGCCTTTAAAATAGTTAGGCAGTACCACCAGCAAAAGGGTGCACATAACCGTTATAAAATCGTCTCACGCTATCGGGCTTATCACGGCAATTCAATGGGGGCACTAGCTGCAACTGGGCAGGCACAGCGTAAATACAAATACGAACCACTTGCACCAGGTTTTATTCATGTCTCACCACCTGATTCCTACCGGGATGATATAAATGTATCAGATCCGAAGGAATTATCCTCAGTAAAAGAAATTGACCGGACGATGACATGGGAATTGAGCGAAACCATTGCCGCTATGATAATGGAACCGATTATTACAGGGGGCGGTGTCCTCATTCCACCGGACGGCTATATGAAAGCTGCAAAAGAGGTTTGTGAAAAACATGGAGCGCTGCTTATTGTTGATGAAGTCATTTGCGGATTTGGCCGTACCGGTAAGCCGTTCGGATATATGAACTATGGTGTGAAACCTGATATCATAACCATGGCAAAAGGAATTACCAGTGCCTATCTGCCGCTTTCTGCCACAGCTGTTCGCAAAGACATTTACGAAGCATTTAAAGGCTCGGAGGAATATGATTACTTCCGCCATGTTAATACATTTGGAGGGAATCCAGCGGCCTGTGCCCTCGCCTTAAAAAATCTCGAGATTATGGAAACGGAAAAATTATTTGACCGTTCACGTGATTTAGGTGAGCAGCTATTAAACGATTTAAGGAATCTGTTGCAAGACCACCCATATGTTGGGGATGTTCGCGGGAAAGGCTTACTGATTGGAATTGAATTAGTTAAGGATAAGCATACCAAGGAACCGTTAGAAAATGATCTTGTCAATCAAGTAATCGCCAACTGTAAGCAGGAAGGGATTATCATCGGAAAAAATGGGGCTACAGTAGCTGGATTCAATAATGTGTTAACACTGGCACCACCATTAACGATTAAACAAGTTGATTTAACTTTCCTTGTTAAAACACTTACCGAGTCCCTCCAGAAGATCATTTAACCAAAAAAGAGTCCATGTGATTTACATTTGTAAACCACATGGGTTCTTTTTTTCATGGGAAAAAATGCGACTATTCTCCTCATATCAAGAGGTTACTTAGAATCTAGTAAATTAATGTCGAAATCTTTTGAAAGAATGATTGACAGTTGGTTCCCATCGGTTATAATAAAATTAGCAAATGTTCAATGAAACTTTACATATTTTCACGAAACAAAAATACTTATTGAGCAAATGCGAATTTTAATTTTTACACAAAGTTGTAACCGTTTACTTTTTGTGAAACTATGTTCATTATTGATTTTTTTTCAATGTTGATTTGAGGGGAAATCAAAATGAAAGTTTAACAGAGCCTTTTGTAAAAAAAAGAGTTTGATAACTTAAAAAATTAGGTGAATGAACAATGGCGGATGAAAGGATTTCGCGCTTGGTGGAAGTGGCTAAATTGTACTATCAATTAGACTACAGTCAACAGGAAATTGCGAAAAAGTTAGGTATTTCCCGCCCCACTGTCTCTAGGCTTCTAGTCCAGGCTGTTGAAGAAGGAGTAGTCCATATAAAAATTTGCGATCCCGCAGAAGATGTTCAGGAATTAGCATTGCAATTAAAAGAAAAGTTTCACTTAAAGGATTGCATTGTCGCATCGATTCCCGAATATAAAGATGAGCTAATAAAGGTGAAGCTGGGGGAGGTTTCAGCAGATTATTTATATAAGATTGTTCAGAACGGCGATACGATTGGAATTACCTGGGGAACAACTTTATATCAACTAGTGAAACAAATTCAACCTAAGAATGTAAAGGATGTAACCATTGTCCAGCTAAATGG
>NZ_JBALOS010000026.1:0-8710 GCF_036962765.1 Neobacillus drentensis
ACGGTTCATTTGCAAAAACCTATAAAGGACATGGAACAGACTTTGCCATTGTGGCGGGACTGTTAGATTTTGATACATTTGATGAACGTATGCCACAATCGTTAACAATAGCAAAAGAAATGGGTCTAGATGTGACCTTTTCTGTTGAAGAAGCAGTGACAGATCATCCGAATACGGTGAAAATTAATTTGTATCATGATGATAATGAACTTGAATTAGTTGGGATTTCAATTGGCGGCGGTACGATAGAGATTACAGAATTAAACTCTTTCCCGTTGAAACTTTCTGGAGAGCATCCCGCCATCCTTGTCATTCATCAAGACCGTTTTGGAATCATCTCAGCGGTAACAAGTGTGTTATCAAATTATAAGATTAACATTGGTCATATGGAGGTTTCACGTTTGGAAAAAGGTGAAATGGCATTAATGGTAATTGAAGTTGACCAGAAAATTGATGAAACGGTAATCGCGGAATTACAGCAGCTTTCTAGTGTCTCGCAAATCATTCGAATGGCTGAATAGATCATCTATAATTTCATCAGGAGGTGTTCAAATGTTTCGAAATGTAGCGGAACTTGTTCTACTTGCAGAAACCAATCAAGTGAAGATTGCAGAAATTATGATCCGTCAAGAAATAGAAGTTTCGGGTCTTTCAAGAGAAGAAGTTCTAAGTAAAATGGATAAGAACTTAATGGTTATGGAGCAAGCGGTGGAAAGAGGCCTTAAGGGTGTACACTCCCATACAGGGCTGACAGGCGGCGACGCTGTATTGCTCCAAAACTATATTAATAGTGGCAGAGCATTAGGGGGAACGATTTTATTAGATGCCGTTAGTAAAGCGGTTGCAACCAATGAAGTGAATGCTGCAATGGGTGTTATTTGTGCTACGCCAACAGCTGGTTCAGCAGGTGTAGTCCCTGGAACATTATTTGCTGTAAAAGAGAAATTAAATCCAACCCGACAAGAAATGATTGAATTTTTATTTACCGCAGCTGCTTTCGGTTTTGTAGTGGCTAACAATGCCTCAATATCTGGCGCGGCAGGGGGCTGCCAGGCAGAAGTAGGTTCTGCGAGCGGAATGGCAGCAGCAGCGATTGTTGAATTAGCTGGCGGCTCACCAAAGCAGGCTGCGGAGGCGATGGCGATTACTTTAAAAAATATGCTTGGTTTAGTTTGTGATCCCGTCGCTGGTTTAGTAGAAGTTCCATGTGTGAAACGAAATGCGATGGGCGCATCAAATGCCATTACTGCTGCGGATATGGCGCTGGCGGGAATTACAAGCAGGATCCCATGTGATGAAGTTATTCATGCCATGTTTTTAATAGGGCAATCCATGCCATCAGCGTTAAGGGAAACAGCAGAGGGTGGTCTTGCCGCTACTCCTACAGGAAAAAGACTGGAACAAGAAATTTTTGGCACAGACAAACCATTTAAACTAAAAGACTTAGTGTTATCCTAACTAGAGTAAATAACACCCAATTTAGATAAAATATTGGGTGTTATTTTATGTTGTGGATAGTAAATGATATCGGTCATAACAGCGGGTGGAATGAATGAGAATGAAACAATTAACGATTGCAGAGATTGAACGACATTTAGAAAACATAGAAATCGAATCTGATCCGTTCTTAATGGATCTTCTTCAAGATGAACGTAAAGGTGTCCAACAGTTGGTACATAGATGGAAAAGGAAATTTGCCGAGAAACAACAACTAAAAGAAAAGTTTGTTGAAATGAATGTCTATGAGCAGAAATGGCGCTTAAAAGGCTATGAAATGATTGCAGGTGTGGATGAAGTAGGAAGAGGACCGCTTGCAGGCCCAGTAGTTGCCGCAGCTGTCATTTTGCCGAAAGATTTTTTCTTAGCAGGCATAGACGATTCGAAAAAGTTATCTGAAAAAAAACGAATGGAATATGATGCAATCATTAGAAAGGAAGCAATTTCCTTCAGTATTTCAATGATTCATGCAGAGGAAATTGATGAAATGAATATTTACCAAGCAACAAAAAAAGCAATGAACGTTGCAATAGCATCATTAGAGCCCGAGCCTGACTTATTACTAATTGATGCCATGAAGCTTGAAATTCCGTTTCCCTCTGAATCTATTATTAAAGGTGATGCAAAAAGTATATCCATTGCTGCAGCATCGATTGTAGCAAAGGTTGCTAGAGATAATCTGATGAAAGAAATTTCATCCATACACCCAGTCTATGGATTCCAGCAAAACATGGGATATGGAACAAAAGAACATGTCGAAGCAATCAAACAATACGGGATAACCTCCTATCACAGAAAAAGCTTCGCACCAGTAAAGGATTTTATATAAATAAAAGAATTAGAATTGTTTTAGGGACTATGTTGATTGGGACGGATACAGAGAGACTCCTGCGGGAGTACNNCTATATCACAGCAAAAAAAAGCAGGTACTTCCCTGTTTTTTTATTATATTACAAAACAAATTATTCCAAATGAGGTGTGGATTTCCTGAGAGAAATCGAACAAAAATTATTGACTATTTAGATTCTTTTTAACGTGTATATAATTTTTTAGCATAATGGTGGACAAGGTATGTATCATTATATAAAATGAAAACGGAGTCAGTTTTTAGAAGAGTTTGAATAGGAGGATGGGAAATGAATATCCATGAGTATCAAGGGAAAGAGATCCTCAGAAAATACGGGGTTGCTGTTCCAAATGGAAAAGTAGCATTCACTGTAGAAGAAGCAGTGGAAGCAGCGAAAGAATTAGGTACACAGGTTTGTGTGGTAAAAGCACAAATCCATGCCGGTGGACGGGGAAAAGCCGGTGGTGTTAAAGTAGCGAAAAACCTTGATGAGGTTCGTACATATGCAAGCGAAATCCTCGGAAAAACTTTAGTAACGCACCAAACAGGTCCAGAAGGTAAAGAAGTAAAACGTCTGCTTATTGAAGAAGGCTGTGATATTAAAAAAGAATATTATATTGGACTAGTTTTAGACCGTGCAACTTCTCGAGTTGTATTAATGGCTTCTGAAGAGGGCGGTACGGAAATCGAAGAGGTTGCTGAAAAGACTCCAGAGAAAATTTTTAAAGAACAAATTGATCCTGTGGTCGGCTTACAGCCTTATCAGGCACGTCGAATTGCGTTCAATATTAATATTCCAAAGGAATTAATTAATCAAGCTGTAAAATTTATGACTGCTCTTTACAATGCTTACATTGACAAAGATTGTTCGATTGCAGAAATAAATCCACTTGTTGTTACAGGTGATGGTAAAGTAATGGCTCTTGATGCTAAATTGAACTTTGACTCAAATGCTTTATATCGTCAAAAAGACGTTCTTGAGTACCGTGACCTTGAAGAAGAGGATGCTAAGGAAATCGAAGCCTCTAAATTCGATCTAAGCTATGTTGCTTTAGATGGCAATATCGGCTGTATGGTTAACGGAGCAGGCCTTGCTATGTCGACGATGGATATTATTAAACACTACGGCGGCGACCCTGCAAACTTCCTTGATGTTGGGGGCGGCGCGACAGCTGAAAAAGTTACAGAAGCATTCAAAATTATCCTTTCTGATCCAAACGTAAAAGGTATTTTCGTTAATATCTTTGGTGGAATCATGAAGTGTGATGTTATTGCTGAGGGTGTAGTAGAAGCAGCTAAGCAAGTTGGACTAACTGTTCCACTGGTTGTTCGCTTAGAGGGAACAAATGTTGATTTAGGTAAGAAAATCTTAGCTGAGTCAACTGTAGAAATTATTGCTGCTGAATCCATGGCTGATGGCGCACAAAAAATCGTTTCATTAGTGAAATAGGATCATAGAAAGGGGAATTAACGTGAGCGTTTTTATTAATAAAGATACAAAAGTTATTGTTCAAGGGATTACTGGTTCAACGGCCCTTTTTCATACAAAACAAATGCTTGAATATGGTACACAAATTGTTGGTGGAACATCTCCAGGAAAAGGCGGAATGGAAGTAGAAGGCGTGCCGGTATTTAACACTGTTAAAGACGCTGTGGATGCAACAGGCGCTACTGCATCTGTTATTTACGTACCAGCACCTTTTGCAGCTGATGCGATTATTGAAGCAGTTGATGCAGAGTTGGATCTTGCGATTTGTATTACTGAACACATTCCAGTTTTGGATATGGTAAAAGTAAAACGTTATATGGAAGGTAAAAAGACTCGCTTAGTTGGTCCTAACTGCCCAGGTGTTATCACGGCTGACGAATGTAAAATCGGTATCATGCCTGGTTACATTCATACAAAAGGCCATGTAGGTGTTGTATCCCGCTCAGGAACATTGACATATGAAGCTGTTCATCAATTAACACAGGCTGGTATTGGACAAACAACGGCTGTTGGTATCGGCGGCGACCCTGTTAATGGGACAAACTTCATCGATGTATTAAAGGCATTTAATGAAGATCCTGAAACATACGCAGTAATCATGATTGGTGAAATCGGCGGTACTGCTGAAGAAGAAGCAGCTGAATGGGTTAAAGCGAATATGACAAAACCTGTTGTCGGCTTCATTGGGGGACGTACTGCGCCTCCAGGGAAACGTATGGGCCATGCAGGTGCTATTATTTCAGGTGGTAAGGGTACAGCAGATGAAAAAATCCGTATCATGAACGAATGCGGTATTAAAGTTGCTGACACACCATCTGTTATGGGTGAAACATTAATTGAAGTCTTAAAAGAACAAGGTTTATACGAAAAGTGTAAAACGCACTAAAACCGAAATCTAAACAGTTATCAAAGATAAAACTCATCAGGTATTTTTCAAATAGTCCCTCATAATTGAGGGGCTATTTATTCTACTATAAATCTATAAGGAGGAAATTTTTTATATGGACGACTTTAAAGAAAAACTTATTTCTTTGCTGCATTATCCAGAAATCTCCTGGAGTACTGTATTACAAATACTAAAAAAAGATCCAACTCTGACCAACTTTTATAAGTTACATGCCCAATTCCCACAACAAACTAGTTTATTTCCACCAAGTACCTCCAGTAACCCTTCAAAAAAACCTCCAAGCATTACCCTGCATCCTGAGATCATTCGTGACCAAATCCGCCAATACGAAACCAATGACATTACTGTGATCACAATTATGGATAAAGAATATCCGCCATTGTTAAAAGAAATTTATCAACCACCATGGGCATTGTTTGCCAAGGGCGACCTCTCGCTGCTTGAAAAAGATCCCAAACTTGCAGTTGTTGGTTCACGTCAGGCTACCCAATATGGGAAAAATGCGATTCGTTTGATTTTTCCACAGTTGATAGACAATGGGGTGCTGATTGTAAGTGGTTTAGCTCGAGGCATTGACGCACTAGCCCATGAATATGCAATAAAAAATGGCGGAAAAACAATTGCTGTGATTGCTGGTGGTTTTTATCATATTTATCCAAAGGAAAATCTGAACTTAGCACTAGAAATGATGAAAAATCAGCTCGTTCTTTCGGAGTACCCACCCGATACAAAACCGCTTAGATGGCATTTTCCGTCAAGAAATCGAATCATTAGCGGACTGTCAAAAGGAACACTTATAATAGAAGCAAAGCGAAAGAGCGGGTCATTGATTACCGCAAATTTTGCTGTTAATGAGGGAAGAGATGTTTTTTCCTTACCTGGCAGCATTTTTAATCCATATTCCTTCGGTGCAAACGAACTAATTCAACAAGGCGCAAAGTTAGTGACAGATGCTGAAGATATATTAGTTGAAATTAAATAATAGTCTAGTTTACCTATAAATTTTTGGCTATGTTTAAGCTCATTGTTGACTCTGCTGCTATGTTGATTGGAACGGATATAGCAAGACTCCTGCGGGAATAGAGAGTCAAGGGAGACCACGCAGGCGCGTTTAGTGCCGAGGAGGCTCCCGGACTGACCTCCCGTGGAAAGCGAATCGCCTGTAGAGTAAATCAACAGGCATGTTTAAAAGAGCTAAATTTTTAAGGAAAATGATTTAATTTTAAAGGTTTTTATGAATAAATGGAGAAATTAGCTTAAAAAGGTTGCAATATTTTCTAATTTGTTATACATTTTCCAACAGATGTTCGAAAAAAAGAATATTTGTAAATGAGATAAATAATATTGTAAATAACATATAACGAAAAACTTTGGGATAGGGCAGTTTTGTAAAGTATTTTCTCCGGTCTTTTTAGGTAAAACTGGTATATAGGAAAGCTTCTCAAATGAAAAGCACCTTAGAAACAGACATTTGCCGGATTCGGGGCGCTTCTACACTTTCCCTCTTAAGGAGGATATTTGAATGGCAGATTTTCTTGTAATCGTTGAATCGCCGGCAAAAGCGAAAACGATTGAACGATATTTAGGAAATAAATATAAAGTAAAAGCATCAATGGGACATATTCGCGATTTGCCACGGAGCCAGATGGGGGTCAATGTAGAAAATAGCTATGAACCAAAATATATAACGATTCGTGGAAAAGGTCCTGTTTTAAAAGAATTAAAAACAGCGGCAAAAAAAGCAAAAAAAATCTATCTCGCAGCTGACCCGGATCGCGAAGGGGAAGCAATTGCATGGCATTTGGCCCATAGTTTATCAGTCGACATTCATTCAGACTGCCGTGTGGTTTTTAATGAAATCACAAAAGATGCAATTAAAGAATCGTTTAAGCATCCACGTCCAATTAATATGGATTTAGTCGATGCACAGCAAGCACGGAGAATTCTAGATCGTCTTGTAGGTTATAATATCAGTCCGCTTCTTTGGAAAAAGGTAAAGAAGGGGTTAAGTGCAGGCAGGGTTCAATCTGTTGCCGTCCGTCTAATTATAGATCGGGAAAATGAGATCAAAGCTTTTGTTCCTGAAGAATATTGGACGATTGATGGAGAATTTTTAAAAGGAAAAGACCATTTTAGTGCCCAATACTTTTCATTAGCTAACAAGGAAAAATTCGAACTAAAATCCGAACAGGATGTCCAAAACATTTTAAGTCAAATGGATGATAATAAGTTCAGAGTCATGTCGGTTACAAAAAAAGAACGAAAAAGAAACCCTGCACCACCTTTTATTACTTCATCATTACAACAAGAAGCAGCTAGAAAACTAAACTTCCGGGCTAAGAAAACGATGATGCTCGCGCAGCAGTTATATGAAGGGATTGAGCTTGGTAAAGAAGGAACGGTTGGTCTTATTACGTATATGAGAACAGATTCAACTCGGATTTCTGAAGTCGCCCAAGCAGAGGCTGCAGGTTACATCAGGTCGGAATATGGGGAAGAATATTTAAAAGATGATCAAAGAAAAGAAAAGAAACAATCGAATGCTCAAGATGCACATGAAGCGATTCGCCCGACCAGTACATTACGTGACCCTAATAGCTTAAAATCATTTTTATCAAGAGACCAACTTCGCTTATATAAATTAATCTGGGAACGATTTTTAGCGAGTCAAATGGCACAAGCAGTAATGGATACAATGAGCGTAGACTTACAAAATGGTAATGTTCTATTCCGTGCCAATGGCTCAAAAATTAAGTTTCCTGGTTTTATGAAGCTTTATGTGGAAGGGTCAGACGATCATGTCGATGATAAGGACAAAATGCTTCCTGACCTGAAAGAAGGAGATGAAGTGTTTAAGAAGGACATCGAGCCGAAGCAGCACTTTACACAGCCACCTCCAAGGTACACTGAGGCAAGACTTGTTAAAACACTTGAAGAACTCGGCATTGGACGCCCGTCTACCTATGCACCAACCCTTGACACAATTCAAAAGCGGGGCTATGTAGCACTCGATAATAAAAGATTTGTTCCAACCGAGCTTGGTGAAATTATCGATGAGTTGATTTTAGAATTTTTTCCAGATATTCTAGATGTCGAATTTACAGCCAAAATGGAACAGGGTTTAGATAATATCGAAGATGGAAAAGTTCCTTGGGTCAATATTATTGATGAGTTTTATCAAGATTTTGAAATTCATTTAAAAAAAGCTGAAGAAGAAATGCAATCTGTTGAAATCAAAGATGAGCCTGCTGGGGAAGATTGTGAGAACTGTGGCAGCCCTATGGTCTTTAAAATGGGCCGGTATGGAAAATTTATGGCTTGCAGCAATTTCCCAGATTGCCGGAATACAAAACCGATTGTCAAGGAAATCGGAGTAACTTGTCCGAATTGCAAAGAAGGACAAATCATTGAACGTAAGAGCAAGAAAAAGAGATTATTTTACGGGTGCACCAAATACCCTGAATGTGAATTTATCTCCTGGGATAAACCACTTCCGAGGGAATGCCCGAAATGTGAAGGCATGCTAGTTGAAAAGAAATTAAAAAAAGGCGTGCAAGTTCAATGTGTTAATTGTGACTACAAGGAAGAACCGCAAAGCTAAGCGAGAGTGGACAAAGTCCACTCTTTTCATTTTGCATCATTCTTGTTAAGAAACTACCCAAATTAAAAACATTTCTGTATTACTTAAAACTTTTTTCTTTTTCATTCGTATAGTACAATGCAAGATGGACTTAAATGTGGGAAAAGTATGTATAGGTATGTGAACTTTTTTACATGTACATAAACCAAGGTTAATATTAGGAGGTTAATAAATGAATGAAGTAACAATAAATGTCATCGGCGCTGGATTGGCAGGAAGTGAAGCAGCATGGCAGATTGCGAAACGCGGAATCAAGGTACGATTATATGAAATGCGACCAGTGAGGCAAACCCCTGCCCATCATACAGATAAATTTGCGGAATTAGTGTG
>NZ_JBALOS010000026.1:8725-46011 GCF_036962765.1 Neobacillus drentensis
GTAATTCCTTGCGTGCAAATACATTAACCAATGCAGTAGGCGTGTTAAAAGAAGAAATGAGAAAGCTTGATTCCGTCATCATCGCTGCCGCTGATGCTTGCTCTGTTCCTGCCGGCGGTGCCCTAGCAGTTGACCGCCATGAATTTGCGGCAAAAGTAACGGAAATGGTAAAAAACCATGAAAATGTTACAGTTATTAATGAAGAAGTTACCGAAATTCCTGAGGGTATCACAATTATTGCGACAGGACCACTGACAAGTCCGGACCTTTCAGAAAAGCTTAAGGGACTAACTGGCGAGGAATATCTTTATTTTTACGATGCTGCTGCACCAATTCTTGAAAAAGATAGCATTGACATGGAAAAAGTGTATTTAAAATCCCGCTATGATAAAGGGGAAGCAGCCTACTTGAATTGTCCAATGACCGAAGAAGAATTTAATCGTTTTTATGAGGCGCTAATTTCTGCTGAAACCGTTCCAGTAAAAGAATTTGAAAAGGAAATTTTCTTCGAAGGGTGTATGCCAATTGAAGTAATGGGCTCACGAGGAAAGAAAACGATGCTTTTCGGTCCGTTAAAACCCGTTGGATTAGAAGATCCGAAAACAGGAAAAAGACCTTTTGCAGTAGTACAGCTTCGTCAAGATGATGCTGCTGGAACGTTATTTAATATTGTTGGTTTTCAAACCCATTTAAAGTGGGGGGCCCAAAAGGAAGTGATCCAATTAATTCCAGGTTTGGAAAATGCGGAAATCATCCGGTATGGTGTGATGCATCGAAATACGTTTATTAATTCTCCTAAGGTGCTAAAAGCAACCTATCAATTCCGCAACCGTGACGATTTATTTTTTGCGGGTCAAATGACAGGTGTAGAAGGGTACGTTGAATCAGCTGCTAGCGGATTAATTGCAGGAATAAATGCTGCTCGATTAACCCAAGGATTGGAACCATTGGAATTCCCTGCTGAGACATCGATTGGAAGCATGGCCCGTTATATTACTACAACGAACGCGAAGAATTTTCAACCTATGAATGCAAACTTTGGTTTATTTCCCGAGCTGCCGGTTAGAATTAAAGGAAAGCAAGAAAGGAACTTAGAGCATGCAAATCGAGCGCTAGAAACAATTCAGAACTTTGTGAAAGTTTTGTAAAGTTTATTGCAAGGGAATTAGAAGTATGTTACGATTTAGTAGCCCTTGTGCGATGAATATTATGACAAATGTGAATGTTTTCGTAAAGTTAGTTCTTGGGTATTTACAATTACGAACGAATTCCTCACAATATACAATTGAACATTATCAACATGAAATCAGTAAAATACCTTTTTTAACGGTGAAATAAGTATTGATGTCAACTATTCATTGCTAGGAAGTGCTAGCATAAATGATCAAATGTTCCAGTTAACATAGTCAGTTATCGTAATACCGAGGTAATTTATATGTTACATATTTATCACGGGAATATAATCGAAATCACTCCAAAAGGAGGCATATCTTTATGAATCAATTTCATGCGACAACGATTTTTGCAATCCATCATAATGGTGAATACTCAATGTCAGGTGATGGGCAAGTGACATTTGGTAATGCGGTAGTGATGAAGCACACAGCAAGAAAAGTAAGAAAGATATTTAATGGAAAAGTGCTCGCTGGTTTTGCTGGTTCTGTTGCAGATGCCTTTACCTTATTTGAACTTTTTGAAGGCAAATTAGAAGAATTTAATGGTAACCTTCAAAGAGCTGCGGTGGAGCTTGCCAAAGAGTGGAGAAGCGATAAAGTCCTCAGAAAGCTTGAAGCGATGTTAATTGTTATGAATCGTGAACATTTACTGCTTGTATCAGGAACAGGAGAAGTAATCGAACCTGACGATGGGATTCTTGCGATTGGCTCAGGGGGGAACTATGCATTATCCGCAGGTCGTGCTTTAAAGAAATATTCAGGAGACCACTTATCTGCAAAGGAAATAGCGAAAGCTTCTTTAGAAATAGCAGCGGAAATATGTGTGTACACGAACCACAACATTATTGTTGAAGAGCTATAACGGAAGGAGACTAAAATATCATGGGAAGAACCACTAATTTAACCCCTCGTCAGATTGTTGAAAAACTTGATCAATATATCATTGGCCAAAAGGATGCTAAGAAAGCAGTGGCTGTTGCCCTTAGGAATCGTTACCGAAGAGGATTGTTAAATGAGAAACTTAGAGATGAAATTATCCCTAAGAACATCTTGATGATCGGGCCAACAGGCGTAGGGAAAACAGAAATTGCCAGAAGGATTGCTAAAATTGTTGGTGCTCCTTTTATCAAGGTCGAAGCTACCAAGTTTACGGAAGTGGGCTATGTTGGGCGAGATGTTGAATCCATGGTTAGAGATCTTGCCGAAACTTCTGTTCGTTTAGTGAAAGAGGAACGAATGCAAAGTGTGAGAGAACGTGCAGAAGAGAATGCAAACAGCAGACTGGTAGATTTACTAGTACCGTCAGCTAAAAAGGCCAATAACTTTAAAAATCCTCTTGAGATGTTATTTGGTGGCGGCAACCCATCAACTGAGTCTGAAACTCAGCAAGAAGATTATTCAATAACTGAAAAACGAAAAATCGTCAAAGAAAAATTAGCATTAGGAGAGCTAGAGGATGAAATTGTAACCGTGGAAGTAGAAGAGCAAACACCTTCCATGTTTGATATGCTTCAAGGCTCAGGAATTGAACAAATGGGGATGAATATGCAGGATGCCCTTAGCAGCTTTATGCCCAAAAAACGCAAGAAGCGAAAATTGACGGTTCGTGAAGCTAGGAAAGTGTTAACTAGTGAAGAAGCATCTAAGCTAATTGACATGGATGAAGTATCCTCAGAAGCGATCTATCGCGCTGAACAAAATGGAATCATTTTCATTGATGAGATTGATAAAATCGCAAGCAAAAACTCTGGAGGATCTTCTGCAGATGTGTCAAGAGAAGGTGTACAAAGAGATATTTTACCTGTAGTTGAAGGTTCGACCGTTGTGACGAAATATGGCTCCGTAAAAACGGACCATGTGTTATTTATTGCGGCTGGTGCATTTCATATGGCAAAACCTTCGGATCTCATTCCAGAACTTCAAGGACGCTTCCCGATCCGTGTCGAATTAACAAAGCTTACTGTTGAAGACTTTTTCAGGATCTTAATCGAGCCTGATAATGCCCTTATTAAACAATATCAGGCATTATTGGAAACAGAAGGTATACAAATTGAATTTTCTGACGATGCTATTCGTAGAATTGCAGAAGTTGCATTTGAAGTAAATCAAAATACAGACAATATTGGTGCAAGACGTCTTCATACAATACTAGAAAAGCTATTAGAAGATTTATCTTTTGAGGCACCAGATATTTCGATGGAGAAAGTAACCATTACACCACAGTATGTAGATGATAAACTCGGTGCTATTTCGAAAAATAAAGATTTAAGTCAGTTTATCCTATAAAAATGAACGTTTGATTTTCAATTTATGAGATATGTTCATTTATTAAATACCCTAACAAGTAGAATTTGTGATTGAATAAAATTTAATAATGGTTATAGTTAATTAGGAGGAAGAACAGATGGATTTACTTACAAAAACTAGAAGGATTAACGTATTATTGCAAAAGGCGGCTGGAAAACCAGTTAATTTTAAAGAAATGTCTGAGACATTAAGTGAAACAATTGAAGCTAATGTGTACATTGTGAGCCGTCGCGGTAAACTTCTTGGTTTTTCAATTTACCAACAAATTGAAAACGAAAGAATGAAAAAAATGTTTGAGGATCGTCAATTCCCTGAAGAATATACACTTGGTTTATTTAATATCCAAGAAACCTCTTCAAACCTTGACATTGAAAGTCAATATACTGCATTTCCAGTGGAGAACAGAGACCTATTCCGTACCGGTTTAACAACCATTGTTCCTATTATTGGGGGCGGGGAGCGTCTTGGAACACTTATCCTTGCAAGATTAGAGTCGAAATTCCAAGATGATGATTTAATCCTTGCAGAGTATGGTGCAACAGTTGTCGGAATGGAAATTCTTCGTGAAAAGTCAGAAGAAATTGAAGAAGAAGCAAGAAGTAAAGCAGTTGTTCAAATGGCGATTAGTTCATTATCATATAGTGAACTTGAAGCGATCGAGCATATTTTTGAAGAGCTTAATGGCCGTGAAGGCTTATTGGTTGCTTCTAAAATTGCTGACCGTGTTGGTATTACTCGTTCGGTAATCGTTAACGCACTTAGAAAACTTGAGAGTGCTGGAGTAATTGAATCACGTTCCCTTGGTATGAAAGGAACGTATATTAAAGTTTTAAATGATAAGTTTTTGATTGAATTAGATAAATTAAGAGCAAATTAATCATAACGAATCCCTGGCTTCGCTGGGGATTTTATTTTTTGGCTATGTTAAGGCTCATTATTGATTTTCTAACTATGTTGATTTTCGCTGCAATCAACATCCAGGTATAACACAGCTATTTTTTTTATTAAGTAATGCTTGATTGTTAGTTTCACATATGCTATATTATTTCATGGTGTTAATACACACGCTCATTGATTTAAACAGATGGTGCTGTTTCGACAGTTTCTGTTTAAAGATGAGGTGAGCGGAGGAAAACAAACCATTAGGAGGAAAAATCATGTCAGTAATTTCTATGAAGCAATTGCTTGAAGCTGGTGTACACTTTGGACACCAAACACGCCGTTGGAACCCTAAAATGAAGAAATATATCTTCACTGAGCGTAACGGTATCTATATCATCGACCTACAAAAAACAGTTAAAAAAGTTGAAGAAGCTTATAACTGGGTTAAGGAACTTGCTGGTAACGGCGGAACAGTTCTTTTTGTTGGTACAAAGAAACAAGCTCAAGATTCTGTTAAAGAAGAAGCGGGCCGTTCTGGTATGTACTATGTTAACCAACGTTGGTTAGGTGGTACACTAACAAACTTTGAAACAATTCAAAAGCGTATTGGCCGCTTAAAAGATATTGAAAGAATGTCTGAAGACGGTACTTTCGAAGTACTACCTAAGAAAGAAGTAGTACAATTAAAGAAACAACAAGAGCGTCTTGAAAAATTCCTAGGCGGAATTAAAGACATGAAACAACTTCCAGATGCATTATTCATCATCGACCCTCGTAAAGAGCGTATCGCTGTTGCGGAAGCTAAGAAATTAAACATTCCTATCGTTGGTATCGTTGATACAAACTGCGATCCAGACGAAATCGATGTTGTTATCCCAGCGAATGATGATGCGATCCGTGCGGTTAAACTTTTAACTGGTAAAATGGCTGATGCTATCCTTGAAGCAAAACAAGGTGAAGAAGTTCAGGTTCAAGCTTAATTTAAGTGATTAAATGAAAAGGTGATAAGAGGGAGACCCTTTATCACCTTTTTTTAAGAAGGTTTTTATCTAGAAAGTTTTATATTAGCTGTCATTGGCTAAGATATGGATACATAGTAAAATAAAGGAGGAATTTACATTATGGCAATTACTGCTCAAATGGTAAAAGAATTACGTGAAAAAACTGGTGCAGGTATGTTGGATTGTAAAAAAGCATTAACGGAAACTGATGGTGATATGGACAAAGCAATCGACTTCTTACGTGAAAAAGGGATTGCATCTGCTGCTAAAAAAGGTGACCGTATTGCTGCAGAAGGATTAACTTATGTTGTAACTGAAGGTAACGATGCAGTTATCTTAGAAGTTAACTCTGAGACTGACTTTGTTGCGAAAAACGAAGCTTTCCAAGCGCTTGTAAAAGAATTAGCTGCACATCTTTTAAGCAAAAAGCCAGCGACTGTTGAAGAAGCATCAGCACAAACAATGGAAAACGGTGCTACTGTAGCAGACCGTATCAATGCTGCAATTGCTAAGATTGGTGAAAAATTAACTCTTCGTCGTTTTACAATCTCATCAAAAACAGACAACGATGCATTTGGTGCGTACATTCACATGGGTGGCCGTATTTCTGTGTTATCTGTTCTTGAAGGTACAACAGATGCAGATGCTGCGAAAGATGTTTCAATGCATATTGCAGCTCTTAAGCCAAAATATGTATCTCGTGACCAAGTATCACAAGAAGAAGTTGAGCATGAGCGTCAAGTATTAACACAACAAGCACTAAACGAAGGCAAGCCAGCAAAAATCGTTGAAAAAATGGTTGAAGGCCGCCTTGGAAAATATTTCGAAGATGTTTGTGTACTTGACCAAACTTTTGTTAAAAACCCTGATCAAAAAGTACGTCAATTTGTTGAATCTAAAGGTGCTACAGTCCGTGAATTCGTTCGTTACGAAGTAGGAGAAGGTATCGAAAAACGTGAAGATAACTTTGCAGAAGAAGTTATGAATCAAATTAAAAAATAATCGGCAAATATTCTTTTAGGGAATGTTACTGAAATAGTTATTAAATAGGGGACACTGTGTGTTCCCTTTTTTAAAAAGAAATAAATACATAAAAATGGAGGTTTATATGAGCGGTCCTAAGTACAAACGCGTAGTATTAAAGTTGAGCGGTGAAGCACTTGCAGGTGAATCGAGCTTTGGAATTAAACCTTCAGTGATCAAATCGATTGCTATTCAAGTAAAAGAAATAGCAGAACTTGGTGTAGAAGTTGCTGTCGTGGTTGGCGGCGGTAACATTTGGCGTGGTAAAATTGGCAGTGAAATGGGTATGGATCGGGCAACTGCCGATTATATGGGAATGCTTGCAACCGTAATGAATTCTTTAGCATTACAAGATAGCTTGGAACATTTGGGTATTGAATCGCGAGTGCAAACGTCGATTGAAATGCGCCAAGTGGCAGAGCCATATATTAGACGTCGTGCGATTAGGCACTTAGAAAAAAAACGGGTAGTCATTTTTGCGGCTGGTACGGGGAATCCATATTTCTCAACTGATACAACGGCTGCATTAAGAGCAGCAGAAATTGATGCTGAAGTAATATTGATGGCGAAAAATAATGTTGATGGTGTATACTCTGCTGACCCTCGCTTAGATACGAATGCTACCAAATATGAAGATCTTTCTTTCCTTGATGTTCTTAAAGAAGGATTAGCGGTCATGGATTCTACTGCTTCCTCTTTATGTATGGACAATGATATTCCATTAATTGTTTTCTCAATTATGGAACAGGGGAATATTAAACGAGCCGTTATGGGTGAAAAAATAGGAACAATTGTTAGGGGGAAACATTAATGCCGAAACAGGTCATCTCTACCATTAAAGATCGTATGACAAAGGCGATTCAATCTTATTCACGTGAGCTTGCAAGTATACGTGCCGGAAGAGCAAGTGCATCGTTGCTGGATAGAATTACCATTGATTATTATGGTGCACCTACTCCTGTCAATCAAATGGCTGGAATTACAACACCTGAAGCTAGACTAATTGTAATCCAACCATATGATAAATCCGTTCTTGGTGATATTGAAAAAGCCATTCTCAAATCCGATTTGGGATTAAATCCAACTAATGATGGAATGATAATCCGACTTGCGATCCCACAATTGACTGAGGAGCGTCGGAAAGAATTAGTTAAGTTGGTTAAAAAGTATTCAGAAGAAGCGAAAGTAGCAATCCGTAATATCCGTCGCGACGGTAACGACGATTTGAAAAAGTTAGAAAAGAATGGTGAGATTACCGAAGACAGTCTTCGCGGGCATTCTGATGATATTCAAAAGCTAACTGATGAATACATTAGTAAAATTGACCAAATCACTAAAGATAAAGAAAAAGAAATTTTGGAAGTATAATGAATTAATGAACCCTCTGTATAGGGGGTTTTTCACTATTTTTATTAGTAAATATTAGA
Organism: Neobacillus drentensis; assembly: GCF_036962765.1. Taxonomy (GTDB): domain Bacteria; phylum Bacillota; class Bacilli; order Bacillales; family Cytobacillaceae; genus Neobacillus; species Neobacillus drentensis_C. The sequence continues at coordinate 16,541 of NZ_JBALOS010000026.1, forward strand.
TTTTTTGAGGGATTTTGAAAGTTGTCTCAATATAATTCTTAATTCCTTCTATTTTACATAAGTTAATTTATAGAGATATCTTAATGCTTTTTTGGTAAGATAAAAACATGCTACCCCGAAATGTCCATTACATAACATCACACGCTTCAATGGAATTGATAGATGATTTATTTTCGGAGGAAATGATTAATTAATTAGAGGAGCAATGTCATGTTTAATAAAATGAGGCTTGGGAAGAACCGAAATACCTCTTCCACACTCCGAAATAAAATAGATGAAATAAAAAAATTGCCTGTTCCTGAACATGTGGCGATTATTATGGATGGAAACGGGCGTTGGGCTAAGAAACGGGCATTACCTAGGATTGCTGGTCATCACGAAGGTATGAAAGTAGTCCGCAAAACAACAAAATTAGCAAATGAACTTGGGATAAAAACGTTAACGTTATATGCATTCTCGACTGAAAATTGGAAACGACCAAAGAATGAAGTCGAATTTATAATGAGTCTTCCTGATGAGTTTTTAGGTACATTTCTTCCGGATTTGATTGCAGAAAATGTCCAGGTGAGAATGATGGGCTATAAAGATCAACTTCCCGTACATACAATGCGTGCAATCGAAAAAGCGATCGAGGATACTAAAAATAACGATGGGTTAGTCCTAAACTTTGCTTTAAATTATGGGAGTAGAGCGGAAATACTTGATGCTGTTAAGAAAGTCTTAAATGATAGCAAAAGTGGTAAACTAAAAGAGACTGACCTTGACGAAAAAGTTTTTTCTTCCTATTTAATGACCGGCAACTTTTCTGACCCGGACCTATTAATCCGTACTAGTGGTGAAATCCGCCTAAGTAACTTTATGCTTTGGCAGTTAGCATACTCAGAGTTTTGGTTTACAGATGTGTTATGGCCAGATTTTAGTGAAGAACATTTACTTGAAGCAATTGAAACATACCAAAAACGGCAGCGTCGGTTTGGTGGTATATAGTACAAAAAAGGTGTTGAAAATATATGAAGCAAAGAATCATAACAGGAGTCATCGCAGCTGCACTTTTTTTGCCAATCGTTTACTATGGTGGATTTCCAATGGTATTGCTAACTTACTTTTTAGCGACGATAGGTTTGTATGAATTATTGAAAATGAAAAAAATTAATATTTTTTCGGTAAATGGTGTACTATCAGTTTTATTTCTATGGGTGCTGCTCTTCCCGGAAGAGTATCATCACATAATAGATTCATTTTATTATTCAAAAATCGAAATTTGTATTGCGTTAATTCTATTGTTATTAACCTTTACAGTGATAACAAAGAATCAATTTACATTTGAAGATGTTTCATTTTCGATCCTCTCTGCGATTTATGTAGGAATTGGTTTTTACTTTTTTTATGAAACAAGGCAAGACGGCGGCCTCGTCTTTATCTTGTATTCCTTGTTTATGATCTGGGCTACAGATTCAGGTGCATATTTTATTGGAAAGGCACTAGGAAAGACAAAGCTTTGGCCGGAAATTAGTCCCAATAAAACGGTGGAAGGTTCAATTGGCGGAATCGTCTGTGCTGTTCTAGTCGGCGTACTCTTTACTATCTTTTCTAACATAAACGTTGGCCTTTTAACATTAATGGGCATTACCGTGGTTCTTTCTGTTTTTGGACAAATCGGTGATTTAGTTGAATCCGCTTTTAAGCGTCATTTTAATGTCAAAGATTCTGGTACTATTCTTCCAGGCCATGGAGGTATCCTTGACCGATTTGACAGCCTATTATTTGTTTGGCCCTTGCTGCATCTGTTTCACCTTTGGATCTAAAACGCATGCGCTTTACATTTAGGAGTTGACTCTAATTGAAAATAATTAGTTTATTGGGTGCAACAGGATCAATTGGCACCCAAACGTTAGATATTGTTCGTGAACACCCCACTGAATTTAGTGTGGCAGCCATTTCAGTTGGTAAAAATATCGATTTAGCTCGAAAGATGATAGTTGAGTTTCAACCGGAGCTTGTTTCTGTACAAGACTNNCTGTAATACATTAAAAGCAGAATTTCCTACAATTAAGTTTACATTTGGTCAGGAAGGACTAATTGAGACTGCGGTTTATGAAAAAGCTGATATCCTTGTCAATGCCGTTCTCGGTAGTGTGGGTTTAAACCCGACGCTGCAAGCCATTGAATGTGGGAAAGTCATTGCAATTGCTAATAAGGAAACCCTTGTTACAGCAGGTCATTTAGTAATGGATGCTGCAAAAAGAAATAATGTTCCACTACTTCCTGTCGATAGTGAGCATTCTGCCATTTTTCAAGCCTTGCAGGGGGAGAAAGAAAAAAATATTGAAAGATTAATCCTAACAGCTTCTGGCGGAAGTTTTCGGGATCTCACCAGGCAAGAATTGAAAAATGTGACTGTTGAACAAGCATTAAACCATCCGAATTGGTCGATGGGAGCCAAAATCACTATTGATTCCGCATCAATGATGAACAAAGGTTTGGAAGTGATAGAGGCACACTGGCTTTTTGATATGCCGTATGAAAAAATTGATGTATTGCTTCATAAAGAAAGCATCATCCATTCAATGGTTGAATTCCATGATAGCAGTATTATTGCTCAACTAGGTACACCAGATATGAGAGTGCCGATTCAATATGCACTAACCTATCCTGATCGCCTAGAATTGCCTACCTCAAAGCGTTTGAATTTAGCAAATATCGGAAGTTTACATTTTCAGGAGATGGATGTTGCAAGATTCCGCTGTCTTGGTTTTGCTTATGAGGCAGGGAAAAAAGGGGGATCGATGCCTACAGTATTAAATGCTGCTAATGAAGTGGCTGTGGCAGCATTTCTAGACGGAAAAATTCATTTCTTGCAAATTGAAGATTTGATTGAAAAGGCATTAACCGCTCACCAAACCGTAGATCACCCAAGCCTGGCAGCAATCCAAGAGATAGATAAAGAAACAAGAGAGTATGTACGTTCACTCCTATAAAAAAAGGTGGTTTTATTTTGACTACAGTTATTGCCTTTATTGTGATTTTTGGCGCACTTGTATTCTTTCATGAATTAGGTCATTTGATTTTCGCAAAAAGGGCAGGTATTTTATGCCGTGAGTTTGCAATAGGTTTTGGTCCAAAGGTATTTTCTCATAAAAAAGGGGAGACAACCTATACCATTCGCTTACTGCCAATTGGCGGATTTGTCCGTATGGCTGGTGAAGACCCAGAGATGATTGAAATCAAGCCTGGATATCGAGTGGGCTTGTTGTTTGATAAGGATGAAAAAGTTAATAAAATCATCTTAAACAATAAAGAAAAGTTTCCTAATTGTCGGATTGTTGAAGTGGAATATGCTGATATTGAAAAGGATTTAATCATCAAAGGATTCCCTGACGATGAAGATGAAGAATTAAAAACCTTTATCATTGACCCAAAAGCAGTCATTGTTGAAAATGGGGTCGAATCACAGTTAGCTCCAATTGACCGTCAATTTGGTTCAAAAACCTTAGCCCAAAGGACCATGGCGATATTTGCTGGTCCGATGATGAATTTTGTGCTTGCATTCATTGTATTTATTATTATTGCTTTTATACAGGGTGTTCCTACGAATGAACCTAAACTAGGTGAAATAACTCCGGATGGGGCAGCAATGGCTGCAGGTCTAAAAAAAGGTGACTTAATTCAGACAATCAATGGTTCAGAAATTTCAAGCTGGTCTGATGTTGTGGAGGTCATTCGCAAAAACCCAAATGAAAAACTTGATTTTTCTATTAGACGTGACAATAAGGAGTTAGATATCACTGTAACCCCAATTGAAAAAACGGTAGAAGGTAAAAAAATCGGGCTTATCGGTGTCTATAGTCCTGTTGAGAAATCACCTATTCAAGCGATTAAAGCTGGATTCACAGAAACCTATTTCTGGACTAAACAAATTTTTGTGATGGTGGGTAAATTAGTCACAGGGCAATTTTCAATTGATGCTTTATCTGGTCCGGTTGGGATTTATCAAGCAACTGATTCTGTTGCTAAATCAGGTATTTTTTATTTAATGAAATGGGCCGGGATATTAAGCATTAACTTAGGAATTATGAACTTATTGCCAATTCCTGCTCTTGATGGCGGAAGATTGATGTTTTTTGCAGTTGAAGCTGTCAGAGGCAAGCCGATTGACCGTCAAAAGGAAGGGATGGTTCATTTTATTGGATTTGCCCTCCTAATGTTGCTCATGCTTGTTGTGACGTGGAATGATATTCAAAGATTTTTCTTGTAATAAGGATTATAAAAGCCCCTGTTAAAATTTAACGGGGGTCTCATTTTGGAGAAAATGAAGTGAAGAGGTGCCTTAAATGAAACAAAGTCAAACGTTAATTCCTACTTTAAGGGAAGTTCCTGCAGACGCAGACATAAAGAGCCATCAATTATTACTTAAGGCTGGATATATCCGCCAAAATGCTAGTGGAATCTATAGCTTTTTGCCACTTGGCAAACGAGTTCTTCAAAAAGTTGAAACAATAGTTCGCGAAGAAATGGACAATGCTGGGGCAGTTGAATTACTGATGCCTGCCTTACAGCAAGCGGAACTATGGCAAGAATCAGGTCGTTGGTATACATATGGTCCAGAATTAATGAGATTAAACGATCGACATAATCGTAAATTTGCACTCGGTGCCACCCATGAGGAAGTTATCACCAGTTTGGTTCGCGATGAAGTGAAATCGTATAAACGACTGCCACTGACTTTATATCAAATTCAAACAAAATTCCGCGATGAAAAGCGGCCTCGTTTTGGGCTTCTACGCGGTCGGGAATTTGTAATGAAGGATGCATATTCCTTTCATTCCTCACTCGATAGCCTCGACGATGTCTATCAAAAGCTTTTTCAAGCCTATTCTAATGTATTTAGCCGCTGTGGTTTGAACTTCCGCGCAGTTATAGCTGATTCAGGTGCAATGGGTGGCAAAGATACACATGAATTTATGGTATTGTCTGATGTTGGTGAGGACACGATTGCGTATTCTGATACCTCCACCTATGCAGCTAATATTGAAATGGCGCCAGTAAATATCAACTACAAGCGTAGTGAAGCGTCGCCTGAGCCATTAGAAAGAGTCGAAACAAAGAACCAAAAATCGATTGCAGATGTTTCTAAATTTCTAAACGTATCGGCTGAAACATGTATTAAATCACTGCTGTTTAAGATTGATGACCAATTTGTGCTTGTTCTAGTACGAGGTGATCATGAGGTGAACGATATAAAACTAAAAAACCTTTTTGAAGCTAGCACAGTCGAATTAGCCAGTCCTGAAGAAACGAAAGAAATACTATCGTGCACGGTCGGTTCACTTGGTCCGATTGGGGTTAAGAATGTAGAAGTAGTTGCTGACCATGCTGTAGATTTCATTGTCAATGGAGTATGTGGGGCAAATGAAGAAGACTATCATTATATCAACGTAAATCCTAGCCGCGACTTTGAAGTGAGCAGGTTCACGGATCTCCGCTTTATTCAAGAAGGGGACCCATCTCCAGACGGTGAAGGTACGATTGTATTTGCTAAAGGAATTGAAGTGGGCCATGTATTTAAGCTTGGAACTCGCTATAGTGAGGCAATGGATGCAGTGTATCTTGACGAAAATGGAAGATCGCAGCACATGATTATGGGCTGCTATGGAATTGGTGTTTCGAGGACGGTAGCCGCTATTGCAGAACAGGGCAATGACGATAAAGGCATAGTTTGGCCGGCAAATATTGCTCCATATCAACTTCATTTAATCGCAGTCAATATCAAAGATTCAATTCAACGTGAACTTTCGGAAACACTATACCTGGAATTACAAAGTAATCGCTTTGAAGTATTGTATGATGATCGCCAAGAACGGCCAGGGGTAAAATTCGCCGATTCTGATCTAATAGGTTTGCCTATCCGTTTAACTGTCGGAAAAAAAGCAACCGAAGGCATTATTGAAGTAAAAGTTCGCAAAACAAGTGAAGTTTTCGAAGTGCATAAAGATGAACTTCTGGATAAAATTACATCATTGCTTCGCACCCTTTAATTTATGATAGGGGCCGTTACCACGGCCCTTATTGTTGTTAAGAAAGAAAATTATTTTACTAAACTGGAGAATTTTTTCTGTCGAATAAAGCCGAATCAATTCAACTCATATGATATAATTATTTTTTGACGAGAAATAAAAATAGTGATTTTTAAATAGATGGGAGAGAGAACGATGAGCGATCATGCCTTAGGCAAAAAAGAGCGATTCCAACTCTTACTCCAGCAGCTGCAATTAATCGAGGATGCTGTTGTAGTGCATTTTAATAATGCGCAAATAGATAGATTATTAGTTGAAAAAAAGAATAGAAAGTGGCATTTTCAATTTTTATTTGAAAAGATCCTTCCCTACAATATCTATGTTCTGTTTACGACACAACTTGAACGGACATTTTCAAACATAGCCACCATTTCTTACCATGTTCAAGTAGAAAATCAAACCCTAACAACTGAATTAATACGTGATTATTGGAGTTATAGTATTCAGCAAATAGATGGGATTGCCCCTCCGCTTTTAAAACTGTTACATGAACAACTCCCTGAAGTGAATGGAAATAAACTAACGATTAACGTTCGGAACGAAACAGAGGGACTTGCGTTAAAACGGAAATATGGGGAGATTATCTCAAAAATCTATCAATCGTTCGGATTTCCTAGTCTTTCAATTGAGACGGAACTGAATAATGTAGAGAAAAGCGATGAATACCAACAATTTTTACTTGCCAAACAGAAAGAAGATCAAGAACGTGGACTTCAAGCAATGGTGGAATTGCAGAAGAAAGAAGCGGAAAAGGATCAAGCTTCAGGTGAAGTACCATCAGGACCGCTTACGATTGGTCTTACCATTAAAGATAATAACGACTTCCGCAGTTTGATTGATATTGTCGATGAAGAAAGAAGAATAGCGGTGGAAGGGTACATCTTTGATGCCGAGATTCGCGAACTCAGGAGCGGTCGTTCCTTGCTAACCTTTAAAATAACAGATTATACTAGCTCCATCATGGTAAAAATGTTTTCGCGAGATAAAGAGGATGCTGCTCTATTTCAACTTGTCAAGAAAGGTATGTGGGTAAAAGTACGAGGAAGCATTCAAAATGATACATTTGTTCGAGACCTAGTTATGATCGGTAATGATATTAATGAAATTAAACCGGCAGGTCGAAAAGATACTGCACCAGAAGATGAAAAACGAGTTGAACTGCATCTTCATACCCCGATGAGTCAAATGGATGCTGTAACGCCTGTTAGTGCGCTGATTGCCCAGGCTAAAAAATGGGGGCATAAAGCGATTGCCGTAACCGACCACGCCGTTGCCCAATCCTTTCCCGAGGCATTTGGTGCAGGGAAGAAGAATGATATCAAAATTCTTTATGGCGTTGAAGTGAATTTAGTAGATGATGGGGTGCCAATTGCTTATAATGACGCCCACCGATTGCTTACAGAGGATACTTTTGTTGTATTTGACGTTGAAACGACTGGACTCTCTGCCGTGTATAACGCAATTATTGAGCTTGCGGCTGTGAAAATTCGTGATGGAGAAATCATTGACCGTTTTGAATCCTTTGCCAATCCGCATCATCGATTATCGGCAACAACCATTAACCTTACTGGAATTACCGATGATATGGTTCAAACCGCTCCAGAAATAGCGGAAGTTCTACGGAACTTTAGTGAGTGGGTCGGAGACGCAGTGCTTGTTGCCCATAATGCCTCGTTTGATATGGGATTCCTAAATGTCGGCTATCAAAAAATAGGCTTTGACAAGGCAAACAATCCTGTTATCGATACACTTGAACTTGGACGATTCCTGTATCCAGAGATGAAAAACCACCGGTTAAACACACTGGCAAAGAAGTTTGATATCGAATTGACCCAGCATCACCGTGCTATTTATGATGCAGAGGCCACTGGTTATTTACTTTTGAAAATGTTAAAAGATTCTCTTGAAAAAGGAATCGAATATCATGACCAATTTAATGATAACATGGGTAAAGGTAATGCCTACCAACGGGCGCGTCCGTATCACTGTACATTATTAGCGCAGACACAAGCCGGGTTAAAGAATTTGTTTAAACTGGTATCCATTTCACACATCAATTACTTCTATCGAGTTCCTAGATTACCAAGATCTGTTCTCCAAAAATACAGGGAAGGGATTCTCGTTGGCTCTGGATGTAATAAAGGGGAAGTATTTGAAGGGATGATGCAAAAATCCCCTGAGGAAGTGGAAGGCGCTGCTCGCTTCTATGATTATATTGAAGTAATGCCGAAAGAAGTAAATGCCCCGTTGATTGAAATGGAATTGGTGAGCGATGAAAAAGCAATGGAAGACATTATTGCGAAGATTGTTAACCTGGGTGATAAATTAGGCCTGCCAGTCGTTGCTACTGGAAATGTTCATTACCTTAACGAAAATGATAAAATTTATCGAAAAATATTGATTAACTCTCAAGGCGGAGCAAACCCGCTTAACCGTCATGAACTTCCGGATGTTCATTTTAGAACAACGAATGAAATGCTGGATGCTTTTTCATTTTTAGGAAAAGAAAAGGCAAAAGAAATTGTTGTAACTAATACGAATAAAATTGCTGATATGATTGAAGTCATCAAACCAATTAAAGATGATTTGTATACACCGAAAATTGAAGGTGCCGATGAAGAAATGCGTGAAATGAGTTATGCAATGGCACATAGAATTTACGGTGACAACTTGCCAGAAATAGTAGAAGCTCGTTTAGAAAAAGAATTGAAAAGTATTATTGGGCATGGATTTGCCGTTATCTATTTGATTTCACATAAGTTAGTTAAAAAATCATTAGATGATGGCTACCTTGTGGGTTCAAGGGGTTCTGTCGGTTCGTCACTTGTTGCTACCATGACAGAAATTACCGAAGTAAATCCATTGCCGCCACATTATGTCTGTCCAACCTGTAAGCATTCTGAGTTCTTTAATGATGGATCGGTTGGATCTGGTTTTGATTTACCTGATAAAGATTGCCCGCAATGCGGCGGGAAATACCATAAAGACGGACATGATATTCCATTCGAAACGTTTCTTGGCTTTAAAGGGGACAAGGTACCCGATATCGATTTAAACTTCTCGGGTGAATATCAGCCTATTGCCCATAATTATACGAAAGTTCTTTTCGGAGAAGAATATGTTTATCGTGCAGGGACGATTGGTACAGTTGCTGATAAAACTGCTTTTGGATATGTTAAGGCATATCAGCAGGATAACAACCTACAACTACGTGGTGCAGAAGTGGAACGTCTTGCTTCGGGCTGTACCGGTGTAAAAAGAACAACTGGACAACACCCAGGTGGGATTATCGTAATCCCTGATTACATGGATGTATATGACTTTTCACCGATTCAATTCCCAGCTGATGATAGAAATTCAGAATGGAAGACCACCCATTTCGACTTCCATTCCATCCATGATAACGTCTTAAAGCTAGATATTCTCGGGCACGATGACCCAACTGTTATCAGGATGCTTCAAGATTTAAGTGGAATAGATCCGAAAACAATCCCTACAGATGATCCTGAAGTGATGAAAATATTCAGTGGGACCGAGTCATTAGGGGTTACAGAAGATCAAATTATGTGTAAAACTGGTACACTTGGGATACCTGAATTTGGAACTCGTTTTGTGCGTCAGATGCTTGAAGATACAAAACCAACTACTTTTTCAGAATTAGTGCAGATCTCAGGTTTGTCTCACGGAACAGATGTATGGCTTGGAAATGCCCAGGAATTAATCCATAATCAAACCTGTAATTTAAGTGAAGTAATTGGCTGCCGGGATGATATTATGGTTTACCTAATTTATCAGGGACTTGAGCCATCCTTTGCGTTTAAAATAATGGAATCAGTTCGTAAAGGTAAAGGCTTAAGCGAGGAAATGGAAGCAGAGATGCGGAAAAACGAGGTTCCAGAATGGTACATTGACTCCTGTAAAAAGATCAAGTACATGTTCCCTAAAGCCCATGCCGCTGCTTATGTACTTATGGCAGTAAGAATTGCATACTTCAAGGTCCATTTACCGCTTCTTTATTACGCCGCTTATTTTACTGTCAGGGCGGAAGACTTTGACATCGAAGCCATGTCACGCGGACCAGAAGCCATCCGGGCAAAAGTTGAGGAAATCAATGCTAAAGGATTAGAAGCATCAAACAAAGAGAAAAACTTATTAACGGTTTTAGAATTAGCTTTAGAAATGACACAAAGAGGCTTTGTGTTCCAAAACTATGATTTATATAAATCTTCATCATCTGAATTCATTATCGAAGACAATTCTCTAATACCGCCATTTAATTCAATTCCCGGACTTGGGACGAATGCGGCTTATAATATTGTCAAAGCAAGGGAATCAGGGGAATTTTTATCGAAAGAAGATTTGCAACAGCGAGGTAAAGTATCTAAAACCATTCTTGAATATTTAGATAAACAAGGATGTTTAACATCCCTGCCTGAACAAAACCAGCTTTCGTTGTTCTAGATAGGAAAAACCTTGACAAACCGCGATGCTATTTGCATAAAATTGATGGTTATGGTATAGTTTTATTGGAAATACTAAGAAATACTCTCGTGATCAAGAGTGGGGAAACCCGCTCTTTCGTTTTTGTATACACCTTTTTTTCCTTGAGGAAAAGGGGCGGAGCGCCGTATTAATAAATCGGCTAATCATGTTGCAGTGATGTATTTTCATTTTTCACTTCGAAATTAGCGGTGCTTAACTCTGCTCACACCGCCTTTATTATGTTGGTGGAGCGCTCATAATAATCCTTTTTACATGGTTGGATTAGGAGTTGAAACTCATGAGAGTTTTTTTAGTAACTAGATAAAACTTTCCGTGAACTACATACAATATGGGTGAAAATATCGGAAAAGGAGGCAATGCATGAGCAAGGTAACGGAAGTTGTAGAAGATTTGGCTACACCTATTTTTCAAGAACTTGGTTTAGAATTAGTGGAGATTGAGTATGTGAAGGAAGGGAAAAGCTGGTTTCTACGCGTATATATCGATAAAGACAATGGTGTTGATATTGAAGATTGCGGACTCGTTAGCGAAAAACTCAGCGAAAAACTCGATGAGCTTGACCCGATTCCCCATAACTATTTTCTTGAAGTTTCTTCACCAGGGGCAGAGCGTCCATTAAAAAAAGATAAAGACTTCCAAAAAGCAATCGGAAAAAACGTATTTATCAAAACGTATGAACCGATCGACGGGGAAAAAAGCTTCGAGGGGACCTTATTAGAATTTGATGGGCAGCAGATAAAAATCGAGATGAAGATAAAGACCCGTAAAAAAACGATTGAAATTCCCTATGAAAAGGTAGCAAATGCCCGGTTAGCTGTTACTTTTTCGTAATGATATTATAGGAAAAGGATAGGGGGATACACAAAGATGAGCAGCGAATTATTAGATGCTCTTACTATACTGGAAAGAGAAAAAGGTATTTCCAGAGATGTTATCATTGATGCAATTGAAGCAGCACTTGTTTCGGCCTATCGCCGTAATTTTAATCAAGCACAGAATGTTCGGATTGATTTAAATTTACAAACTGGGTCTATGCGTGTATTTGCTAGAAAAGAAGTAGTGGATCAAGTATTTGATCCTCGTCTTGAAATTTCTTTAGAGGATGCTAGGCAAATCTCACCAAATTATCAAGTTGAAGATGTTGTCGAAATGGAAGTTACGCCTAAAGATTTTGGTCGGATTGCGGCCCAAACAGCTAAGCAAGTGGTTACCCAGCGTGTCAGAGAAGCAGAACGAGGAATCATTTATTCAGAATTTATTGACCGTGAAGAAGATATTATGACGGGTATCGTTCAAAGACTGGATTCGAAATTCATTTATGTAAGTCTTGGTAAAATTGAGGCTTTACTTCCAGTGAATGAACAGATGCCTAATGAACGTTATAAACCTCATGATCGTATCAAAGTATTTATCACAAAAGTAGAAAAAACGACTAAGGGTCCTCAAATATTCGTGTCTCGGACACATCCTGGCCTTCTAAAGCGTCTGTTTGAGATTGAAGTGCCAGAAATTTATGATGGCACTGTTGAAATTAAGTCAGTTGCCCGTGAAGCAGGGGATCGCTCGAAAATCTCTGTTCATTCAGATAATCCTGAGGTAGACCCAGTAGGCTCTTGTGTTGGACCAAAAGGAGCAAGGGTTCAGGCTGTAGTCAATGAATTAAAAGGTGAGAAAATAGATATTGTTAAGTGGTCTGCTGACCCGGTTGTTTTTGTAGCCAATTCACTTAGCCCTTCTAAAGTGTTAGATGTAATGGTTAATGAAAATGAAAAAGCTACAACTGTTGTTGTCCCTGATTATCAACTTTCGTTGGCAATCGGTAAACGTGGGCAAAATGCCCGCTTAGCTGCAAAATTGACAGGTTGGAAAATTGATATTAAATCAGAAGCGGAAGCACGTGAGATTGGAATCTATCCACGTGAAGAAACCATTAGACTTTTTGATGATCAAGTTGAAAATGATTTCGATTATGAAGAAGAGTTGGATTAAAAAGTGAGGTGAATGATGAGTGAACCCTAAGAAAAAAGTTCCTATGCGTAAGTGTGTAGCAACCGGCGAAATGAAGCCGAAAAAAGAACTAGTTCGCATCGTTCGCTCAAAAGAAGGGGAAGTATCCATTGACCTGACCGGTAAGAAATCCGGAAGGGGTGCCTACCTTTCTAAGGACAAGGAAGCAATCTTACTTGCCAAGAAAAAAAATACCCTATCTAATCACTTAGAGGTTTCTATAAATGATTCGTTATACGAAGAGCTACTTGAGCTTATAGAGAAGGAGAATTGACAATCCAAATGAAACATAATCAATGGATGTCATTGCTTGGCTTGGCCAATCGAGCACGCAAAATCATATCGGGTGAAGAGCTAACCGTGAAGCAGATTCAAGGCGGAAAAGCACGACTTATTTTATTATCCGCAGATGCTTCTGAAAATACGACAAAAAAAATTACTGATAAGTGTAATTCGTATCAGGTTCCATATAAAATTGTGGAAAATCGTCATCTTCTAGGCCAAGCGATTGGCAAGGAAGCCCGCGTTGTTGTAGCTATACTGGATGAAGGATTTGCAAAAAAAATGGTAACGTTGCTCGATTAAATCTAGCGGGGGTGAAAAGATGAGTAAAATACGTGTATATGAGTATGCAAAAAAACACAACATTTCAAGTAAGGAAATCATCACAAAACTAAAAGAAATGAATATAGAGGTCTCTAATCATATGGCAACAATAGAAGACGCAGATGTTAAAAAGCTTGATGCAACATTCAGCAAAACAGAAAACAAGGCACCACAGCAAAAACAGGAAAATAGACAAAATGGACAGCAGTCACAACGAACTAACTCACGTCCAAATCAACAACAGCAACGACAAAGTCAAAGGCCTGCTCAGTCTGCACAAAGACCGCAAGTGCAAACTAAAACGGCAAAGGCATTTGAGGAAGCAGCTGATAAAAATGTTGCTCCAACGAAAGTTAAAGTGGTTTCTCCTCCAAGAGCAGGAGAAGGCAAAAAACAAAACCAAGAATTTCAATCCAAAGAAAATAAGGTTTTTAACAATGCTGATAAAGCAAAGGCAAAGCCTTATAACAATAATCAAAATCGTAATAATAATAACAATAATAAAAAGAAGAAAACTCATACTCCAGTTCAACAAGCACAACCACAAAAGAAAAAAGAGAAGGAACTTCCAGCTAAAATTACATTTAGTGAATCACTTACTGTTGGTGAGTTAGCGAAAAAGATCTATCGCGAGCCTTCTGAAATTATTAAAAAGCTCTTCTTACTTGGAGTAATGGCAACTATTAACCAAGTTTTAGATAAAGATGCAATAGAATTAATTGCAAGTGAGTATGGGGTTGAGGTTGAAGAAGAAATTAAGATTGATACAACTGACCTTGAAGTATACTTTACTGAAGACTCAGAAGAATCAGTTGTGGAAAGGCCTTCTGTTGTAACCATTATGGGGCACGTTGACCACGGGAAAACAACCTTGCTTGACTCTATTCGTAACACCAAGGTAACAGAAGGAGAAGCAGGTGGGATTACTCAGCATATTGGTGCGTATCAAGTAGTCGAAAACGGCAAAAAAATAACCTTCCTTGATACTCCTGGACACGCTGCCTTTACAACCATGCGTGCACGTGGGGCTAAAATCACTGATATTACAATTCTTGTCGTAGCAGCTGATGACGGTGTAATGCCGCAAACTGTTGAAGCAATCAATCATGCTAAAGCAGCCGAGGTTCCAATTATTGTAGCAGTTAATAAAATGGATAAAGAAGCTGCAAATGCTGACCGTGTAATGCAAGAATTAACTGAACATGGATTAGTATCAGAAGCATGGGGTGGAGATACTATCTTTGTACCACTTTCTGCAAAAACGGGAGAAGGTATTGACACCCTTCTGGAAATGATCTTACTCGTTAGTGAAGTAGAAGAATATAAAGCAAATCCAAATCGTAAAGCCGTTGGTACTGTTATTGAAGCACAATTAGATAAAGGTCGTGGGTCAGTTGCAACCTTGCTAGTCCAAAACGGTACATTAAGAATTGGTGATCCAATTGTTGTCGGACATACCTTTGGTCGTGTCCGTGCGATGGTTAATGATAAAGGACGCCGCGTCAAAGAGGCAGCCCCTTCAACTCCTGTTGAAATAACTGGTCTTAATGACGTGCCACAAGCTGGAGATCGTTTCGTTGTGTTTGAAGATGAAAAAACCGCACGTCAAGTTGGAGAATCAAGAGCTCAAACAGCATTGGTAGCCCAACGTGGTGAAAAATCCATTGTTAGTTTAGAAACATTATTTGATCAATTGAAGCAAGGTGAAATGAAGGACTTAAACATCATCCTAAAAGCAGACGTTCAAGGGTCTGCTGAAGCAGTTGCCGCTTCATTGCAAAAAATAGATGTTGAAGGTGTCAATATTAAGATTATTCATAGTGGTGCAGGTGCGATTAATGAATCAGATATTAGTCTAGCCGCTGCTTCAAATGCCATCGTCATTGGTTTTAACGTTCGTCCAGATGTTAATGCAAAACGTGCAGCAGAAGCGGAGAAAGTCGACGTTCGTCTTCACCGCATTATCTATAAAGTAATCGAAGAGATTGAAGCAGCCATGAAAGGTATGCTCGATCCAGAATTCCAAGAGAAGATTATTGGCCAGGCAGAAATTCGTCAAACTTTCAAGGTTTCAAAAGTTGGTACAATTGCCGGTTCATATGTAACGGATGGTAAGATTACCCGTGACAGCGGAATTCGCTTAATTCGTAATGGTGTGGTTACGTTTGAAGGGAACATCGATGCGCTAAAACGATTTAAAGATGACGTAAAAGAAGTATCTCAAGGGTACGAATGTGGGATTACCATTAAAAACTTTAATGATGTTAAAGAAGGAGACATTATTGAAGCATATGTAATGGAAGAAATTGAACGTAAATGATCATCGGTGTCGCAGAATGTGAATGTATGATCTATGATGCTCATTCTTTAAAAGAGAAACGAGCCGTTCTGCAACGAATCCTAACTCGATTAAAACAGAAATTTAATGTTTCTGTGGCAGAAGTTGGGTTTCAGGATGTTTGGCAACGAACGAAAATTGCCATCGTTGTCGTAACTTCCACGCGTGTTAATACCGAACATGAGTTGAATAATGCTTTAAAATTAATAGACTCATTTCCAGAAATAGAGAGAACGATCACCGAGATTGAATGGCTTTAAGTTAAGAGGTGAATGTGATGAGCCACAGAGCAAATCGTGTCGGAGAACAAATGAAGAAAGAACTTGGTGACATCATCGGTCGTAAAATCAAAGATCCTCGGATTGGTTTTGTAACGGTAACCGATGTTGAAGTAACAGGTGATTTACAACAAGCAAAAGTATATATTTCCGTATTAGGTGATGAAGAACAAAGGGAAAATACCTTAAAAGGTCTGGCCAAAGCAAAAGGCTTTATTCGGACTGAAATTGGCCACCGTATTCGCCTTCGAAAAACACCTGAAATCATCTTTGAATGGGATGAATCTATCGATTATGGGAATCGAATCGATACACTTCTTCATCAACTGCATAAAGATGAAAAGCCTTTAGAAAAAAGGGAAGAAGAATAACTGGATAGACAATAGGTCTATCCTTTTTTTTGAGCTAATAAGAAAGTATAAACTTTCGGTGTGAAAGGTCATACTTTCTTATTTTGCATAAGTGCAACGACGCCACTGTCTTTGCCTGACGGCTCGCCAGTCGGCGAGTTTTCTTTATAATTTTTTGATTGGAGGTAATCGATTGGAAGGAATTCTACCTTTATTTAAACCTGCAGGATTAACATCCCATGATTGTGTCTTTAGGTTGCGGAAAATTTTAAAAACAAAAAAAGTAGGACACACGGGTACACTTGATCCAGACGTCACTGGAGTTCTTCCTATATGTATTGGAAAAGCAACAAAAGTTGCTGAATACATTACAGATGCTGGTAAAGCATACGAAGGAGAAGTAACAATTGGTTATTCGACAACAACTGAAGATGCTTCAGGGGAAACAGTTGAACAAAAGCCAGTAACCAGGATGATTGATCGGGAAGAAATACTCCACGTATTTCAGTCATTATCTGGTGAAATTGAACAAACTCCACCGATGTTTTCCGCAGTTAAAGTAGGCGGGGTCCGTCTCTATGAGTACGCACGCAAAGGGATTGAGGTCGAACGGCCTACCAGGAAGGTAACCATTTATTCAATCGAGCTATTAGATGATCGATTTGAATTTATTGGTGAAACCATAAAATTTAAGTTTAGAGTTAGTTGTAGTAAAGGGACTTATATTCGGACTTTAGCGGTAATGATTGGTGAAATGCTTGGGTTCCCAGCACATATGTCGTACCTGCAAAGAGTTCAATCAGCCACTTATACATTAGAGGATTGTTTGACGTTCGAAGAAATTGAAAACCATATGCAAGCAGGTACGATTTCGGGGGTCTTAAGGCCGCTGGAGACAGCAGTTTCTCATTTGCCGAAACTGCTAATTAATGATAAAGTAGCAGAGAAAGTGAAAAATGGCGCTTTATTACAAATGCCTGATCATTTAAAAACTATTAACGGACCGATTATCGCTGAAACTGATGATGGACTGGCTCTTGCTATTTATTCAGAGCATCCAAACAAGCCTGGCCTCTTAAAACCAGTTAAAGTGTTACGTAATAATGTAGATTAAAAAGGTACGGTATAGAAAAGGTGAGTTTTTTGGAAGTAATTCGGCTTAGATTCCCATTTAATATTGATCATACTGAATATCCACCTCTGGCAATGGCGTTGGGTTATTTTGACGGTGTTCACCGCGGCCATCAACAGGTAATTCTTGAGGCAAAAAAACGAGCTGAAGAAAAAGGAATTTGCAGTGCAGTTATGACCTTTGACCCCCATCCTTCTGTTGTTTTAGGAAAAACCGATAAGCAGATTCAATATATTAGCCCATTAACTGAAAAAATAAAAATTATTGAAGAATTAGGGATTAATTATTTATTTATCATTCATTTTAGCCTGGAATTCGCAAATTTGCTGCCGCAGGAATTTATTGACCAATATGTAATTGGACTGAACGTAAAACATGTGGTGGCAGGTTTTGATTTTACCTATGGAAGAATGGGAAAAGGAACAATGGAAACATTGCCTTTTCATTCTAGAGAAAAATTTTCTTATTCGGTTGTTCCAAAGTTTACAGAAGGTAATAAAAAGGTAAGTTCAACAAGAATCCGCTCTCTTCTTAAGGAAGGCAGAACAAATGAACTTTTTTCACTCTTAGGCCGAAATTATACAACATCAGGCATCGTTATTCATGGTGATAAACGAGGGAGAACCATTGGTTTTCCTACTGCGAACGTAGATTTAAATGGCGATTATATTATGCCGCCAGTTGGTGTTTATGCAGTTAGAATGAAAGTTCATTCAAAATGGTATAATGGTGTATGTAATGTTGGTTATAAACCTACATTTAATAAGGAAGCATTACTTCCTGCCGTGGAAGTTCACTTATTTGACTTTAATGAAGATATCTACGGTGAAGAAGTAATGATAGAATGGCATATTCACCTACGTAATGAACAAAAATTTTCAGGGATAGAGGAGCTTGTTGCACAAATTGAACGCGATAAGCAAAACTCACTCAATTATTTTAACAAATAAGACAAACTTCTTAATTCTATTCTTTAAAAGGTGTTTTTCCTACAATAAACTTCGATATATCCTTGCTTTTTGGTGTGAAAAGTTGTATTCTTATTAACGTATTAAAAATAACCTCTACTTGGCAAGACGAATCACCAACGTTTGCTCGGTATCAGGGGATTTGTAAATTTTAGGAGGTGAATTCGGATGGCAATCACTCAAGAACGTAAAAATGAACTTATCAGTGAGTTTAAAACTCATGAAAGCGACACTGGATCTGCAGAAGTTCAAATCGCTGTCCTTACAGAATCAATCAACAATTTGAATGAGCACTTACGTACTCATAAGAAAGATCACCACTCACGTCGCGGTCTTTTGAAAATGGTTGGTAAGCGTCGTAATCTTTTAACATTCTTACGTAACAAAGATGTTCAACGTTACCGTGTGTTAATTAATAAGCTTGGCCTACGTCGTTAGTTTACAGAAGCGGGATTATTCCCGCTTTTTTATTAGGTTTTAAAAGCTGAACGTTTAATAAAGAATTTTTTATACATATTTTTAAGTCAGGACTTTTTTGTGCATACTATTAAGGTGCTTTGTATTGATAACATAAGCTTTTCTAGGCTTTTTAATATTAGTTTGATTTAGTATGATGAGTACTGCGAAAGGGAAAATTTCGCATCATCCTCCTAAGTGATTTGGATAGAGAGGGGTAAAAATATGGAACAATTGAAACATGAGTATTCCATGGTTTGGGCCGGTCGTAAATTAACTGTCGAAATTGGACAATTAGCTAAACAAGCAAACGGTGCAGTCCTTGTTCGCTATGGAGATACAGCAGTATTGAGTACAGCAACTGCTTCAAAGGAGCCTAAAAACTTAGACTTTTTTCCATTAACGGTTAACTACGAAGAACGTTTATATGCTGTGGGGAAAATTCCTGGCGGATTTATAAAACGTGAGGGTCGACCAAGTGAAAAAGCAATTTTAGCAAGCAGACTAATTGACAGACCTATTCGACCGCTATTTGCGGATGGTTTCCGTAATGATGTTCAAGTTATTAGTATTGTCATGAGTGTGGACCAGGATTGTTCCACAGAAATGGCTGCAATGTTTGGGTCTTCGTTAGCTTTAAGTACATCGGATATCCCATTTGAAGGGCCAATTGCAGGTGTGGTTGTTGGTCGAGTTAACAATGAATTCGTCATTAATCCAACTGTTGAACAAGCTGAAAAAAGTGATATCCACTTAACAGTTGCCGGAACGAAAGATGCCATTAACATGGTAGAAGCAGGTGCGTTAGAGGTACCTGAGGAAACGATGCTTGAAGCAATCATGTTTGGTCATGATGAGATTAAGCGTCTAATTGAATTCCAAGAAAAAATTGTCGCTGAAATTGGCAAACCTAAAAGAGAAATTAATCTTTATGAAATTGATAAAGACCTCGAGGCGGAAGTTAGGGAAATGTGTGAGGCTGATATGGTCAGTGCCATTCAGGTCCAAGAGAAGCATGCCCGTGAAGACGCCATTAAAGAAGTGAAAAACCGAGTTATTGCTAAATATGAAGAACAAGAAGTAACAGATGAAGATATGAAACAAGTTAAGCAAATATTGGACAAGATTGTTAAGGGTGAAGTCCGCCGTTTAATTACAGTTGAGAAGGTTCGACCGGATGGCCGAAAAATTGATGAAATCCGTCCGCTTTCTTCACAGGTAAGTATTTTACCTCGTACGCACGGTTCAGGCCTTTTCACACGCGGGCAAACTCAAGCCCTAAGCATTTGTACTCTTGGGGCGATGGGAGATGTCCAAATTCTTGATGGTCTCGGCATTGAAGAAGAGAAACGTTTTATGCACCATTATAACTTCCCATCTTTCAGTGTGGGCGAAACCGGTCCTATTCGTGGTCCAGGTCGTCGTGAAATCGGTCATGGTGCCCTTGGTGAACGTGCGCTTGAACCGATTGTTCCATCAGAAAAGGACTTCCCATATACGATTCGTCTCGTATCTGAAGTCCTTGAATCCAATGGCTCTACTTCACAGGCGAGTATTTGTGCCAGTACTCTAGCGATGATGGATGCGGGTGTACCGATCAAAGCTCCTGTAGCTGGAATTGCCATGGGCCTTGTAAAATCTGGTGAGCACTATACTGTGCTATCCGATATCCAAGGAATGGAAGACCATCTTGGAGATATGGATTTTAAAGTGGCCGGAACTGCTAAAGGGGTTACAGCACTGCAAATGGATATTAAAATTGAAGGTCTTTCCCGTGAGATTTTAGAAGAAGCCCTTCAACAGGCGAAAGTTGGCAGAATGCATATCTTGGATTCTATGTTAGCTACCATTACAGAACCAAGAGCAGAACTATCTCAGTTTGCACCGAAAATCTTAACGATGACAATTAATCCAGATAAAATTCGTGATGTTATTGGACCGAGCGGAAAACAAATCAATAAAATTATTGAAGAAACTGGTGTTAAGATTGATATTGAACAAGATGGAACTGTATTTATTGCTTCAACTAATCAAGAAATGAACCAAAGAGCAAAGAAAATCATCGAAGACATTGTTCGTGAAGTGCAAGTGGGCGAAATGTACCTTGGTAAAGTAAAACGAATTGAAAAATTCGGTGCCTTCGTCGAAATCTTTGCTGGAAAAGATGGTCTCGTTCATATTTCTGAACTTGCTGAAGAGCGTGTTGGAAAAGTGGAAGACGTTGTTAAGATCGGGGACGAACTTTTAGTAAAAGTAACTGAGATTGACAAACAAGGCCGTGTAAACCTATCACGTAAAGCAGTCTTAAAAGAACAGCGTGAAAAGGATGAAGAAAACAAATAGTTAAGCATCTAGATAGTAAAGTCAGGGTCATTACCCTGGCTTTTTCGATATGTGAAGCATGACCTTGATTTCTTAATGCTTTAGAACTAGTTGTATTGATGAACCTGCAGTTCTACCTTGTCCCTTCTATACATAATCTGTATGGAAAGGGGGAAAATTAGATGAAAAAGATTTCTATCATAATGGTTATTTGTTTAGCAGGATGGATCGCAGTAAGTAATCCATTTGTTAACAAATATTTAACTTTTACAAATAAATCCGTTTTGCCGGCAGCAAAAGAGTCAGACCCTCTTTATCAAAGCATTATCAAAAATGCCCCTACATATGAATTACCGCCTAAAGATGCGACGATTGATAAGGTCTGGAAAGCTATTCCTGGCTATAATGGGCGGGAGGTTGACATTGCATCTTCATATAAAAATATGAAAAACAAAGGTGTCTTTGATGAGGAGAAACTTGTTTTTAATCAGACGAAGCCTAAAGTTCACCTCAAAGACTTACCGCCAAACCCTATATATAAAGGTCACCCTGATAAACCGATGGTCTCGTTTATTATTAATGTGGCGTGGGGAAATGAATATTTATCACAGATGCTTGCAACCCTAAAAAAACATAATATTTCAGTTAGTTTTTTTCTAGAAGGAAATTGGGTTAAAAAAAATCCAGATCTAGCGAAAATGATTGTCAGTTCAGGACATGAAGTAGGCAATCATTCCTATTCACATCCAGATATGAAGCAACTAACCGCTGAAAGAGCCAGAGAACAAATAGTGAAAACCAATGAAATTATCGAAGCGGCTACAGGTAAAAAATGTGTTTGGTTTGCACCGCCTAGTGGCAGTTACCGGGATGAAACGGTAAAAGTGGCCGACGAATTAAATATGCTGACTGTTATGTGGACTGTTGATACTGTTGACTGGAGAAAACCGTCGCCCGATGCCTTGATAGCTCGTGTGATGTCAAAAATTGATAATGGTTCAATGGTTCTTATGCATCCAACAGAATCAACTGCAAAATCACTTGATCGCTTGATCACTCAAATTAAGCAAAAAAACTTAAAAATTGGCACAGTTTCTGAGTTAATGAGCGAACAAAGAGTGGAGCAATAATAATCGGGTAAGAAATATTGAAAATTGGAGAAAATACACTATTATAAGTATAATGATAGATGGTGCAATAGTAGCGTTTGTTTATCCCGCATTAACGGGAAGTAAGACCCCCACTTTCTAGAGGGGAAAAATAAGGATAAGATATAAGTGGAGGTCAACTCCCCGTAAAAGCCCGATTGGTTCAACTAACAATCAGTGGTAAAAGTGGTAAAACCCCCACTGATTGAAGTTTCACCGTATAGACTGGAGGAAGTCAATGATTAATAAATACACATGCCAAAATGGAGTAAGAATTGTATTAGAAAATATTCCTACCGTGCGTTCGGTAGCAATTGGTGTTTGGATAGGTACTGGCTCTAGAGATGAAAACCCACAAAACAATGGTATCTCCCATTTTCTTGAGCATATGTTCTTTAAGGGCACCACAACCAGGTCTGCGAAAGAAATAGCTGAATCCTTTGATAGCATTGGCGGACAAGTGAATGCGTTTACTTCTAAAGAGTATACATGCTATTATGCGAAAGTTCTTGATACACATTCTCAATTTGCATTAGATGTTCTGGCGGATATGTTTTTTAACTCAACATTTGTGGAAGAGGAGTTAAACAAAGAGAGAAATGTAGTGTTAGAAGAAATAAAAATGTATGAAGATACTCCAGACGATATTGTTCATGATTTATTAAGCAGAGCTGTATTTGGAGATCATCCCCTTGGATATCCGATCCTCGGTACGGAGGAAATACTTAATACGTTTACGGGAGAAACATTAAAAGAATATATCCATGAAAGATATACGCCTGAAAATGTTGTCATTTCTATTGCTGGAAATGTATCTGAGGCATTTATTAAAGAGGTTGAAAAGTATTTTGGATCATATAAAGGGGCTAACCAACAGGTTACTGAAAATATTCCTACATTCCATTCGAATCAAATTTCGCGTAAAAAAGAAACAGAACAGGCTCATCTATGTATTGGTTTTGAAGGATTAAAGGTAGGACATGATGACATCTACAGCTTAATTACTTTAAATAATATCTTAGGCGGCAGTATGAGCTCAAGATTGTTCCAGGAGGTTCGTGAGCAAAGGGGCTTAGCCTACTCTGTATTCTCTTATCACTCTGCATACCAAGATAGTGGGATTGTGACAGTATATGGTGGAACTGGTGCGAAACAGCTAAATGTATTATTTGAAACAATGCAAGAAACACTTAATACATTGAAGCAAGATGGGATTACCGAGAGGGAATTAACGAATAGTAAAGAGCAGCTAAAAGGAAGCTTGATGCTAAGTCTTGAAAGCACCAATAGCCGGATGAGCCGGAATGGAAAAAATGAACTTTTATTAAAACGACATCGTTCACTTGACGAAATCATTGATCAAATTGACACGGTTACGAAAAACAGTGTAGACGAAATGGCTAGAAATGTCTTTACAGATAAATATTCCGTTACATTGATAAGCCCAGACGGAGAACTGCCAAATAAATTAGCATAATCATAAAAGGGGATCCATTCGAAAATGGATTCCCCTTTTGTTAGGGCAAATTTCATCTCTCAATGTTTCTGCAAGGTTTTCTTATTCTAAATTAGGACTTCTTTTTATAAACTAATAGTAAGGGGTATGGAAGGGGGGCTTATGCATTGAGATTAAGTGAATTAAGCGGAAAAGAAATTGTGGATGCAAAAAAGGCTGAACGTCTTGGTGTACTCGGGCAAACAGATCTAGAAATTAATGAAGGGACAGGCCAAATTCAGGCACTGCTTATTCCTTCAATTAAATGGTTTGGTTTTCGAAAACAAGGAGAAGAAATTAGGGTTCCTTGGCAGCATATTAAAAAAATTGGCACAGATATGATTATTATCGATGTACCTGATGAGGATTAGGTACTTACACAGGTCAAAAAGGTCCAGGCAAGATTTATCTTGCTTGGGCTTTTTTTATTTAGTACGAATGGAAAACTCACCGAATGAAGTGAACCTACATAAGATGGTGAAGTGAAATAAGAAAAGGAATCTCTTAGTAGGATTTTTAAAAAAAGAAGGTGAATGTTTTCATGCTGACAGGGATGCAGATTGCCGTGATTGGTGGGGATGCCAGACAGCTGGAAATCATCCGCAAGTTAACCGAATTAGATGCGAGATTATCGCTTATTGGTTTCGAACAACTTGACCATGCATTTACTGGTGCTGTCAAGGAAAAGTTGGATGAAGTCGATTTATCAAATATGGATACCATTATCCTACCAGTGCCCGGAACAAATTTAGAAGGACAGGTAGAAACGATCTTTTCAAATGAAAAGGTTATTTTAACTGCAGATTTGCTAGCAAAGACACCTGAACATTGTACGATTTATTCCGGAATTAGCAATTCCTATTTAAATGGAATTACCAAGGAAGCCAAACGAACACTTATTCAGTTATTTGAAAGGGATGATGTGGCCATCTATAATTCCATTCCGACTGTAGAAGGGACGATTATGATGGCGATCCAACACACTGATTTTACCATACATGGGTCAAATATATATTGCTGTTCTGGGCTTAGGGAGAGTCGGTATGAGTGTAGCAAGAACATTTGCTGCATTAGGAGCAAGAGTTAAGGTAGGCGCAAGGAAAAGCGAGCATCTAGCCAGGATTACTGAGATGGGATTAACACCATTCCATTTAAATAATCTGGTAAATGAAGTAAAAGACACCGATATAGTTATTAATACAGCACCACATTTAATTGTAACTGCAATGGTAATATCAAAAATGCCATCACATACGCTCATTATTGACCTTGCATCAAAGCCAGGCGGCACTGATTTTCGATATGCCGAAAAAAGAGGGATAAAAGCCTTGCTTGCACCAGGGCTTCCGGGAATTGTCGCACCGAAAACGGCTGGTCAAATTCTAGCGAATGTCCTTGCCCAACTGCTTCAAGATGATTTAAGAAAGCGAAAGGGGAAAGTGAAATGAGTTTAAAAGGTAAAAGAATTGGCTTTGGCTTAACCGGCTCTCATTGTACGTATGATGCAGTATTCCCAGAAATTGAAAAACTAGTTCAAGCCGGTGCAGAGGTAATGCCAGTCGTGACTTTTACAGTTAAAAATACAGATACCCGTTTTGGAAAAGGGGAAGATTGGATCCAAAGAATTGAAGATTTAACTGGGAACAAGGTGATTGACTCGATTGTAAAAGCAGAGCCGCTTGGGCCTAAAATTCCTTTGGATTGTATGGTTATTGCCCCGTTAACAGGGGTTTCGATGAGTAAATTTGCCAATGCCATGAATGATAGTCCAGTATTAATGGCGGCAAAAGCAACACTGCGTAACTTAAAACCAGTGGTACTGGGTATCTCTACAAATGATGCACTTGGATTAAATGGAGTAAATTTAATGAGATTAATGGCTACGAAGAATATCTATTTCATTCCATATGGTCAGGATGACCCCATAAAAAAGCCAAATTCGATGGTTGCAAGAATGACAATGCTCACAGAAACAGTAGAAGCAGCAATCGAAGGGCAGCAAATTCAGCCTGTACTAGTTGAAAGATATAAAGATTCAGACTAAAATCCTCTCATTCATCAAAATAGGTTATTTCTTTAAAGGAATATGTTAAAATAAATTATTCTATCATCAGTGGGAAGATACAAACCCACTGATGAGAAATAAAATAAATTATTAATAACATGCTGGATGCTAAATAAAGGCTATTTCCTTTTAGAGTATGATAACCAGTTATGTATACGATGAATATGGAAGGGGAACTAGTAATGAGTCAACAAAATGGATTTCACGTTGCCGTTGTTGGAGCAACAGGTGCAGTAGGGCAACAAATGTTACAAACATTAATAAAACAGAACTTCCCAATTAGAAAACTTACCTTATTATCTTCAGCACGATCCGCCGGGAAAAAAGTGGATGTGAATGGACAGGAATATATCATTGAAGAAGCAAAGCCTGAGAGTTTTGAAGGCGTTGAGATAGCCTTATTTAGTGCAGGTGGCAGTGTATCTAAGGAACTTGGCCCAGAAGCAGTTAAACGAGGTGCTATCGTGGTGGACAACACTAGTGCATTTAGAATGGATGAAAATACTCCTTTAGTTGTCCCAGAAGTGAACGAAGCTGTCCTTCATCAACATAATGGTATCATTGCTAACCCGAATTGTTCCACCATTCAAATGGTAGTTGCCCTTGAGCCAATCCGTCAACAATTTGGTTTGAAAAAAGTAATTGTTTCAACTTACCAGGCTGTTTCCGGTTCAGGTGCGGCGGCTGTTGAAGAATTAATGCAGCAAACTCAGTCGATATTAAACGGAGAAACATATGAACCGCAAATTTTACCAGTGAAGTCAGATAAAAAACACTATCAAATTGCTTTTAATGCGATTCCGCAAATTGATAAATTTCAAGATAACGGATATACATTTGAAGAGATGAAAATGATTAATGAAACCAAAAAAATCATGCACTTACCAGAATTACAGGTTTCTGCAACTTGCGTGCGCCTTCCTGTAGCAGTTGGTCATTCAGAGTCGGTTTATTTTGAAATTGAATCTGACGAGGTCAGTGCAAATGACATTAAAGCATTATTAAAAGATGCCCCAGGTGTTATTTTACAAGATGATCCTGAAAATCAACTCTATCCAATGCCGGCAAATTGTGTTGGAAAAAATGATGTTTTTGTTGGTCGAATTAGGAAAGACATCGATGAACCACGTGGTTTTCATATGTGGGTTGTCTCTGATAACTTGCTTAAAGGTGCAGCATGGAATTCAGTTCAAATCGCAGAAAGCTTAGTGAAATTAGGGATTGTAAAATAAAGTTACATCAAAAAAGGCAGGGTTTGGTGTCACCATGAAAATTATTGTTCAAAAATTTGGCGGTACATCTGTAAAAGATGAAGAAAGCAGAAAATATGCTCAAGGCCATATCGAGAAAGCATTAGCTGATGGCTATAAGGTAGTTGTGGTTGTCTCCGCAATGGGAAGAAAAGGTGACCCTTATGCTACAGATTCACTACTTTCTTTAATTGGTGGAAATTTAAGTAATATTTCAAAACGGGAACATGATTTATTATTGTCCTGTGGAGAAGTTATTTCTAGTGTCGTGTTTGTAAATATGTTATTAGAAAGTGGAATTGATGCCGTTTCTTTAACTGGGGCACAAGCAGGCTTCCGTACAAACAATGACCATACAAATGCAAAAATTATTGAAATGCAATGTGATCGATTGCTAAGTGAATTAGAGAGAAATGATGTTGTCGTGGTTGCAGGCTTCCAGGGTGCTGCAAATAATGGTGATATAACGACCATTGGACGAGGCGGAAGTGATACTTCAGCAGCTGCTTTAGGTGCAGCCCTCAATGCCGAATTTATTGATATTTTTACTGATGTGGAAGGAATTATGACAGCTGATCCGCGTATTGCTGAAAATGCCCGGCCGTTATCTATTGTAACCTACACAGAGGTTTGTAATATGGCTTATCAAGGTGCAAAGGTCATTCACCCAAGGGCAGTTGAAATTGCGATGCAAGCAAAAGTCCCAATCCGAATCCGCTCAACCTATTCAAATAATTTAGGCACATTGGTAACTTCCTCAAGTAAAAATAATCGTGGCAGTGATATTAAAGAACGAGTGGTTACCGGGATTGCCCATGTTTCAAATGTAACGCAAATTAAAGTTTTTGCCAAAAAGGATCAATATTACTTGCAGGCTGAAGTGTTTAAGGCAATGGCTAATGAAGGAATTAGTGTGGATTTTATCAATATTTCTCCTAACGGAGTAATCTATACAGTTACGGAAGAAATGACCGACCGTGCGATTGGCGTTCTAAATGAATTGGGTCATGACCCCGTTGTAGAGCGTCATTGTGCAAAAGTTTCTGTTGTTGGTGCAGGTATTGCCGGTGTTCCTGGCGTTACCTCTAAAATCGTAACGGCCTTATCGGATCATGGAATTCGTATATTACAATCTGCAGATAGTCATACTACGATTTGGGTACTTGTAAAGCAGGATGATTTAGTTAAATCCGTCAATGCCCTCCATGATGCCTTTCAGTTAGAAGATGAAACAGTAGAATTTAATTTTACTGATCTATAAATAGTATCTTCGTATTAAAAGTAAATCCATATTATGAATTTGGGTTTAAGTATGCTTGATGGTATTGAGAGGAGTAAGAATATGGTTCATTTTGGGCGAGTATCGACGGCGATGGTAACTCCCTTTGATAAAAAAGGACATATTGACTTTGCTAAGACCACGCAATTAGTGAATTATTTAATTGAAAATGGAACTGATTCACTTGTGATTGCAGGGACCACGGGTGAATCCCCAACCTTGACTAAGGAAGAAAAACTGGCCTTATTTGATCATGTCGTTAAAGTTGTGAATAAGCGAATTCCAGTAATAGCTGGAACTGGCAGCAATAATACCTACGCATCCGTTGAGTTGACAAAAAAAGCTGAACAATTGGGTGTGGATGCTATTATGGTTGTAGCCCCATATTATAATAAACCAAATCAAGAAGGTCTATATCAGCACTTTAAGGCTGTTGCAGATGCCACTTCCTTACCGGTAATGGTTTATAACATACCAGGCCGCACGGCAGTGAATATTCATCCTGATACGATCATTCGTCTTTCAAAGATAGCAAATATTGTTGCGGTTAAGGAAGCAAGCGGTGACTTGAATGCGATGACACACATTATTGCCAATACTGATGATGATTTTGTTTTATATAGTGGGGATGATAGTCTGACAATCCCTGTTCTCTCTATTGGCGGTGTTGGGATTATCTCGGTTGCTTCACATGTAATAGGAAAACAGTTGCAGGAGATGGTTAAAGCATTTCTTGGTGGAGAGAATGAAAGAGCTGCAAAGTTGCATCAGCATCTTCTCCCTGTTATGCAAGGATTATTTGCTGCTCCGAGTCCTGCTCCTGTTAAAACAGCTTTACAATTAACAGGATTAGATGTTGGTTCAGTAAGGCTTCCACTTGTGGGTCTAACAGAACAAGAGCGCGCTGCATTAATTACTCTACTTAATCAATAATAATGAATCACCAAAGCCAACCGGATGATTTTGCCGGTTGGCTTTTTTTATATAACTATGGAAAGCCCATTGTTAATTTTGGCACCCATTTTATTGGAGCGGAAGGCGCGAGACTCCTGCGGGAGTACGGGACAGGGGAGACCCCGCTAATCTCTAAGCTCCGAGGAGGCTCCATGAGAAACCGAAAAAATGTCTATTGTGGGGGTTCCCAAGGACAAAACTCATGAGAAAACCAGAAAAATGTCTATCGTAGAGGTTCCGAAAGAC
>NZ_JBALOS010000026.1:46073-78305 GCF_036962765.1 Neobacillus drentensis
CAAAATCCAAGAGAAAACCAGAAAAATGTCTATCGTAGTAAAACTGAATAACAAACACAAATAATTATGGGCGAATGACCCTACTTTACAGGCGAGAGCCCACTCAATAGGGGATGTTCAAAAGCAAAGCTTTCATGACAACCTCATTAAATAAAAAACTACATCAAATAATAATAGACCAAAAATGGTCTTTTTGCATGGTGACGTTAAGTAATGACCAAATAAATGGATAATCACGGTTTTGCATCATCTTTGTGAGTTCTCTCCACCACTCTGTTTCATAGCGGGCAATCATACTTAAATTGTAAATTAACAAATTAAATAGCTCAGGAAAATTGAAATAGTTGTCTTTATTTAGAGGCTGGATAAAATTACTTTTTATATTGGAAAGGTTTTCAAAAATCAAGTATAATAATCATAACTGATTTGGACGGAAATAAGAAAAGCGGATGCGCCCGTTTGGCGGAGCTAGAGCTAGACATTTTTCGGAGTTCAATAAATTATAAATTTGGATACAGCATAGGAGGATTTACAAATTGATAAAGAAAATTAATAACTCCATTAAGTTAATCACACTTGGTGGTGTAGGAGAAATCGGAAAAAATATGTATCTCGTTGAAGTGGACAAGGACATATTTATCATTGATGCCGGCTTAATGTTCCCCGAGGAAGAAATGCTGGGCATAGACATTGTGATACCAGATATTACTTATTTAAAAGAAAATAAGGAACGGGTAAAAGCAATTTTCTTAACGCATGGTCATGAAGACCATATTGGAGCCTTATCGTATGTGCTCCGTCAAATTGATGCACCTGTTTATGGAACTAAGTTAACACTTGCCCTTGCAAATGCAAAACTTAAAGAACAGGATTATTTTGGTAAGACCCATTTTATTGAAGTACAATCTGATACGATTGTAAATTTAGATACAGTGGATGTAAGTTTCTTTAAAACTAATCATAGCATTCCAGATTCTGTGGGTATTTGTATACATACCTCTGAAGGAATCATCGTTTATACGGGTGATTTTAAATTTGATCAAGGTGCCACAGAGCTTTATAAACCAGAAATAGGCAAGATGGCATCTATTGGGGAACAAGGGGTTCTCTGTTTGTTGTCTGATAGTACAGAAGCCGAAAAGCCTGGTTATACAGCATCAGAAGCGATTGTAGAACGTGAAATGTCCAATGCCTTTTATAATGCTCCTGGAAGAATTATTGCAGCTTGTTTTGCCTCTGATATAAATAGAATTCAACATATCTTTAATGCCGCATCTGAAAACGGCCGTAAAGTTGCAGTGGTAGGAAAAAGCCTCGAGAGAATTTATCATATTGCCCTAGATTTAGGATATTTAGAAGTCGAAGAGGATTTAATTATTCCGGTTAGTGAACTAAAGGATTATCAAGACAGAGAAATTGTCGTCTTAATGACTGGAAGCCAAGGTGAACCGATCGAAGCTTTGCAGAAGATGGCAAAGCAGATGGATAAAGTAGTTAATATCCAAACAGGAGATACTGTATTAATTGCCGCCTCACCACTCAGGGGCAGCGAAGTATTTTTATTTAAGACGATAGATATGCTTTTTAGAGCTGGTGCTAATGTAATATCAGGTAAAAGGACCATCCATGTATCGAGTCATGGTAGTCAAGAAGAATTAAAATTCATGATTAACTTAATGAAACCAAAATATCTGGTTCCTGTTCATGGTGAATACCGAATGCTTAAGGCACATCGGAAATTAGCTTTGGAATGTGGACTTACTGACGAACAAATTATTATCCCCGCCCGCGGTGATATTCTTGAATGGAAAGAAGACAAACTCGCTATTTTAGGTAAGGTTCCTTCTGGTAATATATTGATCGATGGTATTGGTGTCGGGGATGTTGGAAATATCGTGCTCCGTGATCGGAGACTCTTATCCCAAGATGGAATTCTAATTGTCGTTGTGACATTAAAAAAACAAGACAAGAGTATAGCAGCTGGTCCTGAAATTATCTCTAGGGGATTTGTATACGTTCGAGAATCAGAAAAATTGATGGATGATTCAACAAAACTAGTTCGTGATATTGTAGAAAGAAATATTGCTAAGGAATCATTTGAGTGGTCCAGTTTAAAACAAGAAATTAGAGAAGAATTAAACCGAAATTTATTTGAAAAAACAAAAAGACGACCAATGATTCTCCCAATCATTATGGAAATCTAGAAAGAAAGCACTGGAAAAAAACTCCAGTGCTTTTTGTTTTGGCACTTTGTAATTGGAGCGGAAAGCGAGCGCCTTGAGCTCCAATTAACAGACAAGTTACAGAGCATTTATTTTTAGCATGAAATTACCTTATAAGACAATACTAACCTATATCATGCTAGAAGGGAGTATTAGGGATGAATAACGATTTACAAAATAATAAAAATGAAAATCAAGAAGGCGGGGAACCTCAAAAAGAGGAGAAAACTTCTTCTGCATTAATAGACAAAATCCAGCAGCTAGGACAAACTAATGTACCACAGCTTTCGACAGATTCTAAAATTCATTGCTTGACGATAATCGGTCAAATTGAAGGCCATCTGGCTCTTCCACCGCAAAACAAGACAACAAAATATGAGCATTTAATGCCGCAACTTGTTGCAATTGAACAAAATCCTAAAATAGAGGGCGTGTTAGTAATCTTAAATACAGTTGGCGGTGATGTTGAGGCGGGCCTTGCTATTTCCGAGATGCTTGCAACATTATCTAAGCCGACGGTTTCAATTGTATTAGGAGGAGGGCATTCAATTGGAGTTCCGATTGCTGTTTCCTGTGACTATTCGTTTATTGCAGAAACTGCGACAATGACGATTCATCCGATTAGATTAACAGGACTTGTAATAGGTGTGCCGCAAACCTTCGAATACATGGATAAAATGCAAGATCGGGTAATCAATTTTGTTACAAAGCATTCAAATATTAGCGAAGAAACTTTTAAGGATTTAATGTTTGCTAAGGGTAATTTAACAAGAGATATAGGAACGAATGTTATTGGTGCTGATGCCGTACAAACAGGGCTAATAGATGAAGTAGGCGGGCTTGGGCAGGCAATGAAAAAGTTAAATGAACTGATTGACCTGCATAAAGAAAAGGATAAAGGATTGATCCAATGATACTTTATACAATGATGCCGCCTGAATTAATATTTCCTTATGAGACTGAATCACCGAGCAAACAACAAATGGTCAATTATCAAGGTATACCCCTCTTGGTAGAGTTGATGGATGGCCAAAATGTTCAAGTTATTCGGATTCTAAGTACAGACCCGCAACATTACTTGGATAACCAAATTTGCCCAGGTGCAAAAATTTCTTTCGCGAACCTAGAAGGATTGTCCTCGATGTAATAGTAGATTATGGTATAATCAAGAGAAGATATAAGAGCAGCCACTAAGGCTGCTTTCTTCCTTTTTACCCTTTTAGAGAAGGATGTTATATACTAAAGGAATAATATACCATAATGAAACAACAAGGTGATTAAATGGCCAAGAAAAAAAGAAGACAATCTAAAAAGAGAGATAACCATTTGAAAAAGACCGTGCAGTATGAATTATCTGCACTAGCTATTTTAGCAATCGCGATCATATCGATTGCAAAACTCGGTGCAGTGGGAAAAGCAACTGTAATCTTCTTCCGCTTTTGGATGGGAGAATGGTATATGCTCAGTTTAATTGGGCTAGTTGTATTAAGCGTTTATTTGATGTGGAAACGTAGTATTCCTTTTTTCTTCCATATTAAATTAGTTGGATTGTACAGCATTACTTCTGCCATCCTTCTGCTAAGTCATGTAACACTTTTTCATTTGCTAACGAATGATGGGAAATTTAAAGACCCTAGTGTAATCAGTAATACATGGGAATTGTTTATGATGGAATTAAGAGGTGAAACTAGCACAACCGATTTAGGCGGGGGAATGCTTGGTGCAGTTTTATTTGCCTTATTCCATTACTTATTTGCCGAGACAGGTACGAAAATAATTGCGTTTATTTTTATTCTAATTGGCATTATTTTACTAACCGGGAAATCATTCGGTGATTTCATCGCTAAAATCATGATGGTCTTTGTCGATTTTTCAAAAAGTCAATGGGATGCCTTTAAAACAGATATGGCAGAATGGAAGCAAAAACAACAAGAAAAAAAAGCACAAAGATCTACACAAAGAAGACAGGCGCAGGAGAATCGCGAACAAAGAGAACAACCCAGCACTACGACAGAACCACAATCACTTCAAGAGGAAATCAGAACACCAGAACCAATTATTTCAAGTTTTGCTGATAGGGCCTATGTTGATGAAGGTGAGATAAATAAAAATCAACCTGAAGAACCGAGGGAAAAAACAAAAACGACTGAAGAAAATGACGATTCCATTCCACCAATTACTTTTACAGAAGTCGAGAATATTGAATATGAGCTACCGCCGCTCAGGCTGTTAAGTCTGCCTAAGAAAACAGATCAAAGTGGAGAATACGAACAAATCCATGCCAATGCAGCAAAGCTTGAGAGGACATTTCAAAGCTTTGGCGTAAAAGCGAGAGTAACACAAGTACATTTAGGACCAGCTGTTACAAAATATGAAGTTCATCCAGATGTCGGTGTTAAAGTAAGCAAAATTGTTAGTCTAAGCGATGACCTAGCATTAGCACTTGCTGCTAAAGGTATTCGAATTGAGGCTCCGATCCCTGGTAAATCAGCGATTGGAATAGAAGTACCTAATTCAGAAGTAGCTATGGTTTCCCTTCGTGAGGTATTAGAAGCGACCCAAAATGACAAACCTGACTCTAAACTATTAATTGGTTTAGGCAGGGACATTACTGGTGAAGCTGTTTTGGCAGAATTAAATAAAATGCCCCATTTACTTGTGGCCGGTGCAACTGGAAGCGGTAAAAGTGTTTGTATAAATGGAATTATCACTAGTATATTAATGCGTGCAAAGCCTCATGAAGTAAAATTAATGATGATTGACCCGAAAATGGTTGAATTGAATGTTTATAATGGCATTCCACACTTACTAGCCCCGGTTGTAACGAATCCGAAAAAAGCCTCACAAGCTTTGCAAAAAGTAGTAAGCGAAATGGAAAGGCGTTATGATTTGTTCTCTCATACGGGAACGCGTAATATTGAGGGCTATAATGAACACGTCAGAAGACATAATTTAGAAGAGAATGATAAACAGCCGTTGCTTCCATTCATAGTAGTCATTGTGGATGAGTTAGCTGACTTAATGATGGTTGCCTCTTCAGATGTGGAAGATTCGATTACCCGCCTGGCACAAATGGCGCGTGCTGCCGGAATTCACTTAATTATTGCAACGCAACGGCCATCTGTTGATGTCATTACTGGGGTTATTAAAGCAAACATTCCATCCAGAATTGCCTTCGCAGTTTCAAGTGCCACTGATTCTAGGACAATTTTAGATATGGGTGGTGCAGAAAAACTGTTAGGAAGGGGCGATATGTTATTCCTACCAGTTGGAGAATCTAAACCAGTACGCGTTCAAGGTGCTTTCCTCTCTGATCAAGAGGTTGAGGACACAGTAGAATTTGTTATTTCCCAACAAAAAGCGCAGTACCAGGATGAAATGATTCCAGATGATATCCCAGAAGTAACAGGTGCGGTCGATGATGATATTTATAATGAGGCAGTTGACTTAATTATTGAAATGCAAACAGCCTCTGTTTCCATGTTACAGAGACGTTTTCGTATTGGGTATACAAGAGCAGCCAGGTTGATTGACGAAATGGAGGCACGTGGGATTGTTGGCCCATATGAAGGCAGTAAGCCTCGAGCTGTTTTACAAGCAAAACCAAAAGATAAGGAAGAACAAAGTTCATAATTTATTTATGAGACTGTTGAAGTAATAATAGATAGAGTGAGATTAAATACTGCCTTTATTATGATGAGAAAATGGTCATAATAGAGGTTTTTTTTATGAGGAAATTTACCTTTAGTAAAAATATGTTATATAGGGAAAATTACCCTTAGACAATTGTGACATAACCTCCCACCCTTTATCGACAAAATTTTTGAAATTCTATTTATTTATCCCCAAAAAAATGTTAATATAAATTTCGATTAGTAGAAATGATATCAGATGTCTGATGTCTAAGGAAAAGGCTGGAGGATACAGCATGTCTATAAAATCAGATAACCGGCATTTATACTTACAAGTTATCGATCGTCTAAAGCAAGATATTGCAAACGGGGTATATAAAGAAAAAGAAAAACTACCTTCTGAGTTTGATCTTGCTAAACAGCTGGGTGTGAGCAGGGCAACTCTTCGAGAAGCATTACGGATCCTCGAAGAAGAGAATGTTATCATTAGACGCCATGGCGTTGGTACTTTTGTTAATGTAAAGCCTTTGTTTACTTCAGGAATTGAACAACTTAATAGTGTAACTGCCATGATCAAACAGGCCGGAATGATCCCAGGAACAATTTTCCTTAGTTCATCAACACAAGGTCCTACCGAAGAGGATATTCGCCGTTTTTCTTGTTCTACAAATGAGGACATTTTTGTGATGGAAAGGGTTAGAACCGCCAATGGGGAACCGGTCGTCTATTGTGTCGACAAGGTACCAGAACGTATTCTGCCGGAAACATTTTCCCATGCAGAAGAATCGCTCTTCCGTATTTTGGAAGAAGAATCAAATCGAAGAATTACATACGCGGTTGCCCAAATTGAGCCGTTAGGCTATCATGAAAAAATTTCCCCAATTCTAGAATGCGAACCAGAAACTGCATTGTTAGTTTTAAAACAGATGCATTTCGATGAAATGGATGAACCTATCCTATTTTCGGTAAACTATTTTAAAGCAGACAAGTTTAGTTTTCATGTATTAAGGAAAAGAATTTAATTTTTAATCCGTTTTGAAAACGCAATCAGTCTTGCTCCAAAAACATTTTTACTAAATCAAACCATATTCATAGGGGGTCAATACCATGAAAAAGCGTAAAATTGGAACGGCTTTATCACTAGTTCTAGCTGCTGGTACACTATTAGGAGCATGTGGGAAAAGTGATGAC
This sequence comes from Neobacillus drentensis, assembly GCF_036962765.1. Taxonomy (GTDB): domain Bacteria; phylum Bacillota; class Bacilli; order Bacillales; family Cytobacillaceae; genus Neobacillus; species Neobacillus drentensis_C. Next base: position 53,119 of record NZ_JBALOS010000026.1, read on the forward strand.
ACAGGCAAAGAACCTGCTAAAGGCGGAGAAAAGAAAAATGATTTCTCTGTAGCGATGGTTACTGATGTTGGTGGTGTTGATGACAAATCATTTAACCAATCAGCTTGGGAAGGTCTTCAAAAATTCGGTAAAGACAATGGCTTATCAAAAGGTAAAGGCGGATATGATTACCTTCAATCAAAATCTGATGCTGATTATTCTACAAACTTAAATACACTTGCTCGTCAAGACTTTGATTTAGTTTACGGAATTGGTTTCTTAATGCAGGCTGCAGTTGAAGAAATCGCGAAACAACAAAAAGATTCAAACTTTGCGATCATCGATGCCGAAGTTAAGCAACCAAACGTTGCAAGTGTACTCTTCAAAGAGCAAGAAGCTGCCTTCCTTGCAGGTATTGCAGCAGCACTTCAAACAAAATCTAACCATATCGGCTTCATCGGTGGTATGGAAATCCCTGTAATTGAACGATTTGAATCAGGATTCTTAGCGGGTGTTAAGGCTGCAAAACCAGAAGTAAAAGTTGATGTTCAATATGCAGGTGCATTCGATAAAGCGGAACTTGGTCAAAACATCGCATCTAAAATGTATTCTTCAGGCGCTGACGTAGTTTTCCACGCTGCCGGTGGTACTGGTAACGGTTTATTTAAAGAAGCAACTGACAGAAAAGCAAAAGATCCAAGTAAAGAAATTTGGGCAATCGGTGTTGACCGTGACCAAGCTGACATGGGTCCAGATGTTGTTCTTACATCTGCACTTAAGCGTGTTGACGTAGCAGTACAAGACTTATCTAAAAAAGCAATGGATGGCAATTTCCCTGGTGGACAGCAAATTCTTTACGGATTAGCTGAAGATGGTGTTGGTGTTGCTCCAATTAACAGCAAAGCTGGAAATAAAGATGCAATTGAAGCTGCAATAAAAGAATGGGTAGAAAAAATTAAATCAGGTGCTGTAAAAGTTCCTGGTACTCGTGACGAATTAAAGAACTTTAGCGCAAAATAATTTTTGTGAGGAATAAGCAAGGGTTTACCTCTCGCTTATTCCAACCTAATGAATCTTAACTGAAGCGTAGAATAAATATTCTACTTTTCATTTAAGATTATAGTGGGGAGGGATTCCCTGTTTTTTTAAAACTCGGAAAGGTCTGACCTCTTACTACTTATGGTCAATTTTTCCTTTTATCTTATCACAGGGAGTGAGAAAAGATGGAATATGTAATTGAGATGCTTAACATCCGTAAGGAATTTAATGGCTTCGTTGCGAATGATAACATAACCCTTCAATTAAAAAAGGGTGAAATCCATGCCTTGCTTGGCGAAAATGGTGCAGGAAAATCAACATTGATGAATGTACTTTTTGGATTATATCAGCCAGAGAATGGTGAAATTCGAGTTAAAGGGAAACCAGTAAACATTTCTAACCCGAATATCGCAAATGATCTTGGAATCGGAATGGTCCATCAACACTTTATGTTAGTTGATACGTTCACAGTCACTGAAAATATCATCCTTGGTAGAGAAATAACTTCTGCTGGCCGAATTGATCTTAAAAAGGCTGAGCAACAAGTCCGTGAGATCTCTGAACGATATGGTTTAGCAGTTGACCCACAGGCGAAAATTTCCGACATTACCGTAGGTATGCAACAAAGAGTCGAAATCTTAAAAACACTCTATCGTGGAGCCGAAATTCTTATTTTTGACGAACCTACTGCTGTTCTTACTCCGCAGGAAATTAAAGAATTAATTCAAATTATGAAAACGCTTATAAAAGAAGGTAAGTCTATTATTCTCATAACCCATAAACTGAAAGAGATTATGGAAGTATCTGATCGTTGTACTGTTATCCGCAAAGGAAAGGGAATTGGAACAGTAACAGTAAGTGAAACCAATCCTAATGAACTTGCTAGCTTAATGGTTGGACGAGATGTTGTCTTCAAAACTGATAAGAAAGAATCATCTCCAAAACAGGAGGTCCTTGAAATTAAGGATTTGGTTGTAAAGGACCCTCGTGGTGTGACAGTAGTTAATGGCTTGAATCTTTCTGTTCGTGCTGGAGAAATTGTCGGCATCGCTGGTGTAGATGGTAATGGACAATCGGAATTTATTGAAGCTATTACTGGTTTACGTAAAGCTGAAAGCGGCAGTGTGAAATTGAATGGAAAAGAATTGATCAATCATACTCCAAGACAGATTACTGAATCTGGCGTAGGTCATATACCTCAGGACCGTCACAAGCATGGGTTAGTTTTGAACTTCCCAATTGGTGAGAATATGGTATTACAAACATATAATAAAAGGCCATTCTCAAAGAACGGAATTCTAAACTTTGGTGAAATTTATAAAAAAGCCAAAACATTGATTAGTGAGTTTGATGTACGGACACCAAGTGAATACACTTTGGCACGTGCGCTTTCCGGTGGTAACCAGCAAAAGGCGATTATTGGCCGTGAAGTAGATCGGAACCCAGACTTATTGATAGCTGCACAGCCAACTCGTGGTTTGGATGTTGGGGCCATTGAATTCATTCACAAACGCTTAATCGAACAGCGCGATAATGGTAAGGGTGTCTTGCTTATCTCTTTTGAACTGGATGAAATCATGAATGTCAGTGACCGTATTGCCGTTATATATGAAGGGAAAATCGTAGCTGTTGTGAATCCAAAAGATACGACTGAGCAGGAACTTGGATTACTAATGGCTGGCTCGAATAGAAAGGAAGCGGGTGAAGAATCACATGTCTAAACGGTTTAGAAGTATTTTAACACCTATTATAGCCGTATTATTAGGTATCCTTGTTGGAACATTTATTATGTTAATAAGTGGGTACAATCCAGTTGCAGCCTTTACAGCACTATGGAATGGTGCTTTTGGAGATATCTATTACATCGGAGAAGTAATCCGACAATTTACTCCATATATCTTAGCCGGACTTGCTGTGGCATTTGCATTCCGCGTGGGCTTATTTAATATCGGGGTTGAAGGACAATTCTTAGTTGGTTGGCTTGCTGCTGTATGGGTAGGGGTCGCCTTTGACTTACCTCGAATTATCCATTTACCACTTGCTATCATTGCCTCCATCGCAGCAGGAGCACTTTGGGCATTTATTCCTGGTTTATTAAAAGCACGTTTCCGTGTCCATGAAGTAATTGTAACCATTATGATGAACTATGTGGCCTTACACGTATCCAATTATATTATTCGAAACGTAATTACAAAACATGGAGATAATTCAGGCCCTATTCATAAATCAGCAACATTACGATCTGAATGGTTAGAGAGTCTAACAGATTATTCAAGACTTCACTGGGGTATTATTCTTGCTATTATTTCTTGCTTTATTATGTGGTTTTTATTAGAAAGAACAACAAGAGGATTTGAATTAAGGTCTGTAGGTTTTAACCAACATGCTGCTCAATATGCAGGGATGAACGTTAATAAGAATATCATCCTTTCTATGCTTATTTCTGGAGCTTTCGCAGGTTTAGCAGGTGCCATGGAAGGATTAGGTACTTTTGAATATGCAGCAGTAAAAGGTGGATTCTCCGGCGTTGGTTTCGACGGAATTGCAGTTGCATTACTAGGGGGAAATACTGCACTAGGTGTATTTTTCTCAGCCATATTATTTGGTGTTCTAAAAGTGGGAGCATTAAATATGCCGCTTGAAGCAGGGGTACCAAATGAATTAGTAGATATCATTATTGCGTTAATCGTATTCTTTGTTGCATCAAGCTATATAATAAGAGTATTTCTTGACCGATTCAGTAAGAAGGAGGTGAAGTAAGTTGAGTTTAATGGAAATTTTAATCATTCTTGTTCCATCCACTTTATTATGGGCGGCTCCACTTGTCTTCACTGCATTAGGCGGTATATTTTCAGAACGTTCTGGGGTAGTAAATATTGGACTTGAAGGTTTAATGGTAATTGGTGCATTTACCGCAATCGTATTCAACTTAACTACATTTGATACTTTTGGTAATGCTACACCTTGGATTGCATTATTGGTAGCAATGGCAGCAGGAGCATTCTTCTCCTTGTTCCATGCAATTGCTTCGATTACATTCCGTGCTGATCACACTGTTTCTGGTGTTGCCATTAACTTACTTGCAACTGGACTTACCTTGTTCCTTGTAAAACTTATCTATGATAAAGGTGAAACAGGAATTATCAGTAAAGGTTTCAGTAAAATTGATATTCCAGTTCTTAAAGATATTCCTATTATTGGAAAAATATTTTTCCAAAATACGTATTGGACATCTTTTTTAGCCATTTTAGTTGCTATAATCGTGTGGTACATTGTTTTCAAAACACCATTTGGTCTTCGCCTTCGTTCAGTTGGTGAACATCCAATGGCTGCAGACACAATGGGTATAAACGTAACAAAAATGCGTTATTTAGGTGTTATCCTTTCCGGAGCCCTTGGTGGTCTTGGCGGAGGAGTTTATGCACAATCGATCACATCAAACTTCAGTCACTCAACCATTAGTGGTCAAGGTTTCATGGCGTTAGCTGCCATGATTTTTGGAAAATGGCATCCACTTGGTGCATTAGGAGCTGCAATCTTCTTTGGTTTCGCTCAAAGTATTAGTATCATTGGATCAAGTTTACCTTTCTTAAAGGAAATTCCAAGTGTATACCTATTGATTGCACCATATGTATTAACCATTTTAGCCTTAACTGGATTCATCGGCCGCGCCGATGCACCAAAAGCAGTTGGTACACACTATATCAAAGGCAGCAGATAATAACTTCAGCAAGCAGAACCCCTGGTTATAAATCAGGGGTTCTTTTTATTAAAGGCACTGTTAAGGCTATTGTTGATATTTTTTTCCATGTTGATTGGAGTGGGAATCATCAACCTATGAAAGAAAAAAGTGTAATTACTTGTATTGAACAAGCTTGCCAAATTATAGTAATAAGTATAGGTTTTATTACAAAGGAAATGATATAAAGAAAAATGTTTACATATTGTATTGTATAACCCTTTGAACAGTTAAGGAGGAATGTATGTGGCAACCGCTACAGAAAAAATAACCGAACTTAAGGGATATAAACTTCATCTAATCCCAACCGAAAAATATAAAACGAATACCTTAATCTGGAAAATGAAAGCGCCTCTAACAAAAGAAGATGTAACCAAACGGGCACTTCTTCCACAAGTATTACAAAGCAGTTCAGCTAAGTATTCTTCAACTACAGCTCTGCGGTCCTATCTTGATGAGTTATACGGTGCGACACTTTATGTTGACCTATCTAAAAAAGGTGAATACCATATCATGAGTTTTTCAATCGAAATTGCCAATGAAAAATTCTTAAGCGATCCAAGCCCATTATTAAAAAAGGGGTTTGAATTGTTAGCCGAAATAATAAACAATCCCAATATTAAGGGTAATGCCTTTGACAGAGAAACAGTTGAAAAAGAAAAGCGGACCCTAAAACAACGTATTCAATCTGTTTTTGATGATAAGATGCGCTACTCTAATATGCGCCTAATTCAAGAAATGTGTAAAGGCGAGCCTTATGCATTAGAGGTAAACGGGGATTCAGCAGATGTTGATGCCATTACTCCGGAGAACTTATTTGAATATTATAAAAGCGCTTTTTTAACGGATGAAATGGATTTATATATTATCGGTGACGTTAATGAAGAAGAGGTAAAGAAATTTGCTGCAGACCTCCTGCATTTTGAAGAAAGAACACCGAAAAAGTTAGATAAAAAAGATGTAACCAAAAATAGACAAGTAAATGAAGTGAAAGAGCGGCAAGATGTAAAACAAGGAAAATTAAACATAGGATATCGCACGAATATTGTGTACGGTGACCCCGATTATTTTGCTTTACAAGTGTTTAATGGCATTTATGGCGGATTTGCTCATTCGAAATTATTTATAAATGTACGTGAAAAGGCAAGTCTCGCTTATTATGCAACAAGTCGTCTTGAAAGTCATAAGGGCTTAATGATGGTTATGTCAGGTATTGATTTAAAAAATTATGATCAGGCAGTTGGAATTATTAATGATCAATTAGAGGCAATGAAAAACGGGGATTTCACAGAACAAGAGCTAGTCCAAACAAAGGCCGTCATTCAAAATCAGATTTTAGAGACGATTGACACATCAAGAGGATTAACCGAGATTCTATATCATAATGTTGTGGCTGATGCAAATATCAATCTTGATACTTGGCTTCAAGAAATGCAAAAAGTAACCAAAGAAGAAATTATTGCACTTGCGAAAAAAATCGAAATGGATACCATTTATTTCTTAACAGGAACGGAGGCGGGGAAATAATGGAGAAAATTACGTTTGACCAGCTTCAGGAAGAACTTTACCATGAAAAATTACCTAACGGGCTAAATGTATATATCTTACCGAAAAAAGGATTTAATAAAACCTTTGCTACCTTTACAACAAAATATGGTTCTGTGGATAATACATTTGTTCCTTTTGGCAAAGAAGAGTATGTCAATGTACCCGATGGAATTGCCCACTTTTTAGAGCATAAGTTGTTTGAGAAAGAAGACGGTGATGTTTTTCAGCAATTTAGCCGCCAAGGTGCTTCCGCGAATGCTTTTACTTCCTTTACTCGGACCGCCTATTTATTTTCAAGCACGTCTGATGTAGAAAAAAATCTCGAAACACTCATTGATTTTGTGCAGGAGCCATATTTTTCTGAAAAAACGGTTGAAAAAGAAAAAGGAATTATTGGCCAAGAAATAACTATGTACGATGATAATGCTGATTGGCGTTTATACTTTGGATTGATTCAAAATCTTTACCAGAACCATCCGGTTAAAATTGATATAGCAGGAACAATTGAATCGATTTCACATATTACAAAAGATTGGCTGTATGAATGCTATAACACCTTTTATCATCCGAGCAACATGTTATTATTTATTGTAGGACCGGTTGATCCGAATAGTTTTATGAATCAAGTAAAAGAAAATCAAGCGAAAAAAGAATACAAAGATATGCCTGAGATTAAGCGTAAATTTGAAAATGAACCAACAGAGGCAGCTGAAAAAAAACAGGTACTCGAAATGAACGTACAAACCTCGAAATGTTTACTTGGGATAAAAGCACTTCATGTCGATCAAAGTGGCAATGAAATGCTGAAAAATGAATTAACGATGAATGTGCTTTTGGATCTATTGTTTGGGAAAAGCTCGGAAAATTACAATCAACTCTATAATGATGGTTTGATTGATGAAACGTTTTCCTTCGATTATACACAAGAACAAGGCTTTGGTTTTGCTATGATTGGCGGAGACACTGGTGAACCTGATAAATTGGCGGAAACACTTGAAAAAATGCTATTAGAAGCAAAAAACCAACCTGTATTTAGTGAAGAGCAATTAGAAAGAGCCAAAAAGAAAAAGATTGGTGCATTTTTACGAGCGGTAAATTCACCAGAATATATCGCTAATCAATTTACACGCTATGCCTTTAATGATATGAACTTGTTTGATGTTGTACCAACTCTTGAAAAAATCACCTTAAACGATGTTCAATCTCTTGCGTCTGAAGTCATTTCAGAAGAGCGCTTTTCAGTTTGCCAAGTAGTTCCAAAGAAAAAATAATGACCTGAAAGCGTCGTAATTTCGGCGCTTTTTCTATGTACTAGTTTTTAGTTAGAGAGAGAGTGATTTTTTTGAAATATGTATTAATAACGGGGGCAAGTGGTGGAATCGGACAAGCGATTGCATGTAACTTAGCCGATAAAGGCTATCATTTGTATCTGCATTTTAATAAAAATGAACAGGCAATAAAAGGATTAATCAATAAACTGGAGCCTTATGGTGGGGAATACATACCCATCCAAGCGGACTTGGAGAATCCAAGTGGTTATAAAAAGGTTGTTTCAGAAATATTTTCGATAGATGCGATTATTCATTGCGGCGGACAAAGTCAATATGGGCTCCTTGTTGATTTGCAACAAACTGAAGCAGAATCATTATTAAATGTGCATGTATTAAGTCCATTAATGCTCACAAAAGAGCTTCTCCCGAAATTACTTGCTAAAGGAAAAGGGAATATTGTGATGATATCGTCAATATGGGGTCAGACAGGAGCAGCTTGTGAGGTGGCCTATTCAACGGTCAAGGGTGCACAAATAGCTTTGGTAAAGGCATTAAGTAAAGAGGTGGCCATGAATGGAATACGAGTTAATGCCATTGCCCCAGGAGCTGTATCGACACCCATGATGAAAGGTTTTACACCAGAAGAGGTAGAACAAATTGCCGATGAGATACCAATGGGAAGACTGGGCAAGCCGGAAGAAGTTGCGAGGTGCGTCGCTTTCTTGCTTTCCGAAGATTCATCTTACATAACAGGACAAGTCCTTTCCATAAATGGCGGGTGGTATACTTAAAAAAATTCAAAAGTTATTAATGCATAGTTCCCCTCACTTCATCGCAAAATAATCTTGTACAAATTTAAAGGAGGGAAAAAACCATGTCTGTTTTAGATAACTGGAAACAGTGGGAAGAATTTTTAGCCGATCGTCTTCATCATGCACAAAATGAAGGTATGAGTGAAGGTGCTATTAATAATCTTGCATTTCAAATTGGTGATTATTTATCCAACCAGGTTGAGCCTAAAAACGAACAGGAAAGAATCCTTGCTGATCTTTGGTCAGTTGCAGATAAAGAAGAACAACAGGCTATTGCAAATATCATGGTTAAATTGGTTCAAAATAACGGCAATCGCTAAAAGAGAGGAGGCTTTCTCCTCTCTTTTTTGTGCTTCAAGGGTTCATTCTCCGTTAAAGGACGTAATATCTTTGTTTTTACTTTCATCTTCATCCAAAATCATTTATTATAGGGGTTAGATGAGGAAATGTAAAAAAAATGTCGAAACTTCTTTAAAGGAGGTTTATAGCTTGAAAAAAGAATGGTATTTAGAATATGAGATACAAAAGAACCGACCTGGACTACTCGGGGATATTTCATCCTTGTTGGGTATGCTTTCTATTAACATTGTCACAATTAATGGTGTTGATGAAGGTCGACGTGGATTGCTCATTTTAGCAAAAGATGATGATCAAATTAAACGACTTGAGTCAATTTTACATACGATGGACACAATAAAAGTAATTAAACTTAGAGAACCAAAACTTCGTGACAGACTTGCAGTTAGACATGGCCGGTATATTCAAAGAGATGCGGATGATAAAAAAACCTTCCGTTTTGTAAGGGATGAACTTGGCTTATTAGTTGATTTTATGGCAGAATTATTTAAGCAGGAGGGACATAAGCTGATCGGTATTCGGGGAATGCCTCGAGTTGGAAAAACTGAATCACTTGTAGCTGCAAGTGTTTGTGCAAATAAACGCTGGTTATTTGTATCTTCCACACTGTTAAAACAAACAATTCGTAATCAACTTATTGAAGATGAATATAACGAAAACAATCTATTTATTCTCGATGGAATAGTTTCCACCAGACGTGCTAATGAGCGTCATTGGCAATTAGTCCGTGAAATCATGCGACTTCCGTCCGTAAAAGTAATTGAGCATCCAGATATCTTCGTTCAAAACTCAGAATATACACTGGATGATTTTGATTATATTATTGAACTTCGGAACGATGCGGAAGAAGAGATTACATACGAGGTCGTTGACCAGAATAACATGTTCTCCGGATCTGATTTTGGAGATTTTGATTTTTAATAAATTGGAAGGTGTTAACAGGTGACTGAATTAGGGAATCGACTTAAAGAAGCCCGATTAGCGAAAGGATTAAGCTTGGATGATGTACAATCCATGACGAAAATTCAAAAACGGTATTTAATTGGTATTGAAGAGGGGAATTATGCAAGTATGCCCGGGAATTTTTATGTTCGGGCATTTATTAAGCAATATGCAGAGGCGCTCAGCCTAAATCCTGATGAAATTTTTGAAACCTTTAAAGGTGAAATTCCAGCAAGCTTAAATGATGAATTGCCTCAGCAATTGTCTAGAGTGAAAACACACAAAGCCATTTCAGAAAGTAACTCTAAAATTTTTGATATTTTACCTAAAGTCTTAATCGGTGTTTTTGTGATTGGGGTTGCAAGCCTGTTATATTACTTTGTATATAAACATGCCGGCGATAATACGAATCAATCCATTAACAAGGAAAATGAGCCGGTTAAAATTGTGAAATCCGAGAATCTTGAGAAAGAAAAAGCAGACGATAAAGAGAATAAGAAAGACAACACCGAAGAAAAGAAGGATAATCAGGCTGCCGATGAGCAACCAACAAACGTTGAAGAAACACCAACACAAGAAATTAAGGCTGTTCAAAGCAGCGGCAGGAATTCAACTTACGAATTAAAGAATGCAGACAAATTTGTCGTAAAGTTGGTATCTAAAGGACAAACCTGGGTTAGTATTAAAAATGGAAAAGGGAAATCCTTTTTCCAGGGAACACTAAAAAAAGGCGGCACCGAGAGTCAAACAGAAGATTTATCTGCTGAGAGCACGGCTGTTATTAGGGTAGGAAATGCTGCGGATACAGATATCTTTGTAAATGACCAAAAGCTCGAGTATGCAGTACCAGCGACTGCAAATGTTCAGAACATAACAATTCAATATGTTCTGAAAAACGAATAGTCATCTGTTGATGACTATTTTTCGCTTCAAATCATAAAACGGAGGAAAACTATGAATATTCCGAATAGAATAACTGTATCGAGAATATTATTAATCCCAATATTCTTGATTATTATGCTTGCTCCTTTTGATTGGGGCGATATGCATCTCCTTGGGACAAACCTTCCAGTTACCCATTTTGTTGGTGCATTGATTTTCATTTTAGCCTCAGCAACTGATTGGGTTGATGGTCATTATGCCCGGAAATATAACCTTGTGACCAATATGGGAAAATTTCTCGACCCTCTTGCTGACAAATTACTAGTCTCAGCTGCACTCATCGTTCTTGTTGAACTGAACGATGTGTATGCACCTTCTTGGGTTGTGATTATTATTATTAGCAGAGAGTTTGCTGTAACTGGATTACGTCTTTTGCTTGCAGGAGAAGGCGAAATTGTGGCAGCTAATATGCTTGGCAAAATTAAAACATGGGCGCAAATTGTCGCTATCTCATCGCTTTTATTACATAATATTATTTTTGATATGATCCCGTTTCGTTTTGATATCGTGTCTTTATGGGTTGCGTTAATTTTTACAATCTGGTCTGGATGGGATTATTTTGTGAAAAATAGTCATGTCCTTAAAAATTCAAAGTAAGTGTTATCATATATGAAGGAAAGGAAGATGTTTGAGGATGAATGCTGAGATTATTGCTGTAGGTTCGGAGTTGTTGCTCGGTCAAATTGTGAATACGAATGCACGATTTTTGTCTCAGCAATTGGCAGACCTTGGAATTAATGTCTATTTTCATACGGTTGTTGGTGATAATCCTGATAGGCTAAAAACGGCCATTGAAATAGCTGAAAGGCGTGCTGATCTTATTATCTTTACTGGCGGTCTTGGACCAACAAAGGATGATTTAACGAAGGAAACGATTGCTCGTCACCTCGGAAAAGAACTAGTTACCGATGAAAATGCGTTAGCTTCGATAGAACTGTACTTTAAACGGACAAACCGCGTAATGACAGAAAATAACCGAAAACAGGCACTTGTATTGAGTGGGGCACATATTCTTCCAAATGATCATGGAATGGCCCCAGGAATGATAGTTGAATCAAACGGTCACTCCTATATGCTCCTGCCAGGTCCTCCAAAAGAACTTGAACCTATGTTTAGTCAATATGGTTATCAGGTGCTTTCTAATGAAAATATGGCCAATGAGGTCATTGTCTCAAGAGTGTTAAGGTTTTTTGGAATTGGTGAAGCTGCATTGGAAACGGAACTAATGGATTTAATTGATGCGCAAAGCAATCCAACGATAGCCCCCCTTGCAGGTGATGGTGAGGTTACTTTGAGACTGACAGCAAAGCATGTGGACGGGAAAAAAGCTCAATCGCTGCTCGATGAATTAGAAAAAACGATTAACCAGCGTGTTGGTGTATTTTTATATGGATACGATGAAACTTCGCTTATGGATGAAGTGATGAAAACCCTAAAGACACGAAAATTTACAATTTCTGCTGCAGAGAGTTTAACAGGCGGACTATTTCAACAACAACTAACTGCACTTTCAGGAGCAAGTTCCGTGTTTTATGGCGGAGTTGTCTGCTATTCCAATGATGTTAAACAGCAGTTATTACAAGTACGGCAAGAAACGCTTGAAACACAAGGTGCTGTGAGTGAGCAATGTGCTAGAGAACTCGCTGAAAATACCTCAAAATTATTTAATTCTGATATAGGAATTAGTTTTACTGGTGTAGCTGGTCCTGAAGAGCTTGAGGGCAAGCCGGTCGGTACTGTCTTTATTGGGATCGCGCTTAAGGGAAGGCCTACGATTGTGGAAAAGCTTTCCTTAGCCGGAACAAGGGAAGCAAACCGGACCCGTGCTGTAAAATTTGGATGTTATTTTCTACTTCGCACATTAAAAGAGTCACAGAATGCTATATAGCATTCTGTGACTTTTTTTTGAAGAAAAAAGTCTGACAATGGACGAAATTATCATTTTCGGACGACAAAAGAGGCAATAAAATACAAAAGGAGTGGGGATCTTCCTTTTTTTACATCAATTTTGTTTTGAAAATAAACGAATGAATGTTCGTTTATTTGCTCGACAAATATCCGAAAAGCGGTTATATTATTAATAGGTATTAAATTAATAGATTATAGCAATTAGCTTGTGTTTATATATAAGGGAGGAAATGATTCGTGAGTAATGATCGTAAAGCGGCCTTAGAAATGGCGTTAAAGCAAATAGAAAAGCAATTCGGTAAAGGTTCCATCATGAAGATGGGAGAGAAAACGGATACGAAGATTTTAACGAGTCCGAGTGGCTCATTAGCACTTGATGCAGCACTTGGAGTGGGCGGATATCCTAGAGGTCGTATTATCGAAGTTTATGGCCCTGAGAGCTCTGGTAAAACAACGGTTGCTTTGCATGCGATTGCTGAAGTTCAAGCAAATGGTGGACAAGCAGCATTTATTGATGCTGAACATGCCCTTGACCCGGCATATGCACAGAAATTGGGAGTTAATATTGATGAGTTATTATTATCACAGCCTGATACTGGCGAACAAGCTCTTGAAATTGCTGAAGCATTAGTGCGAAGCGGTGCCATTGATATTCTAATCGTTGACTCAGTAGCAGCGCTAGTACCAAAAGCGGAAATTGAAGGTGAAATGGGAGATTCTCACGTTGGTTTACAAGCACGTCTGATGTCTCAAGCCCTTCGTAAACTATCAGGGGCCATCAATAAATCTAAGACAATCGCTATCTTTATTAACCAAATCCGTGAAAAAATTGGCGTTATGTTTGGGAACCCTGAAACCACACCTGGTGGTCGTGCTCTAAAGTTTTATTCAACAGTCCGTCTAGAAGTGCGCCGTGCTGAAGCATTGAAACAAGGAACTGACATTGTAGGGAATAAAACAAAAATTAAAATCGTAAAAAATAAGGTTGCTCCTCCTTTCCGTACTGCAGAAGTAGACATTATGTATGGTGAAGGGATTTCTAAGGAAGGCGAGATTGTTGATCTAGGCTCCGAATTAGATATCGTTCAAAAGAGCGGTTCATGGTATTCCTATAATGATATAAGAATTGGTCAAGGCCGTGAAAATGCAAAGCTGTACTTAAAGGAAAACCCTGATATGCGACTTCAGATTCAAACGAAGATCCGTGAACATTATGGTTTAGACGGTGAAAAATTTGTAACTGAAACAGATGATGATGAACAATTTGAATTAATCGACTAAATGAGATGAAAGAGAGCAAAGCTATTTATGGTTTTGCTCTTTTTTTACATAGGCATTATGATATTACACTTTGTTGATTGGAGCGGAAAGTGAAGTGCCAGGAGCGGAAATCAACACAGCCTAAAGTATTTATATACAAGCAGATACTCATAAATAGACGATAAAAGTCAGCCATTAGGATCATAAAATGATGTCCTATTCTAAATATTTAAAAAAGCCACTAGGACTAAGCCTTGACAATGAATATTCCCACCTTTACAATTAACATGTATATTTTACATTTTTGGTATTATTAAAATCCGAAAAAGCCTTGGTGCTTGCTGTATGTTGAGTCTAAACAATGTACATGCCGACACTTAAAAAAATGTAACAAAAGTTCATAGCAAGAGGAGGTGTAACGATTGGATTTAATTACTATCATCTCCATTTTGCTTGGCCTTATCGTCGGTGCCGTTGTTGGCTATTTTGTTCATAAATCCATTGCTGAAGCAAAAGTAGCTGGTGCAAAGAATGCTGCAGAGCAGATTCTAGAAGATGCGAAACGTGATGCTGATTCATTGAAAAAAGAAGCTTTGCTAGAAGCAAAGGATGAAATTCACAAGCTTCGCACAGAAGCAGAGCGTGAGGTTCGTGAACGAAGAAATGAAATGCAAAAACAAGAAAACCGTTTACTGCAAAGAGAAGAGAATTTAGATCGAAAAGAGGAAACGTTAAATAAGCGTGAAAATCTTTTAGAAAAGAAGGATGATTCTCTAAATCAAAGACAACAGCATATTGAAGAGATGGAAAGCAAAGTGGACGAGTTGGTACGAAAACAACAAACTGAACTCGAACGAATTTCAAGCTTAACGCGCGAGGAAGCAAAAGCCATCATTATCGACAGAATGGAGCAGGAATTAACCCATGACACTGCCATAATGATTAAGGAAAGCGAGAATCGTGCGAAAGAGGAAGCAGACAAGAAAGCGAAGGAAATTCTTTCGCTAGCAATCCAGCGTTGCGCTGCTGACCATGTTGCGGAAACGACTGTCTCTGTCGTCAACCTACCAAATGACGAAATGAAGGGCCGCATTATTGGCCGTGAAGGAAGAAATATTCGTACGCTAGAAACGTTAACAGGAATTGATTTAATTATTGATGATACTCCTGAAGCTGTCATTCTATCAGGTTTTGATCCTATTCGTCGAGAAACGGCACGCTTAGCACTTGAGAAATTAGTTCAAGACGGGCGTATCCATCCTGCGCGAATTGAGGAAATGGTAGAAAAATCTCGTCGCGAAGTGGATGAGTATATCCGTGAGGTTGGTGAGCAAACCACTTTTGAAGTGGGAGTTCATGGACTTCATCCAGATCTTATCAAAATTCTTGGCCGCTTGAAGTTCCGTACAAGCTATGGTCAAAACGTCTTAAAGCATTCAATGGAAGTAGCGCAGTTATCTGGTCTACTTGCCGCTGAACTGGGTCAAGATGAAACCCTAGCACGTCGTGCAGGCTTGCTTCATGATATCGGAAAAGCGATCGACCATGAAGTTGAAGGCAGCCATGTAGAAATTGGTGTTGAACTTGCAACCAAATACAAGGAACACCCGGTAGTCATTAATAGTATTGCATCTCACCATGGGGATACCGAGCCAACATCAATCATTTCTGTTTTAGTTGCAGCTGCTGATGCTTTATCAGCCGCAAGGCCAGGTGCACGTAGTGAGACGCTTGAAAATTATATCCGTCGTCTTGAAAAGTTAGAAGAGATTTCTGAGTCATATGAAGGTGTCGAGAAGTCCTTTGCAATTCAAGCAGGGCGTGAAGTGCGTATTATTGTAAGACCAGATTCGGTCGATGATCTTGCTGCCCACCGATTAGCTCGAGATATTCGGAAGCGCATTGAAGAAGAACTTGATTATCCTGGACACATTAAGGTAACAGTTATCCGTGAAACACGGGCTGTTGAATACGCAAAATAAAGCGGTGCGCATGCACCGCTTTATTTTTTTGAGTGCTTATCCGATTAAATCAAGTCAGTATGTGATACAATTTAAATATTAACAATTTTTCTTGATGGAAAGGAATAAAAATGAATCTACTTTTTATCGGTGATGTTGTCGGTTCACCAGGCCGAGACATGGTGAAGGAATATCTGCCAAAATTAAAAGATAAATATCGTCCTCATTTTACGATCATTAATGGGGAAAACGCTGCAAGCGGCAAAGGAATTACAGAAAAAATCTACCGCGAATTTTTAGGGTATGGTGCACAGGCTATAACACTTGGTAATCACTCATGGGATAACCGCGATATCTTTGAGTTTATCGGTTCGGCTAAAAATATGGTTCGACCGGCAAACTTTCCTGAAGGAACACCCGGGAAAGGAATGGCATTTTTTAAAGTCAATGATTTAGAAATTGCCGTGATCAATCTGCAAGGACGAACATTTATGGCACCTTTGGATTGTCCTTTTAAAAAGGCCGACGAATTAATTGCCATCGCCAGAGAGAGAACCCCATATATTTTTGTGGATTTTCATGCGGAGGTTACCAGTGAGAAACAGGCAATGGGCTGGTACTTGGATGGAAGAGTATCTGCAGTAGTGGGGACACATACACATGTTCAGACGGCCGATAGCCGAATTCTACCGAATGGCACAGGATATCTAAGCGATGTCGGCATGACAGGGCCGTATGATGGCATTCTAGGTGTTGAGAGAGAAACTGTCCTTAAAAGGTTCCTAACAAGTCTTCCTGTCCGGTTTGAAGTGGCAACAGGTGGAAGAAATCAGCTAAGTGCGGTGGTTATTGAATTGGATCGGAAAACCGGCTTTACCAAAAAGATCCAGTCGATCTTAATAAATGATGATCATCCGTTTTATTCTTAGTATAAAGCGAA
Organism: Neobacillus drentensis; assembly: GCF_036962765.1. Taxonomy (GTDB): domain Bacteria; phylum Bacillota; class Bacilli; order Bacillales; family Cytobacillaceae; genus Neobacillus; species Neobacillus drentensis_C. The sequence goes on from NZ_JBALOS010000026.1 coordinate 69,816, forward strand.
GTGCCGGGAGCGGAAATCAACAGGCAAGTTTGACAGAGCCATTTCTTAAAGAGCAAATTAAATTTGCTCTTTTTTATTTTTATCTAGTTAACGTTGAACAGTGTCTATTCCTGCGTCTAGGGCAATTGCTTTACGTATTTTTTTTGTCCAAGCCGGAATATGTTTTTTCACAACTGAATATAGTAGCAGTGGAATGTTATAACCTGATTTGTTCATGAAACTGCTCATGCGGGATCGGGATTTTCTAAGGAGGAGCTAGAAATGGATATATTAAAAGTTTCAGCAAAATCTAATCCTAATTCTGTAGCTGGTGCGCTTGCCGGGGTTCTGCGTGAAAGAGGTGCAGCGGAAATACAGGCAATTGGGGCGGGTGCATTGAATCAAGCCGTAAAGGCAGTAGCGATTGCTCGAGGATTTGTAGCACCTAGCGGAGTTGATTTAATCTGTATCCCTGCGTTTACCGATATTTTGATTGACGGGGAAGAACGCACAGCTATCAAACTCATTGTTGAACCGCGTTGAAAGAGATAGACTATTGACATGAAAAAACCAAATTAAATTCATTCTACCTGCTTGTTAACCAAGCAGGTATTTTTTAGGTTAAGGCTTAAAAATGAATGGAGTTGATAATAATATTATTCTAAGATAAACTTTCATGATTTCTAGAATATAAATATGAAATATTCGAATGAAGAATAAATGGGAGAAAAACTGCCATAAAATGTGGAAGAATGTTGTTTTTTTAAGGTTCGACATTATCGGCCGAGAGTGTATTTTAAATAATAAAAAAATATTCATATTTTAGACAATATTTCACTTTAAAGGGTTGCAATTTTTAGTGCATAGGTCTAGAATTGTAAGCGTTTAGTATATATCTTAAGTTACTTTTTTTAGTCTTTTTATAATTATAGGCTAAATTCTAGTGAAATACTCGGAATAGTGCTAAACTAATAAATGGATCAATCTAAACTACTTAATTTTTACATATCCAAAGGGGTGTAAGTCATGATCAATCAACTTTCATGGAAAGTTGGAGGACAACAAGGGGAAGGTATTGAAAGTACTGGGGAAATCTTTGCAATTGCACTGAATCGCCTGGGATATTACCTGTATGGTTATCGTCACTTTTCTTCACGTATTAAAGGCGGCCATACGAACAATAAAATCAGAGTGAGTACGACAGAAGTTCGTTCTATTTCTGATGACCTAGATATCCTGGTAGCTTTTGACCAAGAAACTATTGATTTAAACTACAAAGAACTACACAGTAAGGGTGTAATCCTTGCAGATGCGAAATTCTCTCCAAAGAAACCAGAGGATACTGAAGCATCATTGTATGCGGTACCATTTACTGAAATTGCCACTGAACTTGGAACTTCTTTAATGAAAAACATGGTTGCAATCGGTGCAACATCTGCCGTATTGGACTTAGATATTAATGTATTTGAAGTAGTAGTCCGTGAGATTTTTGGCAAAAAAGGCGACCAAGTGGTTGCTAAAAATATGGATGCAATCAAAGCTGGATTTGAAAAAATGAAAGAAAATCTTGCTTCAGGTGTCCAAACAATGGAACTTGAAAAGGCTGACGGCAAGAAAAGGATGTTTATGATTGGAAACGATGCGATCGCTCTTGGGGCTATTGCAGGCGGTTGTCGTTTTATGGCAGCATATCCAATTACACCTGCGTCTGAAATTATGGAGTATTTGATCAAAAAGCTTCCTGCTCTTGGTGGAACAGTAATTCAAACCGAAGACGAAATTGCCGCATGTACAATGGCAATCGGTGCAAACTACGCTGGTGTACGTACGATTACAGCTTCAGCGGGTCCAGGTCTTTCCTTGAAAATGGAAGCAATCGGTCTTTCTGGTATTACCGAAACGCCGCTTGTAATTGTTGACACACAACGTGGAGGTCCTTCAACAGGATTACCAACAAAACAAGAACAATCAGACCTTATGGCAATGATTTATGGAACACACGGTGAAATTCCAAAAATTGTTATGGCTCCAAGTACGGTTGAAGAAGCGTTCTATGATACAGCTGAGGCATTCAATTTAGCAGAAGAATATCAATGCCCTGTCATTATTCTATCTGATCTTCAATTATCTTTAGGGAAACAAACTGTTGAACCATTAAGCTATGACAAGGTTGAAATCAGACGTGGTAAATTGGTATCCGAAGAAATACCTGCGAACGAAAATAATGCCTATTTTAAACGTTATGAAGTAACTGAAGATGGAGTTTCACCACGTGTAATTCCAGGTATGAAAAATGGTATCCATCATGTAACAGGTGTAGAGCACGATGAGACTGGAAAACCATCTGAATCTGCTGCAAACCGGATTGCTCAAATGGATAAGCGTTTCCGTAAAGTCGAAAATATTCGCTTTGATACACCAGTATACAAAAATGTTAAGCACGAGGATGCAGATGTTTTATTTGTAGGATTTAACTCCACTCGCGGTGTGATTGAAGAAGCAATGACACGTTTAGAGAATGATGGCTTAAAAGTAAATCATGCACACATCCGTTTAATTCATCCATTCCCAACAGACGAAGTTCTTCCACTTGTTCGCTCTGCTAAGAAAGTTGTTGTTGTGGAAAACAATGCAACTGGACAATTAGCGAATATTATGAAAATGAATGTTGGACATGCTGAAAAAATTACGAAGCATCTTAAATATGACGGAAATCCATTCCTACCACACGAAGTTTATACAAAATGCAAGGAGTTGTTCTAAATGGCCACTTTTAAAGACTTTCGAAACAATGTAAAACCGAACTGGTGCCCTGGCTGTGGCGACTTCTCTGTACAAGCGGCAATGCAACGTGCGGCAGCGAATGTAGGCTTAGAGCCAGAAAACTTAGCTGTTATTTCGGGAATCGGCTGTTCTGGACGTATTTCCGGTTATATTAATTCATATGGATTCCATGGGATCCATGGCCGTTCACTTCCAATCGCACAAGGTGTTAAAATGGCAAATCGTGATTTAACTGTTATCGCATCAGGTGGTGACGGTGACGGATATGCAATTGGTATGGGTCATACGGTACATGCCATTCGCCGTAATCTCGATATTACTTATATCGTAATGGATAACCAAATTTATGGTTTAACAAAAGGTCAAACATCTCCACGTTCTGCAGCAGGATTTAAAACAAAGTCCACGCCGCAGGGTTCGATCGAACAATCGATTTCTCCAATGGAAATGGCTTTAACTGTTGGAGCAACATTTATAGCTCAAAGTTTCTCTACTGATCTTAAAGATTTAACTGCATTAATTGAAGCAGGAATCAAACACAAAGGATTTTCTTTAATCAATGTGTTCAGTCCTTGTGTTACTTATAATAAGGTAAACACATATGATTGGTTTAAAGAAAATCTAACAAAACTTAGTGATATTGAAGGTTATGACCCTTCAAATCGTGAAGAAGCCATGCAGAATTTAATGAAGCATAATGGTCTTGTAACGGGACTTATTTATCAAAACACTGAGCGTAAGTCTTATCAAGAACTAATCACTGGCTTCTCAGAAACACCTTTATCCAAGTCTGACCTAAACCTAGATCAAAATTATTTTGATAAATTAGTTTCTGAATTTGTTTAATCTGAAATAGAAAATCCCGTGGCTTTAGCCTACGGGATTTTCTATTGTTTTCAAGGCAGTTAACCTTTATACTATAATAATGTGCGGATACTGTCTGGAATCCCCAACTGTTTGCACAAATGAAAATCTCAAATTTTTAATAGATGAATGGATAAAATGGAAAGAAAGGGGCATTTGAACAAATGAATGAAAAACAACGTTTAGAAGGTACACAAGTCGAATCTGTTAATTCTTCGGACAAAAAATCCGCCAAGGATTACAGCAAGTACTTTGAACAAGTGATTACTGCACCATCCTTGAAAGACGCTAAAAAACGTGGGAAAGAAGAAGTAAAGTACCACAATGATTTTGCGATTCCAGAGAAATTCCGTGGAATGGGTGAGGGTCGAAAGTTCTATATCCGTACCTATGGCTGCCAAATGAATGAACATGATACGGAAGTAATGGCAGGGATCTTTTTAGCATTAGGCTATGAACCAACTGATAAGACTGAGGATGCAAATGTTATTCTTTTAAATACTTGTGCTATCCGCGAAAACGCAGAGAATAAAGTGTTTGGTGAACTCGGTCATTTAAAGTCATTGAAATTGGAAAAGCCTGACTTACTTATTGGTGTCTGTGGTTGTATGTCACAGGAAGAATCCGTTGTAAATAAGATTCTGAAAACCTACCATCAGGTTGATATGATTTTTGGAACCCATAATATCCACCGGTTACCAAATATTTTGAATGAAGCCTATATGTCCAAAGAAATGGTTGTTGAAGTTTGGTCCAAAGAAGGCGATGTTATTGAAAACCTTCCAAAAGTACGCCGTGGAAAAATTAAAGCCTGGGTTAATATTATGTATGGCTGTGATAAATTCTGTACGTACTGTATCGTCCCTTTCACGCGCGGGAAGGAAAGAAGCCGTCGTCCTGAAGAAATTATTCAAGAAGTTCGCCAATTAGCGGCACAAGGCTACCAAGAAGTTACACTGCTTGGTCAAAACGTGAATGCTTACGGGAAAGACTTAGAGGGTAGTACCTATGGACTAGGTGAACTGATGGATGAATTACGGAAAATTGATATTCCAAGAATTCGTTTTACTACAAGCCATCCGCGTGATTTTGATGATCGCCTGATTGAAGTTCTTGCTAAAGGCGGAAACTTAATGGATCATATTCATCTTCCTGTTCAGTCGGGTTCAACAGATGTCTTAAAAATCATGGCTCGTAAATATACAAGAGAGCAATATTTAGAGCTTGTTAGAAAAATTAAGGCAGCTATTCCGAATGTTGCTTTAACAACAGATATTATCGTGGGCTATCCGAACGAAACGGACGAGCAGTTTGAAGAAACCATGTCCCTCTATCGTGAAGTGGGTTACGAATTAGCTTATACATTTATTTATTCACCGCGTGAAGGGACTCCAGCTGCAAAAATGGAGGATAACGTTCCGTTGGAAGTGAAAAAGGCACGTTTACAGCGCTTAAATGCCCTTGTGAATGAGATGTCATTAGAGGCTATGAAAAAACACGAGGGTCAAATAGTTGATGTTTTGGTTGAAGGGGAGAGTAAGAACAACCCTGACGTACTTGCTGGCTATACATCTAGGAGCAAACTTGTAAACTTTGCAGCACCAAAATCAGCGATTGGCAAAATTGTAAAAGTCAAAATTACAGAAGCAAGAACATGGTCATTAAACGGAGAAATGGTCGAAGAACTAGAACCAGCAGAGGTGAAGTAAAGTGGCGAAATATACAAAAGATGATATCGTTGCACGTGCGACAGACTTAGCACGGATGATTGCTGAAACAGAAGAGGTTGACTTTTTTAAGCGGGCAGAAGCACAGTTAAATGAAAACAAGAAAGTTCATACCTTAATTTCTGACATTAAAGGATTACAAAAGCAAGCAGTAAATCTTCAGCATTATGGAAAACCTGAAGCTTTAAAGAAAGTGGAAGATAAAATTGCTTCTATTGAACAAGAATTAGATGAAATTCCTGTTGTACAGGAATTCAAACAATCACAAGTAGATGTGAACGAATTGCTGCAAATTATTGCTTCAACTATTTCAAATACGGTTACTGATGAAATCATCGTGTCAACGGGCGGCGATGTATTGTTAGGAGAAACTGGTTCAAGCCTGAAAAGTGGCGGCGGCTCTTGTGAAGGCCACGACGATTGCGATCACGAACATTAATATTCCAAAGCCAGGCTTATTCCAAAGCCTGGTTTTGTTTATGTATCCTAACTCCACCGTTATTTTCCCCTGTTTATTAAATCTTAATACTTCCCAATTTTTAAGTACAGGCATACAAGGCACACACCTATAAATCCCGCATAAAATGAACTATGACTAAACTTTTATCCAGTACTCATCAAAATAAATATCACACTAGTCTAATATCTTGCATACGATGAAATGAAAATGAATGAGGAGGGTTCGCGCGAAATGGGAGAATATAGAGAGATAATTACGAAGGCCGTAGTAGCGAAAGGACGTAAATTCACCCAGTCCAATCATACGATTAGCCCGGCGCATAGTCCAACAAGTATACTTGGCTGTTGGATCATCAACCACAAATACAATGCGAAAAAGGTTGGCAAGACAGTAGAGATACATGGCTCTTACGACATCAACGTTTGGTATTCATTTAATGATAATACCAAAACAGAAGTTGTCACAGAACGTGTACAATATACAGATGTCATTAAGTTAAAGTATCGTGACCATGATTGCCTCGATGACAATGAAATTAGTGCTCGAGTACTTCAGCAGCCAAATTGTGTTGAAGCGGTCATTTCTCCGAATGGCAATCGTATCATCGTCCATGTCGAAAGAGAATTCCTTGTAGAGGTGATTGGCGAGACAAAGGTTTGTGTTCATGTCAGCACTGAGGGATGCAAGGACAGTGACGATGATTGGGGGATGGACGTAGACGATGAAGAATTCGAGGAGTTAAATCCAGATTTCTTAGTCGGCTCAGAAGAAGAATAACCATAACTAGGAGGTTTTTACTTCCTAGTTTTTTTCTTTATTATAGGGTATGTTAAAGCTCATTGTTCATTTTGGCACCCTGTTGATTAGAGCCAAAGGCCCGATCCTCCTGATTGAAAGCAGTTCAAGGGAGACCCCACAGGCGCTTAGTCCTTGGAGAGGAATTCAACAGCCAAGTAACAGTGCTTTTTTAAAAGAAGGGGCTGGAAAATTATAATTTTAGAATGAATAAATGACAAAATTAGCAAGCTATGATAAGGAGGTGGTAAAATGGAACGCAAACAGCCTGGAAATAAAAATATGCCTGATTTTGACCAATTAAATGACAGAATTATTGCAGAAAGTTCACCCTCACCAATGCTTGTGATCAAAACAAATCTCGACCCAAAAGAGGCAACTGAAAATAATCCGTATTATCATAATACGGAAGTGAATAGCGCTAGAAAAATCAAGGAATATTTTGAGGAATAACAAAGCCAGGCATTTATACCTGGCTTTTTAACCATTCTGGTTTTAATATGGATAAAACAGATGTGTCATGAAATTGCTCATTTTGATGGATATAGCCTCGAAGAATTCCTTCCTTCGTAAAACCCATTTTGATAAGTAGGTTTATCGATGCTTCATTCTCAGGATAAACTATAGCTCCGATTCGACATAAATCTAATTGATTAAAGCTAAAGCGGATCACTTCATTTATTGCCTCTGATGCCAACCCTCTTCGCCAATAATCTGGATGGAGTTCATATCCAATCTCTGCACGCTTATTTTTTAAATGTAAGGCATTAAGCCCGACGGTACCAATGAATTTCTGATTTTCTTTTAATTTGATACCCCAACGAATCCCGCGTTTGTCAACAAGATTCTTATGAAACATATCAATTAGTCTTGAGGCTTCGACTGGTAAAGTAAAGCGGTTAGTCCCATAATACCGAGTTACTTCTTCTAATGATAAAATTTCATATAGGTAGTCCACATGCTGATGGGTTATTTCAATTAATTTTAGTCTTTTTGTTTCTAGAATTGGAAATGTCATGGCAAACCCTTTCTATTAGCCTCTTGTGCCGCATATTTACATATTTGATATTAAGGAATTTCCAAATGAATTTTTCATCTTTCTATTAATTATTAGTGTATAATGGCATAAAAGAAATTTCCATTCTTTTTAGAAAAAGTCTCATAATTTCGGTATGTTTAATAGATTAGAAGGTGTGCCAGTTGGAAAAAGCAGAATATATACATTTAATAGAAACAGAATTATTACCGAACATACAATTAACGACAATCAGTCCATTTGACCCTATTATTGTGGAAAATCGTTCTCCAATATGGAAAACAATCGGGAACGGTAACTATGCAGGGGTATTTTCGCTTGATGCACAGCCAGAATGGGTAGTAAAAGTATATGGACGAAATCCAGAGGAGCTTAAAAAGGAAATCGAAGTATATAAAAGACTAGGTAATCATAAAAGTTATTCTTTTCTTTATGACTATGGGGAAAATTATTTAATCTTAAAAAGGCTTGAAGGGATTACCTTGTTTGATGCAGTGGTAAAGGGGGTTCCTATTCCCGAAACTGTCATTATAGATATTGATTCAGGCTTAGATTATGCGAGGTCGGTTGGATTAAATCCCTATGATGTTCATGGCAAAAATGTCGTTTTGTTTGAGGGGAGAGGGTATATCGTTGATATATCCGATTTTTATAAACAAGGATATTGCAGGAAATGGAAAGATTTGAAAAAGGCCTATTATAAGATTTATCTCCCGTATATTTATAAATATCATCCGCCTATCCCATTCTCTATCGTTGATGTCGTTCGAAAAGGATATCGAATGTATCGACGTGTGAAAAAGAAAAGCTTAAATGATAAATAACTTTTTATCTCAAAGATTCTT
>NZ_JBALOS010000026.1:78470-81253 GCF_036962765.1 Neobacillus drentensis
AATTTGCAACAGGCGTAACCGTGGTACTAACAGACGTTTCTGGAGATGTGCATGGAATGACTGCTAACGCCTTCATGTCTGTATCACTTAATCCAAAACTTGTTGTCATTTCAATTGCTGAAAAAGCTCAAATGCTTGAAAAAATAAAACAAAGCAGAAACTTTTCGGTCAATATATTAGCCGCGGATCAGCAAGAATTATCAATGATTTTTGCCGGGCAAACGAAAAAGCAACAAGGAATTGTGTTTGACCGTCTCGAAGGTTTACCGATTTTACCAGGAACGGTGGCTCAAATTACATGCGAACTAACAGCTGAGCATGTTGAAGGTGACCATACACTTTTTATTGGCAAAGTAACGAATATTAATCTCGAGGATTCTCAACCACTAATTTATTTTAGTGGAAAATATCGATTGCTTGCAGGGGAGTAAATAATGATTCAATAAGTCCTATTAGATAGGACTTATTTTTTATTATCTGAAAATTTGTTAAAATAGAAATACAAAAATTTTGTAAAAAAAGGAGTATAAATAATGGTATTACAACTTGAAAATGTTTCATTATTACGGGAAGGAAATTGGATTTTACAAGATGTGAATTGGAAGATTAATAAAGGCGAACATTGGGTATTATTTGGCTTAAATGGCTCAGGGAAGACCGCCATCTTAAATCTATTAAATGCTTATTATTTTCCTACAAAAGGGAAAGTTACTGTTCTTGGCATGGAATTTGGGAAGACTTATCTAAGTGAGAGATTGCGTAAACAGATCGGATTTGTATCATCCTCACTACAAGAAAAATTCCATCAGGACGACAATGCATTTGAGGTTGTCTTGAGCGGAGCCTTCGCCTCTATTGGTCTGTATGATGAACCGACAGATGCCATGAGAGAAAAGGCTGTAAAACTTTTGGAGACACTTGGTTGCCTTCATTATGCAAACCGAAATTACGTTAAATTATCACAAGGGGAAAAGCAGCGCGTCTTAATTGCACGTGCACTGATGGCTGACCCGGCTTTGCTCATTCTTGATGAGCCGACAAACGGATTAGATTTTATCGCGCGCGAACAACTGTTAGAGTCGATTGAAACAATCGCAGAAAATCCAATTGGTCCGACATTGATCTATGTAACACATCATGTCGAAGAAATCCTGCCTGTTTTCACCAAAACCTTATTATTAAAAAAGGGAAAAGTTTTTGCAGATGGTGAGACAAGTAATTTGATATCAAGTCAGAAACTTACCGAATTTTTCAATCTCCAAGTACATGTCGATTGGCGGAACGACAGACCGATACTATCTAAGGTAGAAGTGGTTGAAAAAGAAAGACTAAAAATCTATTGATTAAGTGTATGATTTTACTAGTTTTGAATAATGTATAAAACTTCACAGATATAAAGTTGAATGTAGTATATAGTGGAAGGGAGTTGAGATATAAAAACATCTAGCTGAGAGGTTGGACAAAATGAAAAGAATTTCTGTCTTCATAATTAGTCTTTTGGTATTATTTATCGCGGGCTGTGGGACATCCAATAATATGACGGTGAAACTAAAAACACCAAAAACATTTACTCCGGGCAAAATATATGCGATGCAATTTACGGTAGAAGGTAAACAGGGAAATCCGGTCGAAGGTGCCAAGGTGAGTGCCGAATTAAATATGAAAAATATGGATCATGGAACAACTCCAGTTACAGTGGAAGAAATAGGCTCTGGCAAATATATTGGAACCGCTAGTTTAGCGATGAACGGTGAGTGGGTTGCTTCTATTAAAGTAGAAAACGATGAGCAAACGGTTGTGGACGAAAAGCCATTTACTGTCGAGGCAAAGACAATGGAGAATGCCCATAAAGTAACAAAAGAGGTAACCTTACCTGATTTTAGGTTAATCGACGAGAATGGACGCTCTGTCACAAAACAGGATTTTATTGGAAAAACTGTTATAATGACGTTTACGTATATAAATTGTCTTGATCCGAATGCTTGTCCAATTTTATTAGCGAATTTCAGCAACTTGCAGCAGGATCTAAAATTGAAAGGAAATAAAACAAATAAAATTTTACTTGTTTCTGTTTCGCTCGACCCCAAAAATGATACACCTAAAGCCATGAAAGAACACGCAATGAAGATGAATTTCGATCTGTCCTACCTGAAAATGTTGACAGGAGATAAGAAGCAGATTCAAAACCTGGCAGACTCACTAGGTGAACATTTCAAAAACAACGGCTCCGAAGTGGTACATGACAACAAAACGTTTATTTTTAATGAGGATGGAAGGTTGACCCATGAATTTAATGGCAGCAGCATTAACCGCAATGAATTATATCAAGTAATAACGTTAGAAAAATAAACAAAAGACCGCTATTTCAAATGATAGCGGTCTTTTAATATTGATTTAATAATGGTGTTTGTGTAAAAAACAATTGATTAATAGAAAATAATTTTGTAAAATATTCCATGTTAAATGATGGAGTGGCAAAAAATGGGAGATAGGAAGGAGAAAAGATGAGAAAAACCCTGCAATTAGTACTGGCATTTTTACTTGTATTTACATTATTTCAACCAATGAATGAAGCTTCTGCTGCAACAAAAAAAGTTACAGTTACTTCAAATAGCGCAAAGGTTTATTCGGCCCCTGGAACAAAATATAGGGTCTTAGGTAAGGTATATAAGGGGAAAACCTTAACTGTTTATTCGATTACCAAAAATAACTGGTATAAAATTACATACAAAAATAAAAAAGCCTATATTGCGAAAAAATACGTTAAAGTTTTTAAAACAACA
>NZ_JBALOS010000026.1:81259-86909 GCF_036962765.1 Neobacillus drentensis
AAATATGGCGGGCGATGGTTTACCTCTGCAACAAGTAAACCAGGAGTTGGTTTAGATTTAACGTTTATTAGCAGCAATAAAGCAAAAATTAATCTATATGGCATCTGGTGGTCCATGCCGGATGGTTCAAATGCAAGAGAATCAGATACAGACAAATATTCAATTACATTTGATAAAAATGGCGTTGGAAAAGTTAAATTCACAGAATCTTTTGCTTTGAACAAGGGGATTGCCACCGTTAAATTAATTGGAAACAATGTTTATTTAACAGTGGTATATCCTAGCACCTATCCTGAAAATCAATTCATGGAATCTTATATCTACGCGGGTAAACATAAATTAGTAAAAAGAAAATTCTAATATGCGATATTAAAGGGGTGACGAACACTGCATATGTGTTCGTTGCCCCTTTTTACTTAAGATAAATCCATGGAAATTCCAATTGAAAATTCTTTCGATAAGCGAAATACCATGCTATACTAATAAAAGTTGCCAACAAAAACATCCTAGAAGGGTTGTCTATTCAAATGTCTAGTAGTATGATAAAAGCTTTTATTAGTCTCTTTTTGGTGTCTGTTTTGTGGGGGGTTAATTATCCAATCAGTGCCTATTTGCTGCAAGACTTTTCACCTGTTATTTTATCAACCGTTCGAATTTGTTTTACCTCACTTTTTTTAATTATCGTTGCCTTGATTCATAAAGGAATGAAGCGTCCCACCACCTCAGAGTGGAAATTCCTAGTTGGTGTTGGAATCTTTGGAACCCTGTTAAATCAAACCTTTTACTTTACTGGGCTACAGCATACAACACCGGCCAACGCCTCATTAATAATATCCTTGGCACCGATAGCGACAATTTTATTGGAACGGATCATCTTTAAGGTCAAGTTTACGATAAAAAAATCGGCAGGAGCCATTATTAGTTTATTGGGTGTTTTTTCAATTATTGGAGTTGGAAATGGCGGTTTGGGAATCTCATGGGGAGATTTTAACATTCTAATCGCTATGCTTTGTCTCTCGATTAGTCTATTATTTATCCGAGGTTTAGCGAAAACCATGAACACCTTTATTATTACCGTTTACTCGACGGTACTAGGAAGTATACTGATGATTCCTGCTGCCGGAGTTGAAAATTTGGTGAGCGGCTCCGTTATTAGCCATTCACTTTTCATGTGGTTATTGTTAATTTTAGCTGGGATTATCGCTCAAGGAGTTGCCGGCTTTTGGTGGAATAAGGGTGTAGCTAAAGTTGGCGCAGGTACAGCTTCGATGTTCATGAATATCCAGCCATTTGTGGCCATCCTTGCCTCCCATTTTATTCTAGGAAATCATATCTTGATGAATCAAATCATCGGTGGGATTTTGGTATTACTCGGCGTATTTATTGCGAATATGCCATCGGTTAAAACTGTCGTTTCTACTGGGGCAAATAAAGCGGCAATGTAAAGAGTCCTCCCACTTTAGGATTTCCCAAAATACAAAGTAAACTCCCTAAATCGTCAGCAGGAGTAGCATAGAAAAGGGTAACGTCTAAGTGACTACGTTACCCTTTTCCTCCTCAGTGTTAAATTTAATTATCTTTCCAATCGAAATTTTCGATAAAATTTACAAACGCCTTAACAACATTCCATTCCAGAGCTTCTTTATGGTAATACATCCACGTTCTCCGCAAAATCGGATTTCCTTCTTGATCTTTTAAGTGGATTTTGTATAAGTCTTCTATTCCTTTGAGTACTCTGCTAGACAAAATGCCATAGCCTAAACCATTTATAACCATTTCCTTGCAAGGGTCTACTTGATCCACTTCTATACTTATAAAAGGGGCTTGTGCATAATTTTCAGCCCACCAATGATCAATGACTGATTTTAATAAGTAATCCCCTCTATATTCGATTCTAGGAAGACGAGGAAGATCCTTAATATCAAACTCATTTTTTGAAGCAATGCAAATGGTTTCCTCAAATAATTGATATTTCGATAATCCCCGCCAGCCATAATCTCCACGCACAAAGCCGATATGAACGTCCTTATTGTGAATAAGTTGAGTTACGTCTCTGCTCCATCCCGTAGTTACTTTGAATTCCACATGTGGATATTGCATTTTAAATAGTTTCAAAACGAAGGGAAGTTCATAATTGGCGAAAAAATTAGAAACCCCCAATTTCAACGTACCTACCACTTGGTCGCTTTCGTTATTACTCATATTTTGGACACTTTCTTTAATCCTTTCATAATGAGCAAGGGCCTCTTCAGCACAATGAACAAGATATTCTCCTTGTGGGGTAAAATGCACTCCCCTGCTTTCACGGGTTACGATTTTAACACCCAGTTCTTCCTGCATATGCTTTAATCGAGTCGTTAATGCGGGTTGAGTAAGAAATAAGAGGCGAGCTGTTTTTGTTAGATTCTTTTGATGATAAAGCACCTTTAGTATTTCCCAGTCACGGTAATCCATTTTTCCACCTATCTATCTGATATAAATATTTTTTATAGGTTAATATAATTTTTTAGCATTTTATTTATTTCAATTATTACATTATCCTTAACCTTAAGCAATTAATTATAACTTCACTAAATAATCCGAATCAAGACATATAAAGTAACACAACAATGGGGGAATTGTGAATGGGAGAACAGAAAAACCAACCAAATCCGTGGAGAAAATTCAATGGTCCAAACCTTGGCTATGTAATCGAACAATATGAACGGTACACGAACGGAGAAGACTCCATTGATCCAAAATTAAAAGAACTTTTTATTAAATGGGGTTCACCTTTGTCTTTTGAGTCAAGAGATACCCAAGAAACCTTTAATAAAGAATCTATCAAACCTAATGATTCCGTAAATATACAGAAAGTACTCAAAGTGGTAAAACTGCTTGAAGACATTCGTTCGAATGGTCATTTAGCTGCAAACATGAACCCATTAGAAGTGAATCAACAAAATCAAGAGTTGTTTCATCCAGAAAAACATGGGGTAAGTGAGCAAGATTTGAAAGCGATTCCAGCTAAACTTGTTTGGGAGCAGGCACCTGATGACATTCAAACCGCATCGGATGCGATCAACCATTTAAAGAGTATTTATACATCCACACTCGCCTATGAATTTAACCACGTCCAACATATGGATGAACGAGTATGGCTCACTCAAATGGTGGAGACCGGTTCCTTGCATCGCTCCTTATCTAAAGAAGATCAAACGAACTTGTTACAGTCTTTGACTGAGGTTGAGGGATTTGAACAATTTTTGCATAAAACCTTTGTTGGTCAAAAGCGATTTTCTATTGAAGGGGTTGACATGCTTGTTCCGATGCTGAATGAAGCGGTGCATGAAGGTGTCGGGGATGGAGCACATAATGTCGTGATTGGAATGGCTCATCGCGGCCGTTTAAGTGTCCTTGCACATGTATTAAACAAACCATATAGAAAGATGTTCTCTGAATTTCAGCATTCGTCTGCCAAACAACAGGGTCCGTCAGAAGATTTAGTCGACATTAGTGAGGGCTGGACTGGTGATGTGAAATACCATTTAGGACGCAATCGATTCATGGAAGGTCCTGGTAACGTTCGCGCACGTATTACTTTAGCCAATAATCCCAGTCATCTTGAATTTGTCGATCCGGTTGTCGAAGGTTTTGCAAGAGCAGCCCAAGAAGAACGAAGGAATGCCGGTTACCCTAAGCAGGATGTTAAGAGGGCGTTTGCGATTTTGGTCCATGGCGATGCAGCCTTTCCGGGCCAGGGAATTGTTCCGGAGACCTTAAATTTAAGTGGGTTAAAAGGATATCGAACAGGTGGAACCATCCATATCATTGCCAATAACATGGTCGGATTTACAACAGATAGCCACGATTCTCGTTCGACGAGATATTCGAGTGACTTAGCAAAAGGATTTGAGATTCCGATTGTACATGTAAATGCGGACGATCCTGAAGCATGTTTGTCAGCAGTTCGTCTTGCTTATCAATACCGAGCTCTATTTCAAAAGGACTTTTTAATTGATCTAGTTGGATACCGTCGATTTGGCCACAATGAAATGGATGACCCAGCTGTGACCCAGCCAAAAGTATACAAAAAAATTGTGAATCATCCAACTGTAAAAGCGTTGTACGCCAATCAGTTGCAGAATAGAGGCATTCTCAACCAAGAAGAAGTTGAGCAAATCAATCAGAGCGTGCAAGA
The DNA here is from genome assembly GCF_036962765.1 of Neobacillus drentensis. Classification (GTDB taxonomy): domain Bacteria; phylum Bacillota; class Bacilli; order Bacillales; family Cytobacillaceae; genus Neobacillus; species Neobacillus drentensis_C. The sequence continues at coordinate 85,440 of NZ_JBALOS010000026.1, forward strand.
AATGTTGCAGGCTGAATATGAAAAAGTGGCAGAGAAGAGGCAGAATGAACACTCTGAAGAAATAGAGGTTCCGAGGGTGATTTCCAAAGGAATTCCACCGTTGGAAACAAGTGTGCCACTTGATATGCTTCGTGAATTAAACCAGGATTTGCTGAAATGGCCGGAAGGTTTTCGTGTTTATCCAAAATTAAAGAGAATTCTTGAGCGCCGTGATAAGGCACTAGAAGAGAACGGGAAAGTAGAATGGGCGGTAGCAGAAGTGCTGGCATTTGCATCGATGTTAAAAGATGGTACACCGATTCGTCTCACTGGCCAAGATTCTGAGCGTGGAACGTTTGCACAGCGTCACATTGTACTCCATGACTCGGAAACAAACGAAACCTATTCACCACTGCACCATCTTCCGCAAGCACGAGCATCGTTTGCGGTTCATAATAGCCCACTGTCGGAAGCGGCTGTTGTAGGTTTTGAATATGGATATAATGTATTTGCTCCTGAAACACTTGTTATGTGGGAGGCACAATATGGTGACTTCGCCAACACAGCACAGCCCCTCTATGATCAATTTGTTTCATCCGCAAGAGCAAAATGGGGGCAAAAATCAGGGCTTATTCTCCTGTTGCCTCACGGGTATGAAGGCCAAGGTCCGGAGCATTCCAGTGCCCGTCCTGAACGTTTTTTACAGTTAGCAGCTGAAAACAACTGGACAGTTGCCAACCTGTCCAGTGCGGCCCAGTATTTTCATATTTTACGTCGCCAAGCATCCATCTTAGGAACAGAGTTTGTTCGGCCATTGGTGATTATGACTCCAAAGAGTCTGCTCCGTCACCCGTTAGTCGCTTCTCCTGGTACTTCTCTAAGCGAAGGTCATTTCCAAACGGTTTTGGAACAGCCAGACCTTGGAAAAGAGACAGATAAGGTAAAGCGTTTAGTGTTAACAACAGGTAAGATGGCCATCGATCTGGCCGTAGAAATCGACTCAAACAAAGGAAATCGAAACTTAGAAGAGATACACATCGTTCGAATCGAACAATTGTATCCATTCCCTAAGGAAAAAGTAGAAGCCATCATAAAGCGTTACCCAAATTTGAAGGAAATCGTATGGGTTCAGGAAGAACCGAAAAATATGGGTGCGTGGCATTATATTGCCCCTACTCTTTTTGATCTTGCATCCGGTAGCCTGACAGTTGGTTACATTGGGCGTCAGGAGCGTTCAAGCACGGCAGGCGGCGATCCAAGCGTTCATAAGAATGAACAAGAACGCATTATCCAACAGGCTTTGAATTATGTAGAGTCTAGTAGATACTCAGAAACAAGAAATCGAGTAAATTACTAACAAACCATCATCAGACAAAATACTATTATCTAACATAATTGCAGACTTAACATCATACCTAGGAGGATACAACAGATGATTTAAATCAAAGTACCAGAACTGGCAGAATCCATTACAGAAGGAACCATTGCACA
>NZ_JBALOS010000027.1:0-6941 GCF_036962765.1 Neobacillus drentensis
CCCGCGGAAAGCGAAGCGCCTGGAGCGGAAAACAACAGGCATCACTAACACAGCCTTTTTCTTAATAAAGATTGCAGCCGAGTATTACTAAAGCTTTTTTAGCACGGAAGATTAACCAAAAAATCCCCTTTGTATGTCCCCAACCACTTACCGAAAAACTGATGACATTTCACGAACAATAATTATATTAATATAATTATTTTTCCTGTATTATCCATCAACAAACATTGATAACGCTTTCATTTCCACAATTTTCCCTTCCTTTGAACTCCGCATTTATTGAAAATCAAATAACTTTTTTGGGCAAAATTATTAAAAAAACTGAAAATTTTTTATATATTTTTGGCGAATACTGATAGAATTACTGATGAATAGTGTCGTTAATTGTCGAATAATAGCCTTTTATGACATTACGTATCGCTTATTGTCAGAAAAGATAAAAAAGTTTTATGAGGATTATTGATAAATTGCACTTATAATTGGATTTTGAAATACATATTTTCATTGGGGATGAGGAGAGCCATGACAGTGAATACGTTTTTTCCGACTGATTATCAGTTACATTTATTTCACGAAGGAAATTTTTTTCAAAGTCATCAGCTTTTTGGCGCTCATATCTTAAAGAATTCCGATAAGGTTTATACACGATTTTGCGTTTGGGCCCCTAATGCACTGCAGGTAAGGCTCGCGGGGGATTTTAATAACTGGAATGGTGAAGGGTATGAACTGCAAAAAGTTAACGATGATGGAGTATGGATCCTGATTACTGATAAGGATTTAACAGGGAAGCTTTATAAATATGAAATTTTCTCACAATCAGGTGAGAGGCTGCTAAAATCTGATCCGTTTGCTTTTTATTCTGAAATAAGACCTAATACAGCCTCTGTAGTTTATTCGTTAAAGAATTATGAATGGCAAGACAATCAATGGATGAATCGACGCGGGAAAAAATCCTTGCTTTCAGAACCCGCAATTATTTATGAAATACACCTGGGATCATGGAAAAAGAAAGAAAATGGCGATTACTTAACCTATAAAGAATTGGCAGATGAGCTGATTCCATACATACTCGACCATGGATTTACACATGTTGAGCTATTACCGCTTGTTGAGCACCCACTGGACGCCTCGTGGGGCTATCAGGGAACTGGTTACTTTTCAGTGACATCTAGGTACGGGACGCCAGATGAATTTAGAGAGTTTGTAGATCAATTGCATCAACATGGTATAGGAGTCATTCTTGATTGGGTGCCAGGTCATTTTTGTAAGGACGCACATGGTCTTTACCGTTTTGATGGAACGCACATCTACTCTTATACTACAGAAAGTGATCGAGAAAATGCTGTATGGGGGACAGCAAACTTTGATCTTGGAAAAGGTGAGGTACAAAGTTTCCTCATCTCTAACGCCCTATTTTGGATTGATTATTTCCATATTGATGGTTTTCGAATGGACGCAGTGGCTAATATCATATACTGGCCCAACGCCTCAAACGAAAGGCGAGAAAATCCATTTGGAATTAACTTTTTGAAAAAGTTAAATAGTCAAGTTCATGAGTATGATCCACATTTTCTCATGATTGGGGAAGACTCAACCGAATTTCCTAATGTGACAACACCAGTTAGTTACGGTGGGCTCGGTTTTGATTATAAATGGAATATGGGCTGGATGAATGACATGCTGGAATATATGGAAACTCCACCGTATGGTAGGTCGCATGTTCATTCTAAAGTAACTTTTTCATTTTTATATGCTTTTTTAGAAAACTTTATGCTTCCGTTTTCACATGATGAAGTGGTCCATGGGAAAAAGTCATTACTGGATAAGATGCCAGGAGATTACTGGGAAAAGTTTGCGCAACTAAGGCTTTTGTTAGGTTATATGTTTGCCCATCCTGGCAAAAAACTTCTTTTTATGGGCTTTGAGTTAGGCCAGTTTTCTGAATGGAAGGATAAAGAGCAACTGGACTGGAACTTATTGGACTACGAAATGCATCAAAAATTAAATGACTTTGTTAAGTTCTTAACTAAGTTCTATAAGCGTTCTAAGGCACTCTATGAGCTCGATTATTTGCAGGACGGATTCCAATGGATAGATGCAAATAATAGTCAACAATCTATTTTCTCATTTATAAGAAAAGGGAAAAAGGAAGATGACACGTTAGTAGTTATTTGTAATTTTACAGGGGTTAGTTACCCTGACTATAAAATCGGTGTTCCTAAAAATGGTGAATACCGCGAAATTATCAATAGTGATCATGAAGAATACGGCGGGGCGGGGTTTGTAAATAAAAAAACAATTCTAGCAGCAGAAGAGCCATTCCATGGCCTGCCAAATTCAATCAATATATCTATTCCAGCATTTGGATTTCAAATCATTAGACCGGTTAAAAAGCGAAAGGAGCGAAAAGGAAATGGCAAAGAAAAAGTGCGTAGCCATGTTATTAGCAGGAGGAAAGGGTAGTAGGCTTAATTCGCTGACGAAGGATTTAGCGAAACCTGCCGTTCCTTTTGGGGGGAAATATCGTATTATTGATTTTCCGTTAAGTAATTGTGCAAATTCTAACATTGATACAGTTGGGGTATTAACACAATACCAACCATTATTACTAAATTCATATATTGGGATAGGCAGTGCTTGGGACCTTGATCGGAAGGATGGAGGGGTAACTGTTTTACCACCATATGCTGAATCGTCTGAAGTAAAGTGGTATACAGGAACGGCAAGTGCCATTTATCAAAACCTTAATTACCTCAAACAATACCAGCCTGAATATGTTCTTATTTTGTCAGGTGACCATATATACAAAATGAATTATGAAAGTATGCTAGAATACCATATTGAAAAAAGGGCAGATGTGACCATCTCCTTAATTGAAGTTCCATGGGTAGAAGCTAGCCGATTTGGAATTATGAATACAACTGAAGATATGCGAATTGTTGAGTTTGATGAAAAGCCAGCCAATCCAAAAAATAATCTTGCTTCGATGGGCATCTATATTTTTAGCTGGAATATACTTAAAGAATATTTAGAAATGGACGACCGAAATCCTGATTCTAGTCATGACTTTGGGAAAGATGTTATCCCATTGCTTTTAGAGGAGAATAAGAAGTTGTTTGCCTATCCATTTAAAGGATATTGGAAAGATGTTGGAACGGTTACAAGTCTTTGGGAAGCTAACATGGATTTGTTAAGTGAAGATTGTGATTTAGATTTATTTGATCAAGGATGGAGGATTTATTCCGTTAATCCAAACCAGCCGCCGCAATTTATTTCCTCGGATGCAATCGTAAAGGAATCACTGATTAATGAAGGGTGTACAGTTGAAGGGGAAGTTGACAAATCTGTCCTCTTCCAAGGGGTAACGGTCGGAAAAGGTTCGATTATTAAAGAGTCGGTTATTATGCCTGATTCCATTATTGGTGATAATTGTTTGATCGAGAGAGCGATTGTTCCTAGTGATGTAAAAGTGCCTGACGGGACGGTGATTCGCTCATTTGATGACGAGATTATTCTAGTTACGAATGAAATGCTAAGCGGGCTTTATCCTGCTTTTTAATAAAGGCTATTTTCGTAATGATTATTGTTTTTCGTATAAGCTCATCAACCCATATTCCAAAAACTTCGTGGCATCTTTTCGTAAGNNGAAAAGAGCCTTAATAAAATATAGGAGGGACTTTGATTGAAAAGAAAGCTTTTAGGTGTAATTGACGCCACAACATACCATGATGATTTAGAAGATTTATTAACACATCGCTCACTTGCTGCCCTGCCGTTTGCGGGGCGTTACCGCATCATTGATTTTGTATTATCGAATATGGTGAATTCAGGTATTCGCAGTGTGGCTATTTTCCCGAAAATGCAATATCGTTCGTTAATGGACCATTTGGGTTCCGGGAAGAATTGGGATTTAAACCGAAAGCGTGATGGCCTTTTCTTTTTCCCATCACCGATTGTCGATAACGACGGAAATAAAATCGGCTCATTTGAGCATTTTGCTGCAAATTTAGACTTTTTTTATCGAAGTACCCAAGAGTATGCAATCATCTCAAATTGTTATACAGTGTTCAACATGAACTTTAGACCAATCCTGGATTGGCATAGTCGCTCTGGTTGTGACATCACTGAAATCCATCACAAGGATGGAGGGTCAATGGAGATGTACTTGATCAAAACATCCCTCCTTATTAAGTTAATTGAAACGCGGAATGAAACGGGATATACCTGTATGAAGGATGTAGTTAATGACCTTCAGGACCTTTATTCTGTTTGCCACTATGACTATGACGGCTATGCCGTGATGATAGATACAATCGAGAACTATTTTTCTACTAGTATGAATTTATTAAAGTCTGATGTTTGGAAAGAACTATTTCCAAAAGATCAGCCAATCTTTACTAAAGTTAAGGATGAACCACCGACGAAGTATGCAAAGGGATCAGAGGTAAAAAATGCCATGATAGCCAATGGCTGTATCATTAACGGAACAGTAGAAAACAGTATCATTTCACGTGGGGTGAAAATTGGCAAAGGAGCAGTTATTAAGAACTGTGTCATTATGCAAAAGTGCCAGATTGAAGAAAATTGTTATCTAGACTCGGTAATTTTAGATAAAGATGTTAAAGTAGAGGCAGGAACGCAATTAACGGGCACAGCACGATCACCATTTGTGATTCGTAAAGGAACCAAACAAGGAGCGTTGATGAACTCGTGAAAGTATTATTTGCTGTTTCGGAATGTGGACCATTTGCAAAATCGGGAGGCCTTGCCGATGTTGCGGGGTCCCTTCCCAAAGAATTAAAAAGCTTGGGAACGGATGTTAGGGTTATTCTGCCCAAGTACGGAACCATTGCAGAAGAATTTAAAAGTGAAATGAAAAAGGTTAAAGACTTCACTGTTTCTGTAGGGTGGAGAAATCAATTTTGCGGGATAGAAGAACTCACATATCAAGGAGTGACCTTCTATTTTATCGATAATGAATACTATTTTAAACGGGAAAATTTATATGGATATTTTGATGATGGGGAAAGATTTGCCTATTTTAATCGAGCTGTTTTAGAGACTCTGGAACAGCTTGACTTTTTTCCAGATGTACTGCATTGCCATGATTGGCATACCGCGATGATTCCTTACCTTTTACGGACTGAGTATTATAAGCGAAAAGGGTACGGTCTCATGAGGACAGTGTTTACAATTCATAACCTACAATTCCAAGGGATTTTTCCGAAAGAGGTATTAGGAGATTTGTTAGGAATGGATTATAATTCTTTTCATTCCGGTCACTTAGAGTTTTTCGGAAATATTAATTATATGAAGGGCGCACTTGTTGCAGCTGACAAAATTACGACAGTGAGTCCGACCTATAAAGAAGAAATTCAAACCCAGACATATGGTGAAAAATTAGACGGTCTGTTAAGAGCAAGAAAAGAGGACCTTATTGGAATCTTAAATGGGATTGACGAGGATTTTTATAATCCAGCGAAAGATCCATTGATTTATCAAACCTATACGGTTAATACTCATCAGAAAAAGGCGGTAAATAAAAGTGAGATTCAAAAACACTTTGGATTACCACAATCCGAACGTACCCCTTTATTAGTGATGATTACTAGGCTGACAAGGCAAAAAGGTCTTGATTTAGTAAAGTGTGTGCTTCGTGAAATATTGCAGGAGGACCTGCAGGTAATTGTTCTCGGCACAGGAGATTATGAATACGAAGAACATTTACGACAGGCTGCACGGATATATCCTGAAAAATTAAAAGTGCATACTGGCTTTAATGAAAGCCTAGCCCATAAACTTTATGCTGCAGCGGACTTATTTTTAATGCCATCTCAATTCGAACCTTGCGGACTAGGTCAGCTGATTGCGATGAAATATGGGGCTATCCCGATTGTTAGGGAAACAGGCGGCTTAAATGATACAATTCATACTTGGAACGAATTCACTGGAAAAGGGAACGGCTTTTCCTTCTCACATTTTAATGCCCATGACATGCTCTATACGATTAAACGAGCACTAAGTATTTACCATGATTCAAATTCATGGAAATCCATTGTCAAACAAGCAATGGAGATGGATTATAGCTGGGCACAGTCAGCTTATAGCTATAATCAATTATATGCTGAGATCGTTGCAAGGAGTGAAACACATGTTTTCTAATACGGTCGTGTTTAAGGAAACCTTTCTAAAAAGGCTTGAGATGGTATGTGGAAAGAGTTTCTCAGAAAGCTCTGCCAGGGACCATTATCAGACCCTTGGCACGATGATAAGTGAATTTGTTAGTACTGATTGGATTAATACAAACGAGCAACATCTGGCTGCAAAGGGAAAGCAGGTATATTACCTCTCCATTGAATACTTATTGGGGAAGTTACTCAGACAAAATCTTATTAATCTTGGTGTGGAAGAAACCGTTCAAGCAGGCCTGAACGAATTAGGGGTAGATTTAGGTGAATTAGAGGAATTTGAGGCAGATGCGGGCTTAGGAAACGGCGGCTTAGGAAGACTAGCCGCCTGTTTTCTAGATTCGCTTTCATCGTTAAATCTCCCTGGCCATGGTCATGGTATTCGTTACAAACATGGATTATTTGAACAAAAGATTGTGGATGGCTATCAGGTCGAATTGCCTGAACAATGGTTAAAGAATGGGAATGTCTGGGAAATCCGTAAAACTGACAGCTCGATTAAAATTCCCTTTTGGGGTAAGGTAGAAGCGAAGATGGAAAATGGCCGTCTTGTTTTTCATCATCTGAATACTGAAACTGTTACGGCTGTGCCTCACGATATGCCGGTCACAGGCTATCAGTCAAAGACAATCAATACGTTAAGACTCTGGAATGCTGAGCCTTCTCAATTCCCCCTGAATGAGGATATCTTAAAATATAAACGGGAAACAGAAATGATCTCTGAGTTTTTATATCCTGATGATACCCATGATG
>NZ_JBALOS010000027.1:7027-17433 GCF_036962765.1 Neobacillus drentensis
CATATTTGTATTCACATAAATGATACGCACCCGGTTTTAGCCATTCCAGAGTTAATGAGAATACTAATTGATGATGAAGGATACGATTGGGAACAGGCATGGCAAATTACTAAACATACGATTTCTTATACTAATCATACAACATTGTCTGAGGCTTTAGAGAAGTGGCCGATACATATTTTTCAACCGTTACTTCCAAGGATTTTTATGATTGTAGAAGAAATCAATGAACGATTCTGCCACGAGTTATGGGAGCAAACTCCTGGGGATTGGGAGCGGATTAAAGGACTAGCCATCATTGCAGATAATTTTGTGAAAATGGCTCATTTAGCAATAGTCGGAAGTTTTAGTGTCAATGGTGTAGCAAAACTGCATACCGAAATTTTAAAGAAACGAGAGATGAATCAATTTTATCAATTGTTTCCTGATAAATTTAACAATAAAACAAACGGGATTGCCTACCGGCGCTGGCTGCTAAAAGCTAATCCGAAATTATCTTCATTAATTACAGAATCTATTGGTTCCGACTGGACAATTAGAGCTACGGAACTATCTGAACTACTTAAATTTCAACATGATACATCGTTTTTGGAACAACTGTTGAAAATAAAAAATGAAAACAAACAAACACTGGCGAAGGTTATTTTTGATAAGACCGGGACGGCGGTCGATACTGGTGCCATCTTTGATGTTCAAGTAAAGCGTCTGCATGCGTATAAACGTCAACTTTTGAATGTTTTACATATTATGTATCTTTATAATCGACTCAAAGAGGATCCAAGTTTCCCAGTCGTTCCTAGAGTATTTATTTTTGGAGCAAAGGCATCACCAGGGTATTATTATGCGAAAAAAATCATCAAATTAATAAATACGGTCGCTGAAAAGGTTAATAATGATCCCGTAATCTGCGATAAAATAAAAGTGATTTTTCTTGAAAATTATCGAGTTTCCCTTGCTGAGAAAATCTTCCCTGCCGCCGATGTGAGTGAACAAATCTCCACTGCTAGTAAGGAAGCATCGGGAACAGGAAATATGAAATTTATGATCAACGGAGCATTAACCGTTGGAACCTTAGATGGCGCCAATATCGAAATTCGTGAATTAGTTGGTAATGACAATATTTTCACATTTGGGTTAACAGCTGATGAAGTTCTTCATTACTATCAGCACGGGGGATATCAATCCGATGAATACTATCACCATGATTATCGGATTCGCCAGGCAGTAGATCAACTTGTAAACGGCTTTTTCCCAGGTGTCTATAACGAATTCGAACCGATATTTGACTCACTCCTTCAGGAAAATGATCAATATTTTGTCTTAAAGGATTTTGCACCATATGCTGATATACAACGTTCAATTGGTGAGGCATTCACGGACCGATTACGCTGGCAGCAAATGAGTTTAAGCAATATCGCCCATGCTGGCTATTTTTCAAGCGACCGCACGATTCAAGAATACGCAGATGATATTTGGAAAATTAATCCACTTCTATAAAAAAAGCTTCTGCAATTGCAGAAGCTTTTTTTATAGAAAGTGCCCAATAAAAATTCCAATCGCTAATAAAAACCCAAATATGGTATTTGTTTGCGCAGTTGCCTTCATTGCTGGTGCCATTTTAATTGGAATATTGTTTTCAATAAAGCCTTTAGTTGCTTTAATAGCCTTTGGAGCGCTAAGAATCACAAGTGCTGCCCAAACTGGTAAAACACCAATAGTGATGAGTCCCAAAACCCAAAGAAATGAAAAAGTGAACATCCCTATTAATAAGTAAATAGCACCTTTTTTACCCAATAGAATAGCAACTGTTTTACGGCCGTTTTCTTTGTCGCCATCCAGGTCACGGATGTTATTCGATAACATAATCATACCAACCAATACCATACTTGGAACAGAAACAAGAATACTTGTGCTGCTGACTGTTCCTGTTTGAATAAAGAAGGAGATTAAAATAATCAGCATACCCATAAAGAACCCTGAAAGAATTTCACCAAATGGTGTATAGGCGATTGGGAAAGGACCTCCAGTATAAAAATACCCCACAGCCATACAAATTAATCCCACAACCGCTAACCACCAGCTGCTATTGGCGCAAATATAGACCCCTAATAATAAGGCAATTCCATAAAAACCAAAAGCTAGATTTAGGACTGTTTTAGGTTTAATTCCATCACGAACGATTGTACCTCCAATTCCAACCGACTGAGCAGTATCCAGACCGCGTTTGAAATCGAAATATTCATTAAACATATTGGTTGCAGCTTGAATCAATAAACTCGCAATAAGCATAGCAAAAAATAATCCAAAATGAATGTTTCCATGCTTAAGGGAAAGTGCAGTACCGAGCAGAACTGGTACAAATGCGGCTGTTAGTGTATGTGGACGTGTCATTTGCCACCAAACTTGAAAGCCGCGGTTTGATTCAACTACAGGTTCAGAACTTTTCTGTATATTTGGTTGCATATAGTTCTCTCCCTTTATAGTTATTTCTCTCTATTTAAAAGGCTAGGTTTAATTAAATAATGGGCTATGCCCAAAACTAAGTGTATGTAATTCAAAGAATAGTGTCAATGAATTTTTCCTATCAAATCTAGAAGATTATACCTGTTTGATTATTATTGAAAGGTTCGAGGAAAAATGATAATAATGAAAATTTAATGAGAAAGCTGTTTTTATCAATTAAGTGGAATCTTAATATATAATAGGGTATGAGGCTGGTTTGCTAGTGACAAGTATTATTTACTTCTTTACAATGAAAGAGTATGTTAAAATTTGCTTGAATTATGAATGGATAACAGTCATTTCGGCTGTTTTGGAGGGATTTGTTTGATTACCATTCAAGAATTGGAAATAATGGAACGAGGTCTTTTGGCTGTCAATCGCGCGAAAGAACTAGGCCGCCCCATTTTATTTAGTGAAGTTCATAAAATGGACACCATTAACCCATTATCATTTTTTAATATAGGAAAAGAATACTATCGCGGGGAACGATTCTTCTGGAAGGACCCAACTGATGAGACAGTACTTATTGGCCTTGGGATTTCTAAACAAATTCAGTTGGATCAGGCTTCTGACCGCTTTTTTCATGTTGAAAAGGAATGGGAGAAATTTTTAGAGGACTGCCTTATTTTTAATCCATATACAGAAATTGGTGTAGGCCCAGTCTTGTTCGGGGGATTTTCGTTTGACCCCTGCAAGGATAAAACAGACCTTTGGTCGAAGTACACGGATTCGTTGTTCCATCTACCGAAATATTTATTGAGTATCATTGATGGAAAAACGTATTTAACCACAAATACGGTTTGTACTCCCCAAGAGGATCCGTACCTGTTTAAGAAAATAAACGAAGAGAGAAATGAGATATTACAATCTCTAGAAGAAAATGAACAGATTAAATCTGCTGGACTTCTGGAAATGAAAGAAATTGGCCCAGAGAAGTGGAAAAAAACTGTCGATGAAGTTGTGAAGGATTTAACAGAAGGTACCTTAAAAAAGGTCGTCCTAGCCCGTGAGTTGAGGCTGGTATTTGATGATCAGGTTGAGGCCGAGGGAGTACTAAATAATTTATATAGGCAGCAACATGAAAGCTTTATTTTTGCCTTTGAATCAAATGGTGATTGTTTTATTGGTGCATCCCCAGAAAGACTGGTGAAAAAACAAGGAAATGAAGTTTATTCTACATGTCTTGCCGGCTCTATCTCCCGTGGAAATACAGAAGAGGAAGATCAAAGATTAGGTCAGATGTTATTAAATGATCAAAAAAACCTCATCGAGCATGGGTTTGTTGTTGAAATGATCAAAGAAGCATTAGAGGAATCTTGCGAGGAAATTATTCTGCCTGACAAGCCACAACTTATGAAGATAAGAGATATTCAACACCTTTATACACCTGTTATCGGAAAATGCCACAAGGATGCATCATTGATGTTATTGGTGGAACGATTGCATCCAACACCAGCACTTGGCGGACTGCCAAAGGAAGAAGCGGTTGTGAAGATTAGGGAAGTAGAAGAATTGGATCGGGGTTTTTACGCTGCTCCATTGGGCTGGGTTGATTACAGAAAAAATGGTGAATTTGCTGTTTCCATTCGCTCCGGTCTTATTCAAGGGAATGAAGTTTCGTTGTTTGCAGGATGTGGAGTTGTTGCAGATTCTGACTCAGAAAGTGAATATTTGGAGACAAGTTTGAAATTTAAACCCATGCTCCGAGCCCTTGGAGGAAATTAATATGAATCATCAAAAATCTTTAACAGCCTATATAGCGGCGATTGTATCAGAGCTTATATTTACGGGAGTAACCGACGTCGTTGTCAGCCCAGGTTCAAGGTCAACTCCTATGGCGATGATAATGGCAGAACATCCTGAACTTAATGTCCATATTCATGTGGATGAACGGTCTGCTGCTTTCTTTGCATTAGGAATAGCCAAATCATTGAATAAGCCTGTTGCGATCCTATGTACTTCTGGTACAGCGGCTGCAAACTATTTTCCTGCGATTGTTGAAGCGCGTTATGCGCGGGTTCCCTTAATTGTGTTAACAGCAGATCGGCCGCATGAACTAAGAGAAGTAGGGGCACCTCAGGCAATCGATCAAATTCATTTATATGGGAAGCATGTCAAATGGTTCTCCGAAATGGCTTTGCCAGAAAACAGTGATGAAATGATCCGATATGCTCGAACTGTATGTGCGCGAGCGGTTGCGATTGCCACAAATGCCCCTTCAGGACCTGTTCATTTGAATTTTCCTTTTAGGGAACCACTTATACCTAAGCTGGATGATGAAATCTTCAAGCTTCCTGAACGTCCAAACGGATACGTAAAGGTACATAATGGGGATTTAACAATTGAAGAAAAACAATTTCAAGAAATTGCCGAAAACCTTTCAAAAACAAAGCGTGGAATAATTATTTGTGGGAATATTGTAGATCAAGGGTTCCCTGAGGTTGTGATACGTTTAGCTGAAAAATTAAAATTCCCAATTATCGCTGACCCATTGTCACAATTGAGAAGTGGGACACATAGCCTTGAAAATATCATTGAATCCTATGATACCTTTTTAAGGAACGATGACGCAAAAACCTTCTTAAAACCCGATGTTGTTTTACGATTTGGAGCAATGCCAATTTCTAAAGCTTTAACGATATTCTTAAAAGAAAATGGATGGGTAGAGCAGTATGTTGTTGATGGCGGCGGCGGTTGGCGCGACCCGGCCTCGTTATCAACCAATATGATCTTCTGTAATGAATCATTATTCTGCGAAAAGATACTATCATTTACGGATGAGATTTCCTCTTCCGATTTTCTTACGGACTGGAAAAAGGTTAATCAACTAACAAAAGAACAGATGACACGACTAAGGGATATAACAGAATTAAGTGAAGGCAGGTTGTTCTATCAATTAGCTGAAATGCTTCCTGAAGGTGCTACGCTTTTTGTTGGGAATAGTATGCCAATTCGTGACTTAGATAGTTTTTTTGTCAACAATAAGAAGTCCATCAATGTAATGGCTAACAGGGGGGCCAACGGCATCGATGGTACAGTTTCGACTGCCTTAGGTGCTGCTTTAAACTCGGAATCCTTATATCTTGTCCTAGGAGACTTAACTTTTTTTCATGATTTAAATGGTCTGATCGCAGCAAAACTGTATAACATTACTATTAATATTATTCTTATTAACAATAATGGCGGCGGAATCTTCTCGTTTCTCCCTCAATCAGAACATCCGAAAAACTTTGAACTTTTGTTTGGCACTCCACTTGGTATTGAATTTGAGCATGCGGTTAAGATGTTTCATGGTAATTTCACCAAAATCAAGGATTGGGATCATTTCGGGTCAGAAATGATGAAAGCAAAAAGTTCCACTGGGATAAATGTATATGAACTTGTCACCAACAGAGAGATGAATCGTGATGAACATCGCGAATTTTGGGGATATGTTTCCCAGGAAATATCGAACTTTGTCAAAGGTGAACAATAAATGGATATTGTCATCGACGGGATTCATTATCATGTCGAAGTATATGGTGACGGGCTAGTCCCACTCATTTTGTTACATGGTTTTACGGGGGACTCTACCACTTGGGCTCCTTTCCATGAATGCATGGGAAAACTCACCAAGTTGGTTATCCCTGACATCATTGGCCATGGGAAAACGGACGCTCCTGATGATGTAAGCAGATACGAAATCGAGGCAGCTGCTTCAGACTTAAAAGGTATACTGAATCAAATGGGGTTCGAGCAAGTAGATCTACTTGGATATTCAATGGGTGGCCGACTTGCCTTAACCTTTTCCCATCTATTTCCTGGGCGGGTCCGAAAATTAATACTGGAAAGTAGTACACCAGGACTGGAAACAGAGGACGAAAGACAACAACGCCGTATGAAAGATGCCGAACTTGCTCATTTTATTAATGCACAGGGGATAAGTGCATTCGTAGATTATTGGGAAGAGATTTCTCTTTTTTCAACCTTGAAGCGTCTCCCTCTGGAATCCCAGCAAAAGATAAGAGAACAGCGTTTAAATAATTCCCCAACGGGCCTTGCCAACAGTTTACTGGGGATGGGAACTGGTTCCCAACCTTCTTGGTGGGGGAAATTAGGTGAACTATCCTGTGAAGTATTGCTGTTAACAGGTGCAGAGGATCATAAGTTTTGTCATATTGCGGAACGCATGATGAAGGAGCTGAAAAATAGCTCTTGGGTAGTTATTGAAGACAGCGGTCATGCAATTCATGTGGAAGAACCTGAAAAGTTTGGTACAATAGTAAGTGACTTTTTGTCGAAAGAAAATAAATAAAGGAGGAAATCATTTTGACAGTAGAATGGATTGCAGGACGTAAATATGAAGAAATTTTATATGAAACATACAATGGTATTGCTAAAATTTCCATTAATCGTCCACATGTACATAATGCATTTACACCAAGAACTGTTTCTGAACTGATTGACGCATTTGCTTATGCACGCGAT
This sequence comes from Neobacillus drentensis, assembly GCF_036962765.1. Classification (GTDB taxonomy): domain Bacteria; phylum Bacillota; class Bacilli; order Bacillales; family Cytobacillaceae; genus Neobacillus; species Neobacillus drentensis_C. Next base: position 13,997 of record NZ_JBALOS010000027.1, read on the forward strand.
GATTCAAGTATAGGGGTTATTGTCTTAACAGGTGCAGGAGATAAAGCATTTTGCTCAGGTGGAGACCAAAAAGTTCGGGGACATGGAGGTTATGTGGGGGAAGATCAGATTCCTCGACTAAATGTTCTTGACCTACAACGCCTTATCCGAGTTATTCCAAAACCAGTTATCGCCATGGTCAAAGGGTATGCGATTGGAGGAGGTCACGTTCTACATATTGTTTGTGACTTAACAATTGCGGCTGATAACGCTGTTTTTGGACAAACTGGTCCGAAGGTTGGCAGTTTTGACGCAGGTTACGGCTCTGGCTACCTTGCAAGAATTGTTGGTCATAAAAAAGCTCGTGAAATTTGGTACCTATGCCGTCAATATAACGCCCAAGAAGCACTTGATATGGGCTTAATTAATACGGTTGTTCCACTTGAAAGAGTAGAAGAGGAAACCATACAATGGTGTAATGAAATCCTAGAGAAGAGTCCAACAGCCTTACGTTTCTTAAAAGCGGCAATGAATGCAGATACAGATGGTTTAGCTGGATTGCAGCAATTTGCTGGAGATGCAACCCTGCTTTACTATACAACAGATGAAGCAAAAGAAGGGCGCGATTCCTTTAAAGAAAAACGTCAGCCTGATTTTGGTAAATTCCCTCGTTTTCCTTGATAGTTATTTTTCGCAGCTTGATGGTTCCCATCAGGCTGTTTTTAATAGAAAGCAGTCTAGGATAGAAGGATTAAGAAAGGTGAACCGGTATGCAGAACGAAATGATGCCTAATTTTTTGAAGAAAAGAGCGTTTCTAACACCTGATCGACCTGCCGTTTATTTTCAGGAACATGTAGTAACCTTTGAACAACTCTATCAACGTTCATATCAGGTTGCAGGGAAGTTACAAGGATTAGGTGTACAAAAAGACCATTATGTCGGGGTTTTATTAAAAAATAATCTTGATACAGTTGTTATATTATTTGCCCTTCAGTTATTAGGAGTGAGATCCGTGATACTGAATAACCGTCTCTCTCCATCTGAACTTGCCTGGCAACTTAACGATTCAATGGCAGTTGCATTAATCCTTGATGATTCTTTTAATCATGAAACAAAAGATATCATAAATAAACGAATTCCATCGCTAAAAACCTTAACAAAAGACGATATATTTTTCAGCGTCACAAACGATCCGAATATCATTGAAGAAATATCGCTTTCTGATATATGTACCATTATGTATACATCAGGAACAACAGGTAATCCCAAGGGTGTCATCCAAACTTATGGAAATCACTGGTGGAGTTCGGTTGGTTCAGCATTAAACTTAGGCTTTATCGATAGCGACTGCTGGCTTTGTACCGTTCCACTGTTCCATATTAGCGGCTATTCAATTTTAATGCGCAGTGTTATTTATGGAATGCCGATGGTTCTTCATGATCACTTTGATGTGGAAAAGACCATTACCGATATCCATGAAAAAGGGGTCACCATCATGTCGGTTGTGGCAACAACGCTGACAAGAATCGTTGAAGCTCTTCAAGAACGGCGCCTTCCAAATCATTTTCGTTGTATGCTGCTTGGAGGTGGACCCGCACCATTGCCATTACTCCAAGCATGTGTCGAAAGAGAGATCCCTGTATATCAAACATATGGTATGACCGAATCTTCCTCGCAAATCGTAACCCTTGCACCAGAATATAGTTTAACAAGGCTGGGCTCTGCTGGGAAGCCATTGTTTCCTTCACAAATTCAGATTGTCATGGAGGATGGAAATGTGGCTCCAGCAGGTGTTCCGGGTGAAATTGTCATTAAAGGACCCAATGTTACCTCAGGGTATTTATTTCGTCCCGAAGTTTCAAAGGAAAAGTTTAACAATGGCTGGTTTTACACGGGTGATATTGGTTATCTAGACGAAGCAGGCTTCTTATATGTCCTCGACCGGCGTTCGGACTTAATCATTTCAGGTGGAGAGAATATTTACCCTGCAGAAATAGAAGCCGCATTGCTGGCTCATCCTGATGTTAGCGATGCTGGAGTAACACATATAGAAGATCTAGAGTGGGGGCAAGCACCGGTAGCTTTTATTGTGAAGCGAGGGGGAACAAATCTTTCTGTGACAGAGCTGGAGCAATTTTGCAAACAGCAGGTCGCCAAATATAAAGTACCGAAAGCTTTTTATTTTACGAAGGAACTGCCTCGAAATGCCTCGAAAAAATTGCTTCGCCGGGAGCTGCGGGAGTGGATAAAGGATGGCAGGATCAATGATGAAGATAAGGTCAATTGAGTTACATGTCATGGAAATGCCCTTAAAGGATCCGTTTCTGACCCATTTAGGTGCGGTTACAGTTCGTGAAGGGATCATTATTAAAATAACCAATTCAGACGGAATTTCCGGCTATGGTGAGGGAGTTGCTTTTTCCACTCCATGGTACACCGAAGAAACGGTTAAAACCTGTTTACATATGTTAACGGATTTTTTAATTCCACTACTTCAAAAAAATCCGATCGATCATCCTGCGCAGGCGTCGAATCTGTTTAGTTCGTTACGAAGGAACAATATGGCTAAAGCCGCTTTAGAAACCGCACTATGGGATTTATATGCGAAAAGCCAAGCACAGCCCTTGTCAAGAACCCTTGGAGGTACTCGCTCGGCTGTTGCAGCAGGTGTGGTGGTGGCAACAGACTCTACAACAAAAGCAATCCGGCAGATTGACCAATATCTTATAGAAGGGTATCAGCGGATTAAAGTTAAAATTAGTCCAAAACTAGACTATGCCTTTCTTGCAGAAATTCGCCGTTCTTACCCAGACCTGCCGATAATGGCCGATGCCAATTCTGCCTATTCGTTAAAGGATATAGAGCGGATAAAAGCTCTAGATGACTTTAATCTGCTAATGATAGAGCAGCCGCTTGGATATGATGATATTCTTGAGCACGCTTTGCTGCAAAAGGAAATCAAAACTCCGATTTGCTTGGATGAAAGTATTAACAGCTATGATGATGCCCGAAAAGCGATTGAGTTCGGAAGCTGTAAGGTCATTAATATTAAAGTGGGCAAGATTGGCGGATTATATGAAGCAAAGCGAATTCATGACTACTGTTTTGAAAAGGGTATCCCTGTTTGGTGTGGGGGGATGATCGAATTTGGAATATCCCGTGCTCATAATATTTCGCTCGCTTCCTTACCAGGTTTTTCAATCCCAGGTGACATTTCTTCTTCAAATCGTTTTTGGGAAGATGATATAATTACGCCGGAAGTTACCGTTCAAAACGGTTTTGTAACCGTACCTTCGGGCCCAGGAATCGGTTACCAGATTAATGAGAAAAGACTTCAGGAAGTTTCGAAATGGAAGGAAACAATTGTATTTTAGTAAGGCTCTTTTCGTACACTTCGTTTCTTTTGGAGTTTAATAAGTGTCATTTACTAAGTTTCTAGGCAATTTTCGCAAATGTT